>JAJTHV010000259.1 GCA_021300095.1 Flammeovirgaceae bacterium | reverse complement strand
GTATGAGGCTATGGTGTCTCATTGTTGGCAGGGGCCCGATTTGGGCTGGGCCAAACTTGTTACTTCGGACAATCAAACTCTTGATCCGACAACCGACCTTTATGACAATGCTTTTGCCCTGTTCTCCTTGGGCTGGTTCTACCGCGTTTCGCCGACTCCTGACGTTTTGGATATGATGCAGCAGACGGTGACTTTGATCGATACCAAGATGCGCCACCCCAAGCTTGGGTTCTGGCACCAAGTTCCAGTAAAAGGGCCGCGACTGCAAAACCCGCATATGCATTCGCTTGAAGCCTGCCTCGCCTGCTTTGAAAGCACGCAAGACCCGATCTTTGCCAGATTGGCGCGCGAGATTATCGGCTTGTTTCAGTCTCACTTCTATGACCCCTCACGTCGGACCTTGTGCGAGTATTTCGACGACAATCTCGATCGCCTGACCGAGGAAAAGGGTCATTGGGTAGAACCCGGCCATCAATTTGAATGGGCTTGGATTTTGGCCTCCGCCCATAAATTATTGGGTGTCGAGGTAACAGATCTAGTCAAAGGGCTGATTGCCTTTGGCGAAGAAAAGGGCGTCGATCACACGAGTGCAGCCACATATAATGTTATTCTGGACGATGGCAGGTTTATCGATGCTGGTTCCCGCACTTGGCCGAATACCGAACGCCTCAAGGCGGCTGTTGCGCTCTATGAACTGACAGGTGCTGATCCGTTGCCCGTTTTAAAGCCTACATTGGAGCTTTTGCTCAATCGATATCTTGCGGTTGAGCCCTTGGGGGGGTGGCTCGATGCGTTTGATCAGGCTGGACAACCCACCGCCAAAGCTATGCCAACATCGACCTTTTACCATTTGTTTTTGGCTTTCGCCGAAGTGTTGCGGGTTGCAGACCGCCTAAAAGCACAGTAGCGAAGCGCGGAAGTCCAGCACAGGAACGGCTGCGCGTCGGACCCATAAGAAGGCTCACCACGTGTCAGACGTTTTAGAAAAGCAGGTCCGGATTGGTGTCGCAGGGGCCGGCGTGTTTGGCCGCAATCATGCCAACAAGATTAAGGCCAATCCGCGTGCCACTTTGGTCGGAATTTTTGACTTGAATGCAGACCGAGCAGAAGCTTTGGCCACCGAAATGGGCACTAAAGGCTTTTCTGACTTGTCGATAATTCTGTCGGATGTCGATGCGCTTGTCGTTGCCACCCCAGCAATCGCGCACGGGGGCGTTGCCCGCGCGGCGATTGACGCAGGTAAGCACTGCTTGGTTGAAAAGCCCCTGGCCGCAACAGCGGCAGACGCCGACATCCTGTGCCAGCACGCGGCTGAACGCGGCGTGGTGCTGCAGGCCGGTCATCAAGAGCGCTACATCTTCCAGGCAATGGGTTTGTTAGAGGTGGAAGAACAACCTTTGTTGTTAGAGGCCACGCGGGTCGGTTTGCCCAGCATTCGGGGTGCTGATGTGTCAGTTACCTTGGACCTGATGGTCCATGATATTGATCTAGCGCGACTCCTTTTCCGCTCAGAGCCTGTCGCTATTAAGGCCAAGCGCTTAGCAGGCAAACCAGAAAACCCTGATGCAGTCGAAGCGGTATTGACGTTTGAAGGTGGTGGTGAGGCCCGCTTTTTTGCTAGTCGCGCCGCTGAAGAGCGTGAGCGCCGGATGACCATTGGCTATACTGGTGGAGAAGTAGCGATCGATTTCATTGCGAAGAGCTTCAGCGATGGGCCAGACTTCGGCCTGCACCCTGATTTTGCAACCCGCATTCCCGATCCTATGGGTGCGGCTACTGCTGACTTTATCGCCGCCATTCTATGCGAGCGCGCCGTGGTGATTTCAGCTGCTGATGGTGCTGCGGCTGTAAGGATTGCAGAGGCGATTGATACGGCAACCCGCGCCTAATTAAAACTTTAAGTTGTAAATGTGATTATGCCCACAGATTCTTACGCGCCATTTACCTATACTCATACCTCACTACTGATTGGGATATTCCGCCGTTGCGAGCTTTCGTAAATACGCTCCATAATCGCTGTTGCCAAGTTCAAAGCCGCGATGTTCTAGTGCTTCTAGGCTCAGCCAACCGTTTCTATAGCTAATCTCTTCAATACACCCGATCTTTAATCCTTGCCGCTTTTCAATCGTTCGTACAAAGTCGGCTGCTTCCATGAGGCTGTCTGTAGTCCCCATATCGAGCCAAGCCGCGCCACGGCCCAAGCGCTTAACTTCGAGCAAGCCAAGGTTGAGATAAGCGATGTTAATGTCCGTTATTTCTAACTCTCCCCGGGCGGACGGTTTGATCGTTTTTGCGATGTCGACGACATTATTGTCATAGAAATAAAGCCCTGTAACCGCCCAATTGGATTTTGGCGACATTGGCTTTTCTTCTAAGGCGATTGGGCGTTCTTGATCGTTGAAGTTGACTACCCCGTATTGCGATGGGTTGTTAACTCGATAAGCAAAAACAGTTGCGCCGCTTTCCCTGGAACACGCCTCTTGCAAAAGCATTCTTAGTCCACCGCCATAAATGATATTGTCACCTAGAACCATGGCGCAGGGTTGGCCATCAAGGAAGGTTTCCCCGATCAGAAAAGCCTCGGCTAGCCCACGCGGCGCGTCTTGGGTTGCATAGCTCAGAGAAATGCCGAATTGTTCACCATCTCCGAGTAAGGCCTCAAAAGCTGGTCGATCACGCGGTGTCGTGATGATTAGAATGTCGCGAATGCCCGCTAACATGAGCACGGAGATAGGATGATAGATCATCGGCTTGTCGTAGACAGGTAAGAGTTGTTTAGAGACCGCGAGTGTCAACGGAAAAAGCCTTGAACCCGTACCTCCAGCTAGAACGATGCCTTTTCTTGCTATTTTCGCCATCCTAATCAGTCCTAGATTTCATTGATTGTTGAATCGAGTTCTGCCCAATCAGACTTGGCAAGCAGGCATCCAAGCCTCTTGGCAGCGTACCATATGCCTTTAGAAAAGCTGTGCAATCCAAGCGGGAGTCTATTGGGCGACGCGCGGGGGCACCATAAGCTGCCTGTGTCGTGGCTTCAACTTGGGCAGTCTTTAGGCCTAGTTCCGCTCTGACCTTCATAATCGCGCGCGCGAAATCTAGGCGTGACACGCCTTGTGACCCAGCCACATGAAAAGTTCCGAAGGTTGCAGTGCCTGCGATGATGTGCTCGCATACCCTAACCAAGCAGTCAGCTAGGTCATTCGCGAGCGTTGGACAAGAGGCTTCGTCTTCTACAATTGTGACTTTGTCCTTCCCTCCTGCCAATCGCATAATTGTCGCAAAGAAGTTACCGGCGTCTGGACCATAAATCCAAGATGTACGAATAATTAGGTGCTCGCTTGTCGCGTTTTTGATGGCTCGCTCGCCATCGGCCTTTGATCTGCCGTAGACATTTAAGGGTGCGACAATGGCGGATTCCCGAATTGGCGCACTGGCCTCATCACCAAAAACATAATCCGTAGATAAATGAATGAGCGCTGATCCCAATTCACTACAGACATTGGCCAGATTTTCTACCGCTGTTGCGTTGGTTGCAAACGCCCGCACAGGGTCAATCTCGCAAACATCTACGGCAGTAAATGCAGCAGTATTGAGAACGATATCGGGCTTAATCTCCTTGAGCTTTGAAGCCACCAGCGCATGATCGCAAATGTCGAGCTCGCGGCCCAAAGCCACTACGTCAATCGCATCTGGCTCGCGGGTTAGGGCCCTCATAGATGCGCGCCCCATCTGCCCGTTGGAGCCCAAGATCAATATCTTACTGGTCATCTGTGGGCAACTAGTCCAAGCCGCTCCCCACGATAGGTTCCAGCTCTAATGGACTGCCACCACGCATTATTAGCGTGATACCATTCAATGGTTTCTCTTAATCCATCATTGAAGTGGTATTGCGGACTCCAACCGAGCTCACGGTGAATTTTCGACGCATCAATGGCATAGCGTCGGTCATGACCGGGGCGATCTTTTACATAACTGATTAGGTCTCTCCTAGGAGCTTTTGATGGGCCGTCTAGGGCGTCCAAGTATTCGCAAATTCGCAAAACAACATCCAGATTTGAGCATTCCTCTCCACCACCGACGCAATAGGTCTGTCCAATCTGTCCTTTCTCGGAAATTGCAAGCAGCGCTTCCGCATGATCGTCTACATGAAGCCAATCACGCCGATTCTGACCATCTCCATAGACAGGCAACTTTTCCCTCGCCATTGCGTTGAGGATAATAAGGGGGATGAGCTTTTCGGGAAACTGCCTAGGACCGTAGTTATTCGAGCAATTGGAGATCATTGCAGGGAAGCTATGCGTGCGGATAGCTGCGCGGACTAGATGATCTGAGGCTGCCTTAGACGCCGCATAAGGTGAACTCGGCCGATAAGGCGATGTTTCGCTGAATGGTGCCTCATCTGGTGCCAAGTCGCCAAAGACCTCGTCTGTCGAAATATGGATGAAGCGCACGTCGTTCTGCCCTGCCCATGCGAATCGAGCCGCATCTAACATAATTTGCGTGCCTGCAACGTTTGTGCTTACAAAGCTGGCTGCGGCATCAATGGAACGGTCGACGTGACTTTCCGCTGCCAAATGAAAAACGCGATTTGGATTGTGATTGGCAAAGGCATCTGCAACCGCTTTGGCATCGCAAATATCTGCGTGGATGAAGGTAAATCGCGGATTTCCGACGTGGGCCGCTAAACTAGCAGCATTACCCGCGTAGGTCAGTGCATCATAGACAATAAGCTTCCAGTTTGTCTCTGTCATAAGCTTTTCTACGAGAGCTGACCCGATAAAGCCCGCGCCACCTGTGACTAAGGCTGTGTGCCCTGACAAAATCAAAACATATCCTCACCTGCTAGATCCGCCCAAGCTGGCGCGTCGCTATCTTTTTGTGAAACGATGGCCTCAGATGCATTTATGGGCCACGAGATTTGCAGATCAGGGCAGGCCCAATTTAGCGATCTCTCACTGGCCGGATTATAGTTAGCACTGGTTTTGTATATGACGATTGTATCGTTCTCCAAAGTACAGAATCCATGCGCGAAACCCACCGGCACCAGAAGCGCTTGGTTGGCATTGCCCAACAACTCGACCCCAATTGCCTTCCCAAATGTCGTCGACCCGCGACGAATATCCACAACTACATCCAAAATTCGACCGTTCACTACACGGACGAGTTTGGCTTGTGCAAAGGGCTGGATTTGCCAGTGCATCCCCCTAATCGTGCCTTTTTGCCGCGAAATCGAAAGATTATCTTGGTGCCATTTCATAGTAACGCCAGCGTCAGAAAATCTATCTTCCCGCCATGTTTCCATAAACATGCCGCGCGAATCTTCAAAAGCCGGGATTTCTATCAGCACAATGCCTTCAAGTGCCAAAGGTGTGATTTTCATGCAGTTCTGTAACTCGCCAAATCTTTCCGGGCCAATCTCGACGTAACAACATTCTCCAAGGTAGCTTCTGCTGACTGCTTTCGCGACATTGAATAAAGGTCAGGTAGCGGCGCAAAGCGAAGAATGTCAAGCGCTTGGTGGCTTCAGCGGAACGAATACAAAGAATTTGAGGATTGTTTAGTTCAAGTTGTTAATCTCGCAAGTCTCTTGTTTGCCGTGCAACTACATCAAGAGTCGCCAGAGAAAATTCTGCTCGCTATGGCGAAAGCTGGTACTCCGGCAATACCATCTACAGGCGCTTCCTCTCGAACAGGCTTATACCGACGTGCCTTGCGTGTGACTCAGGTGGGGGATTCCCAAAGTCGTGGAAGTGTGAATCAATGGCGTCCTTGATTTGGAGGGCGTGGCTATGGGATCAGCGATTGGCTTGCGGGATGATTTTGACGGAGCGGCATTGAGGCGATTGGCGCGCGT
>JAJTHV010000323.1 GCA_021300095.1 Flammeovirgaceae bacterium | reverse complement strand
GGTGGAGAATTTCCTTTTAAATGTCGTCTATGAAGAGCGTCCTTGTCACCCGTGATGAGCTAAGAAAGTTGAACAGTCAGAAGGCATTTTTAGGAATCGCTGTTGGGTGGTCGGGCATTGTTGCCAACATTATTATAAGCGCATGTTGTGCCCTAAAACTTGCGCCTATTTCTGTTACATCTGTTTATTATTTGCTCTATCAAATCTCGGTCTTCTCTCCCACACCTGCAAAAAAAGAATATTGTCTGAATCAGGATGGGCAGGATTAGTGGCACAAGTCAATGCTTCTGGCGATTAGAAGACTTATGTGTGTGACCACCTCGCCCTACGGGGGTTTGTCTGTGACCACCCCGCCCTACGGGCACCCCTCCTTGCCAAGGAGGGGAGCTGTGACTATTACTAAATAAAAAAGGTCTACTCGCCCGGTGGGTGGACGAAGTAGACCTGATGAACGGTTGGGCCGGATTACTTTTTATTCTTCGGCTGATCTCTAAAAGGAATACCCGATACCTTTTTAAACTCAGGGCTGGACGCCTTGAAAGCAGACTGGACGTAGCTCTTGACAGCTTTGGTGCGAGGCACCAATCCGTCCGGCAGTGCAAAGAAAAGTTTGTCGCGAGCAATGAGTGCACTGGAGTAAGCTGATTCCGTTTGACTAACCGCATCGTTTCTGGCTTCTAATTCGCTCACCATCGCCTGAAGGGCCTCTAGTGTCAAATCCGGTTCGTTGGTTTGGTAGTTGGGTTCACCTTCCAGAAAGGTAACGAGCTCACCAAAGTTGTCTTCTTTACGATCGAAGCTTGTCTGTGCGGTGGAGTTGGTTCTGGCTGCCGGTTCCTCGGGGGCATCAGGCGACTCGGGAGCGCTGGGTTCCGGGGTAGCTCGATTACCCCTGAATTTATTAACCAGCGATTCAAACTTCTCTACTTTTCCCGGCATGATATCGCACGAGCCCACCGCCCCTACGATGCGTGTTACAAATGCTTCTAACTCATAAAACACGCGCTGGCGCATTTTTTGAGCGGCAGACATATCGCGTGCTGCCTTGTCTACCGCTTTCAGTGAAAGTTTGATTTTCTCGAACAAGGCCTTTAAGTTTTCCAGCTTTATGGAGAACTTAACGGGGTTGTACGCTGCCCCAAAGGTGATGATCACATCGATCAGCTTTTTGAAGTTGCGGAAGTTTACAGGGTAACCGGAATCAGTTTGTTTTTTCATAAGATTTGAAATTTAGTTGTGATAAAACGCTTACACATCTCGTGCCAAACTCAAAAACGCTTAATTCAAAGAAATTAGGCGGTTTTAGTTGCGAGCAATAAGCTCAACTAACGATATATAACGAAATCTCTCGTTTTATTTCGTCAAAATGTTCTAGGTCATCAGTCAATAGTCATTAGTCAATAGTCATTGGGGGTGTGAGTTGCGAGGCGGTTGGGACTTGGGGATTAGGGATTAGGGATTAGGACTTGGGACTTAGGGCTTGGGGGCTCGGGTTGCGAAACGCTTTGTTAAAAAGAAGTCAGAAGTCAGAAGTCGGAAGTCAGAATTGGTCAATAGTCATTGATCATTGGGGATTAGGACTTGGGGCTTGGGGATTCTGTGTTGCGAAACGTGCAGACTAACTCTTTGCCGGAATCAGGATTTGTGGGATTGTAGGATTGGCAGGATTATGGCTGGAGCAAGAAGGGATGTATTGGGTAAAATGTTATGGAGAATGAATCGGGATCTTTAGTCGTAGACTAGTATAGCTTGGGGTCTGCTTTCACGTTAATGTTTTTCTCTTTAAAAAATACGTACCGCTTTGCCAAGTGAGCAAATTATCCCATAACAAATCCACGCTCCACTCAATTAAAATTCCAACGAGGGAAACTTCCGAAGCTTCCATTCAACAGAGGCTTACAGGCAAACCCTTGCCAAACAAGCATAATTCTTTGTAGTAGGTTCCGTGTGAGGCTGTGCTTCGTTTGAGCTTTATTCTTGGCTGTTCGCGTCATCCATTTGTTTCTCAAAATCTATACCCGATCGCTATTTGAAAGATTGTTAATTTAAAGTCTGAGTTAATATACAATTGATCAAAATCTAAATTCATGTCGATAGATGAAAGGCCGTATGAATAACGAAATTGTGTATAAATGTTAGTATGAAAATCATAAGTTAATGCTAAAAGAAAACTTGCGTCAATTTTATCAACACCATTTTTGTTTTTGTACCTATTAACTGTAGATATATCACCTCCTTCCAACATGTTGAACGAATAGTGTGTTGTATTGACAAGATTGGAATTAAAATATTCAAATTTACCTTTTGCGCTCAAGAAAACGCCTAGCTGAGGACCAATTTCCATACTTAACTTCCTACCAAATTTGTATTTCCACAGCAATGGAAAGTTCAGTTTTGTAAACTGGAATGAGTAAGTCATATTCTCATAGCCTCCTGTTAAACTAAAATACATCTTTTCAGATTCTGATTGCCCACCTTCCAAAGAGAGTAATAATTCCCCTACCAATGACATTTTCCTTGTCAACCCAAATTCAATTGTCCCTCCAAAATTGATGTTTGTAGTAATTTTCTGATTAAGATATTGACTATTAGGGACACCATTTGAAAATAAACGAAATGTTGCATTTCCATTCAATTGAGAAATATTTACGCCAGATTTAATTCCCAAAATAAACCTGTGAGAGTCTTGTCCATATAAAATTCCAGAAAGAAAAATTGGAACGAGAACCAACAATAGTCCATTATACAAAGTATGCCTCATCTAATTTATTTACTAATAGTGCCTGAAACTTACGCATACAAAACCTTGTGCTTATCTCGCTTAAATCAACTAGTTCTTTATTCAAATTTCGTTCTTCTCTCCCACTCCTGCAAAAAAAGTCTTATTGTCTGAATCAGGATTGGCAGAATTATTGGGTGGTGTTAGGAGATGTGAGCTTTGTAGGATTTTACTCCGTGCCAGGCGGAGACTCTGCAAAAAAAGTAATTACTGTTCAGGCGTGTCAGTTACTGAACCCCACGATTGATTAAGCACTTTTGTTGTGTGCCATACTAATTTGTTCCACTCTTTCTTGTCCAGTGATTTCATTGGCAAACAAAACTGTTTCGTTATCGACCCAAGAGATTTTGTCGTTTAGGTTATCTTTTAACTCAACCTCATAAAATTCGATTAATGGTAATTGCATAGGCTTGTCAAACTTGAAAAACTTTATCGTGTATGGGCATGCCCAATAGCAACCAGCTACTCCTAAAATCTCAGCGTTGGGTGAGATGTAATAGTCTGTTCCAATAAAGCCATCCTCTCCGGGAGAATAACTTTCAATTCTTCTATTTGTTAAGTCGACAAACGCAAGGTGGCCACATGCCTGAGCCTGTAGAATTATGCTTATAAATAAAGTAGGCACGATCCAGTTTGGATCGTGCGACTCGTAAATGCTCCTTATTTTGATCTCTTACTAATTGTTTTCTTCCAGTCAAACTTATCTCGCGATGCCACGTTGCGCTTTGCCAGGTCGGCAAGCATCGCATTTATTTTAGTCTTCTCTATCGGCACGCCATTTACAAATACAGTAAGTATTTTCCGGGTATTTTTTATGTCGGTCAGCGGGTTTTCGTCAAGCAAAATAAAGTCAGCCAATTTCCCCGGCTCTACAGATCCAACTAGTTTGTCCATTCCAAGCCATTGTGCGGCAAGAAGAGTTGCTGCATGTAACGCCTCTTCGGGTGTTAATCCTGCCTGCACCAAAAGTTCTAGTTCATCGTGCAACGCAAACCCTGCTACCACTCCTGAAACTCCAGCGTCTGTTCCAGCAACAATAGGTACACCGGCTTCTTTGAATGCTTTCACTAACTGAAAATGAAATTGCACCATTTTGTCAAAATTAGCTGCGGATTCAGGAGTTGCGTTCTTGTTGTAGTTGTTGGCGGTAAGCCATTTGCTCTGTAAAAGCGGATGCACGTATGGAAGTGTATTTGAATTCTTGATGCTCTCCAACGAACGGGTTTGTTTGGCAATCCATACCATAGTTGTTAATGTGGGCGATAACTAAGTTTCATTCGCTTTGGACAGCTTTGCAAATCGGGTCGCGTCTTCATTTGTTAAGCTATCAGAATGTTTGGAAAATTCTTCTGCATGGGCTACCATTCCAAAATGGGGTACAAACGCCTGCTCTAACTTTCCCTGAAAAGCATTGGGGATGTGTCCAACCGTTTTCAATCCCAATTTGTTTGCTTCATCGACTATGGCAGTATAGGTTTCAACGTTTAGCTTTGAGTAGACTTTAATTAAATCATAGCCTTCTGCTTTCGCATTTCTCACCAACATTCTCCCCTCTTCTGGTGTATTTGCTAATCTACCTTGTCCGGAACCACCATTTATTAACGCAGCCAGTACAATGCGGGGGCCAATAACATGTCCCTTTTCAATCTCCTTCTTTTGACCGAAGGTTTCCATGGTAGCATTCAAATCCACCACGGTGGTAACACCATTCGCTATAAGAGGCGTCATGGTATCTTGGGTGTCGAAAGAAAAGTCGGGCACCTGCGCTGGTAGTTTGGGGCCAAAATAAACATCGGCAGGTAAATGCACATGCATATCAATAAGACCGGGCATCAGCCAGTTGCCTTTGCCTTCCATGATCTTGGCATTGTCTGGAACAACACCATTTATTGATTCTATACGATTGCCGATAATGACCACGGTAGCATTCATTAAAACATTACCGGGCGAAGTCATTGTAATGACGTTCACATTTCTGATAGCTATTACCGGCTCACCTGTTTTTT
Source organism: Flammeovirgaceae bacterium (assembly GCA_021300095.1). Taxonomy (GTDB): domain Bacteria; phylum Bacteroidota; class Bacteroidia; order Cytophagales; family Cyclobacteriaceae; genus ELB16-189. The sequence continues at coordinate 991 of JAJTHV010000323.1, read as the reverse complement.
GTTCCTGCCCTTTTTTAGTTGCGGCTGGTTGCGAGTAACCTGTTGAAATAGTAGTAAACAATAGTGCAAGAATAATGGAGAAGCGGCATTTCATTTTCAAAAGGTTTTATGATACAAAAGAATTCGTTTTAATATATGCTAGGTTGACAAATACTTTGCCAGACTACTCGCTTGGTTTTTGGTTGTAACTACGCACAATTTCCATCAACACATTTCTTAAATGACTAATAATGAACATGACACTGTTCGTTTTTGGATTTTCAGTTGCATGGCATTGTGGTATTAAAGCTTTCCGTTTTTTTTCATGTTGCCTGCTAGTTGCGGCCAAACACACCACCAGCAAATACCTGCGCTTTCCTCGCCCAGGCGAACAATCACCGTTTTATTACGGGGGCTTATGTAAATATACTGACCAAAGTGGCCATTGGCATAGTAGTCGCCATTGCTCAACACCCACCACAAATAGTTGTAGTTTGTATTACTCCAATTAGATGGGATGCTATTTTCAAACGAAGTTGACACTTTAATCCAATGTTTTGGTATCACGCTTCTGCCTTTATACATGCCGCTGTCGAGCAGTAGTTTTCCTAAGCTCAGCATGTCCATAGCACGGCAATTAAATCCATCGCCTACTTTCTCAAATCGGTTTTTTTCACTGTCCACAGAAAAACTGGCGTCTTGTTCCATGTCGGCACGCTTCCAAATTTTTTCTTCTACGTATTGACTAATGCTGGTGCCCGTAGCATTTTCTAATACCATGCCCAAAAGCAGCACATTGTATTCTACATTTTCATACGCAGAAGGCCGCTTCTCATCAATTGTTACTTGTTTGGTTAAGGCGCGTGCATCGGTGGTGTAATACCAGCGCGGTTCATCACCCCATGGCCAATAACTTTCGTTGTAGCGAATACGGGTGGTCTGCAGCAAGCACTCCTTAATAGTTAAACGGGCTATGTAGGGCGATAGATTAGGAATATAATTTCCAATTGGG
>JAJTHV010000197.1 GCA_021300095.1 Flammeovirgaceae bacterium | reverse complement strand
TTGATTTGATCAAGCTTGATGTAACGCTGATTCATTAAATCCAACAAGCGACCGGGCGTAGCAATTAAAATATCTACACCGGCACGCAAAGCATCAGTTTGTGCTTTTTGAGAAACGCCACCAAACACAACGGTATGACGCAAGCGCAAATGTCTTCCGTACGCTGCAAAACTTTCATCGATCTGTATCGCTAACTCACGCGTGGGTGTCAGGATCAATGCTTTGATTCCTTCCGGTGCTTTTTTAAATAACTCATCCTGATGGAGTAATTGCAAAATCGGTATGGCGAAGGCTGCGGTTTTTCCGGTGCCGGTTTGTGCGCAGCCGAGTAAATCTTTTCGTTCCAGTAAAATAGGGATGGCCTGCTCTTGAATGGGTGTGGGCTTGGTATAGCCTTCCGTTTTTAAAGCCCGCAGGATAGGCTCAATGAGACTTAATTTTTCAAATGACATAATTGATTTTTGTAATAAAGAGACTGAAGTTATTCTTGACGCCTCTTGGAATGATCGAACCGATGAACGGTTTTATACGTGAACTTTGAGGAGTGATGCGCAAAGATAGCGATAATAAATGACTATCTACTATTCTAAGTTCACCACACATACGTAGCCACCTCGCCCGCAGCCAGCGTAGTATTCAAATACCTGGTCCCCCATTGCAAGGTAAACTCTTGCTTTGTGGTATGGTCATTCACGACCACAATCACTTTTTTGCCCTCCGGTGTTACAAAGGCGACATGATACAATGGATCGCTTTTCGATGACTCCACCCGCACTGAACCTGTTGGCACAAACTTCGAGGCATGGGCAATAATGTAGTAAGAAACATTCCGGGTAATTGTGGTGTCTACGGTGATCGCACCCTGGCATAAAGTACAACCACCATCATCCGTATGCGGATTAAAATTTTTGTCAGCTGCTAAGTTCCATTCCAAAATTACTTTACTTCCTTCGCGCGTTGCACCAACCATAATGTTCTTCGTATGCCATTGCAAGTCTCCGCCAAAGTCTCCTTTGCCAGACGTCCACTGCTCAGTGAAATAAAGATTTTTATCGGGATGTGCTTTTCGCACTTCACCCAACGCACTCACTTCTCCCAGATATAAATGAAACGCGCTTCCATCCACAAATTTTCGTGTCACTGAATCATTCAAAATTGAAATCGGATATTGTGGATGATCGGCATTGTGATCAAACAACACAATACCTGTTGTTAAATTCGCAGCACGCAAGGCGGGTCCCAGGTTTTCTTTGATAAACAACGATTGCTCTTCGGCTGTCATCAACATGCTTGGTGTGTTGTTCGGATTCTCCGGCTCATTTTGAATCGTTAAAGTGTGTATGTCGATTCCCTCGGTTTTCATCGCTTGCAGATACTTCACGAAGTAATTCGCGTAAGCAGGATAATATTTCTTCAGCAAGCTTCCACCCTTAGCTCGTTGGTTGTCTTTCATCCACACGGGTGCAGACCATGGACTAGCCATGATTTTTACTGAAGGATTGATTTTCAAAATCGCTTTCAACACCGGAATCAGATTTTCCCGATCAGGAGCAATATCAAATTTTTTCAATTCCGGATCTTCCTCATGAGGAGCTAAGTCGTCATACGAAAAAACATGATCATCCAGATCAGAAGCTCCCACACTGATCCGCAAATAGCTAATGCCGATTCCATTAATCGGATCAAATAATTCGCTCAACAAATTCTGACGAACTTCTTCCTTCATCTTTTGCTGAATCAGGAAAGCGCTTCCTCCCGTAAGGGCATATCCAAATCCATCCATCGTTTGAAAACGCTGAGTGGTGTCAATGGAAATGATGATTTTGTTGGAAGCATCTGAAGCAAAAGGTTCAGCGGAGGGTTGTAATAACTTGGCACGATCTCCGGTAGTTCGCCAAACAGAAACCAATGAAGTAGTCGATGTTTTTTGATCACAAGCTATGAAGCAAACGACCAACAAAAGAAGTTGCAGTGATTTTCGCATGATGAATTATAAAAGATAAATTCTTAAAGTTCTCGTTCGTGGGCCAATGCTCCGGTAACAATCAGATATTGCGCCAGGCAATACGTAAACATAATCAACACACCCGCTCCGTTAAAGGGCTGCAAAAATTTATTGATCGCCAATGCCGAATCGGAAATCATAAAACAGATGGCACCTGAAAATACCAGCGCAAAACTGGATGCATTTGTTCTACCAAATCGAAACAGAGCATTCAATACCATCAGCGTAAGCACCAAGGCGTACACCATCACGGGCACACGCAAATCACCCAATGCAGGATACAGGACTACGACCAATCCAGAACCCGCCAAAATAATCGGCAGCGAAAATCGAATCTTTTGGGTGCCTAGTAATTCTTTGGATGTATCGGCTATCATCAACTGGCGGTAACAAAGGATGTAAATCACATGGCCGATTAAAAAGGCTACCAGTCCACCAATAAAAAACAAACCATTTTTACCTTGAAAAATCAGCAACACATCACCAGCCCAGCAAAAGAAGAGTGCCCCTATAAACAACATCGATCGCACCGGTGAATGAACGAAGTAATGTGCTATCAGACTAAGCATGATGAGTGGTTTTGCGAAAAGATGCACCGCATCCCACGCCATCAAGTTTGCCATCATCTCAGTGGCCGATGCTGCAAAAAATAAAATGAGCCAGCCTGTTTTTTTAGTTGCCATAACGCGTACGATGTTTGGTCATTAAATAAAAGAAAGCAACCGCACAAAGCGTAGCACACACAACGAATGTAATAAAAAATTGAGATGAATCATTTCCATAGATCCACGCTGATACAAATGCACCAAGCCCGATGCCCATTTCCATGAAAATGTAAAAGAAGGCAATGCCGCGCCCGCGATGTTGGTCGTCACACAAATCAGTAGTCCAGGCAAGTAGTGTGGGCGAAGTAGATCCTTGCGCAAATCCATAGAGCACTGCTCCAATCATCAATTGCTCGGGTGTTGTTGATGTGCCAATGGTGATCATGGCAATGATCATTAACGGCACAGATAATTGTAACACAGCGACACGCCCATAGCGATCGGATGCTTTTCCGGCTATCAATCGAATCAACAGCGAAGCGATGGTGATGAAAGTGAACAATATTCCTTTGCTCATAATGTTGACATGCTTTCCAAAGTCGGGCATCAGTGTGAACACCGCGCCATACGAGAAGGCAGTCAACAACATAACAAATGAAGGCGCCAGTACGAGTGGCTCATACACATCCACTGGTTTGATTTTTAAAAACCGCCACGTGAGCGCTTTCTTTTCCTGCAGTGTTTCATTCACTTGCATCATAATGAGCACGGAGAGAAAAGCAAAAATTGCAGACAGATAAAACAAGGCATTGAAACCAAAACTTGAAACTACAAAATCGCTAATTCCCGGGCCGCCAGCCATTCCAAGAGCTCCGGCAGTGCCCACCCATCCCATCGCCTCACCGCGTCTGTTGGCAGGGATCGTATCGGTGATGTAGGCTGCAACTCCGGTAGGTGAAAATCCGGTAGAGAATCCATGCAATAACCGAAGTAGTAAAAATCCGGATACGGTAGCTAGAATGGGATAGAGCAAACTGCAAATCAAACAGACGATTCCACCAATCATCATTACTGGCTTGCGACCGAGCATATCCGTAAGCTTTCCACTGAATGGACGCGAAGCCATGGCGGTGAGTGTGAATAATGAAATGATCAATCCTTTATATTCACCTCCACCCATCTTTGATAAAAAGTCGGGCAACTCAGGAATGAGCATATTGAAGCTCGCGAAGAAAAGAATAGTACTCAGACAGAGCAACCAAAAGCGCGAGGAGTAAGCGTGAGATGATTTTTCTTTAGTCATTCTTCGTGGACGCCTCTTGATCTTCCAGTAAATACGCTTTGATGAAGGCATCTAAGTCGCCATCTAATACCGATTGGGCATCGTGGCTTTCAACTGCGGTGCGGGCATCTTTTACCAACTTATAAGGATGCAACACATAGTTGCGTATCTGCGAGCCGAAATCAATTTTCATTTTTCCGGCTTCTACTTTATCGCGGGCAGCGTTGCGTTTCTCCATCTCTCGCTGATACAATTTTGACTTCAGCATTTGCATGGCACGCTCTCGGTTGGCATGTTGGCTGCGTTCTACCTGACAAACAATCACAATTCCGGAAGGCTTGTGCGTCAATTGCACTTTGGTTTCCACTTTGTTTACGTTCTGTCCACCGGCACCACCGGAGCGCGATGTTTGAATTTCAATGTCAGCGGGGTTTACTTCAATCTCAATGGTGTTATCTACCTTCGGATAAACAAAAACCGAAGCGAAGGAAGTATGTCTGCGTTGATTAGAGTCGAATGGAGAAATGCGTACCAAACGGTGCACCCCAATTTCTGATTTCAATTTACCGTAGGCAAACGGGCCTTCGATTTCTAATGTAGCAGATTTTATTCCGGCAACCTCGCCTGCCTGATAGTCGATCTGAGAAACTTTGTAGCCATTCTTTTCGCCCCACATAATATACATGCGGTTGATCATGTCGGCCCAGTCGTTGCTCTCCGTACCACCGGCACCGGGATTGATCTCGAGCACTGCACTGAGCTGATCTTCTTCTTTGCTCAGCATTTTTTTGAACTCCAGGTCCTCCACGGCTTTGGCCACTTTGGGATATTCCGCATCGAGTTCTTCTTCGGATACATCTCCGGCTTCGTGGAATTCGTTCAGCACTTCCAGGTCATCAACCAGTTTGCTGACTTGTGCATACGCATCGGTCCAGATTTTTTTAGATCGAATATTTTTAAGCAGAAGTTCAGCTTCTTTGGGTTTGTTCCAAAAATCTGCTTGGTGGGTAATACGTTCTTCGTCTTGTATTTCTACAATTTTACGGTCGTAGTCAAAGATACCGCCTGAGGGCGGCAACACGGATTTTGAGGTCCTTTAATTGTTCGGAGGTCATTTCAGAAATTATTAAGCCGCAAAGGTAAGAAACCGGAGAGGTTTATGAAAGTAGGTTTGAAGATGTTCGTGTTCTTCGAATTAATTGACAGGTACGTAATAATGCGACTTATAGTCAATTGTGCGAATGGTGGTGCCGCGACTTACTCTTCGATACTTTGGTTTGATCAACAGCGCTAACGCGCCAGCTCCGGCAACACCCAATGCAATTTGGTTGCTTTGATCAAACCCGCTTTTGTTGGACCCGAACAAAACGTTGGCCTGATCAATCGCTATATAACCTAGCCCACCTGCCAACATCAGCCCGCCTAATTTCTTGAGGAAAGACGAATGCCGCTGTCCGCGCAGACTTACTTTTCTGATTTGAAGAAATGAGATGGTATCTAGCGCGGAAGTCACCAGGGAAAAGTCATTCAATTCAGCGATATACCCTTCTACTTTCTTCCCATTTGACAGTTTGAATAAAAAACGATCTCCTTCGGTGAACCGTAATTGCACATGATCGCCTTTTAAGAAAATCAGCTGCTTTTGCGCGCAAGTTGTAATGCTTGCAAGCATTGTGAAAATAAACAGAAGAACAAAAAGTCGATTCATTACATTCTGGGTTTCCAGGGTGTTTCTTCAATCTGCAGTTCGTGGGCCATGCTTCGGCACAAAACAAAAAGATAGTCGGATAGGCGATTAAGGTATTGGATCACCAGCGAGTCGACTTTTTCGTGTTGATCGAGTGAAATGGTTAAGCGCTCGGCTCTGCGACAAACAGTGCGTGCCACATGGCCTAAGGATACCGATACATGTCCTCCCGGCAAAACAAAAAATTTCATAGGCGGTAATTCTGCATCCATGGCGTCTATTTCTTGCTCCAGTCTGGTAATGTCAGCAGGGTCAAGTGCTGGAATTTTCACTTTGGTATTTCCCGGCTCGGTAGCTAGAATGGAACCGATAGTAAAGAGTCTGTCTTGCACTTCGATAAGGATGGCCTTTCGATTTTGATTGACAGGCTGATCGCGCACCAGACCGATATATGAATTGAGCTCATCGATCGTGCCATAGGTATCGATTCGTAAATCGGCTTTAGAAACGCGCTTGCCACCAAATAGTGCGGTGGTACCTTCATCTCCTGTCTTCGTATATATTTTCACCGGCTTTGATTTTAAGTGGAACAAAATCGCTCACTGGCAATGGCGAATCTGTTGTGTTGAATTGGATACAAAGTACTGGTTTAAAAATCAAAGTTCAAACAGACGAAAGGTGCAACTCCGATAAATCTCTTTTAACAATACCACTGCTTTTCGTGCCATAGTAACTTACCTCTATCTAACAATTTTTTGCGTGGCACGATTAAACTGTCAACTTAATCCACGGGCTGAAGCCCGTGGCTATATATCACCGCCACCTACGCGTGTGCAACGGGCAAGCGATTTCCCGATAGCTATCGGGATTAGCCATGCCCCAAAATACAGTATCAGCGGTTGCTTAATTGTGACAAACAGTTGCTACTTTTGCCGTCAAATTTATATACCATGGATATTCAATTCGTTCCGCTCAATCATGTTCACGAAAAACTAGGTGCTAAGATGGTGCCGTTTGCTGGCTTTAACATGCCGGTGCGCTACTCATCGGATATTGAAGAGCACATGACGGTGCGCAATGGAGTGGGTGTGTTTGATGTGTCACACATGGGCGAGTTTACATTGAAGGGGCCGAATGCGTTGGATTTGATTCAACGGGTGACGAGCAATGACGCGAGCAAGTTGATTGATGGACAGGCGCAGTATTCATGTCTGCCGAATGAAACGGGTGGGATTGTGGACGACTTGATTGTGTACAAGGTGAAGGACAACGATTACTTGTTGGTGGTGAATGCCTCGAACATTGTGAAAGATTGGAACTGGATTAGCCGCTTTAACACGAAGGGTGTAGAGATGAAAAATATTTCTGACGACATCTGTTTGTTTGCGGTGCAAGGACCGAAGGCAGTGACGGTATTGCAAAAATTAACTTCTACAGATTTAAGTGCAATTAAGTATTATCACTTTGCGATTGGGGAATTGGCCGGAGTGCAGAATGTGATTTTGAGTAACACGGGCTACACGGGTGCGGGCGGCTACGAAGTGTACGTGCACAAAGCAGATGCCGAAAAAGTGTGGGATGCAATTTTTGAGGCCGGCAAAGAAGAAAACATAAAGCCGATTGGGCTAGGTGCGCGTGACACGCTACGCTTGGAGATGGGCTTTTGCTTGTATGGCAATGATATTGATGATACTACTTCGCCTATTGAAGGTGGGCTAGCTTGGATAACGAAGTTTACGAAGGAGTTTACGAACTCGGTGGCGATCAAAAAGCAGAAGGAAGAAGGTGTCACCCGTAAGTTGGTGGGCTTTAAAATGATTGACAAGGGTATTCCGCGTCACGATTATGCAATCAAGGATGCCGCTGGAAATGTGATTGGCAAGGTGACATCGGGCACACAATCTCCGATGCTCGGCATTGGCATTGGCCTTGGTTATGTAACAACTGCGAATAGTGGTGTAGGTTCTGAAATTTTTATTGACGTACGAGGAAGAGCACTAAAGGCGGTGGTGAGTAAAATGCCGCTAATTGCATAGTTATGCGTGTAGTAGCATTTACATTCTCCTTTCTATTCTCATTGAATTGGGCAATAGCGCAAGTTGCTGAAGAACAAAACAACAAGGCTATTGAATTAATGACGGAAGAGAAATATGAAGAAGCGCGCGTGATACTTGAAAAGTTGGTTGTCGAAAATCCAAGTTCTACATTGTATCGATATAATCTGGCCGTAACCCTTACGAATTTAAAAAAGCGAAAGGAAGCTATACATCACTATCGAATTCTGATCAAAGAAGTTCCGGATGAAGCTGAATATTATTTTCAGGCGGGTGATTTGCTTGAGCAGCAAGATAGCTTGAAGGCAGCGGTTCTAATGTATGATAAAAGTATTAAGCTGGAGCCGGATAATTTTCAATATTTATTTTACCGAGGCACCAACTATTTAAAACGTAATCAATTTGAATTGGCTGTTCAGGATTTTAATAAATCAGTAAAACTAAATCCGGAGCATAGTAATTCTCTCCACAACCGAGCCATTGCTCTGTATAAACTTGGAAGAACACTGGAAGCATGCACGGACTGGTGCGATGCGCTGCTGCTAGACAATCCTAACTCGGCCAGCCATCTTCAACGAAATTGTAAAGTGATACCCAGCAAGTGTCTTCTCTCAAAGTAAAAACGAAAGATGTGTGCGTGATCTATGAACTGTTCATTCAAAGTTTTGATGCATAATCCTACTTCCAACTTTTCCAAATTATCGAATTAACGAATTACCGAATTTCCAAATCAACAAATCTTCAAATTGTGTAAATGAAAACAATCGATGTTTGCCTGAGTCCTGAACTGATGCATCTCTATCCGGTGCAAGATAAAACCGTAGTGGTGGTTGATATTCTTCGTGCTACATCATGCATGGTCACGGCCTTTGCACACGGTGCAGAAAGTATTACACCATTCGCCAATCTGGAAGAATGCCGGCAAATGCGCTTGCGCGGCTATGTGACTTCGGGTGAGCGTGATGGAAAAAAAGTAGATGGATTCGATAAGGGTAATTCGCCTTTTGAATACATGGGCGAGCAGGTGCGTGGGCTAAAAATTGCATTCACCACAACCAATGGAACACAGGCTATTGAAAAATCGAAAGGTGCCAAAGAAGTTATTATTGGTGCTTTCTTGAATCTGAATGCGGTAGCCAAATATTTACTATTCAATGAAAACAATGTCCTAGTGGTGTGTGCTGGCTGGAAGGGTAAAGTAAATTTGGAAGACACCTTGTTTGCAGGCGCTTTAGTAGAAAAACTGAAAGATTATCTCGGGCCAGACTGCGATGCACCTCTCGCTGCACAGCATTTGTACAACATTGCCAAGAATGACATGGTAAGTTTTCTCAACACGTCATCGCATGTGAGGCGCCTGAATAAGCTTAATATTCATGACGATCTTAAATTCTGTGTTACTCCCGATCAGTATGAGGTATTGCCTCGATTGAAGAATGGGGTTCTTCAGTTACGATAACTTTGGATTGTTGATGTGCCGTTGACTGTCGCGGGTTGTTTTCTTTTCCAGATTTTTTTCGAGCGCCTTTGTAAGGTCGACTCCGGTTTGATTGGCCAGACAAATTAAAACCCAAAGTACATCGGCCAGTTCATCGGCCAACTCTTTGTTTTTATCGGATTCCTTTTCGGATTGATCGCCATAGCGCCTGGCGATGATGCGGGCCACCTCGCCTACTTCTTCCGTCAGGATTGCCATGTTGGTGAGTTCGCTAAAGTAGCGAACTCCATATTGCTTGATCCATTCGTCTACTTTTTGCTGAGCTTGTTCGATGGTCATCTATCAATATATTTCTAAGGTTCCAACTTCTGAATTTTTAACAAACTCTTCATTAGTATCTGATTTACCTAAGATGCAGTTTAAAATATTGAGTGTTGAAGTATTTCCTAATCGTAACCAAATAACTTTTGGCGGAAATCCAAAAACCATTTGAATGTGTTGAAAATCACCATCTGAAGTTACAAGTGTAAAACCATTATCGCGTGCAAAAGAGAATATGGTGTGATCAGTTTGCTTACCCACCATAGATAGATGAACATGGGTACTTTCAGGAAATTTATGCTGAATACCTTTGACAATTCGAAACGAAATATTCTCATCAAAGAGTAGCTTCACCATAACCAATCAAATGGCAATGCTTATTTTTCTCTCTCGATCTGCTGAATAGGCCAGGCATGCTAGCAAATCATTCCTTTTTAATTGAGGGAAGTCAGCCAATATTTCATCGAAATTCATTCCGGACGCTAGCCAACCCAACACATCGAAAACAGAAATGCGTGTGCCTTTAATACAAGGCTTACCAAATCGAGTACCTGCATTTACTTCTATGTATTCACGATAATCCATAATCAAATTTAGTGAAAAACTTGCAATGGTGTTTCTTTTAACCTACTTGTAAATTTGATTCAGTACTCCCGCCAACCGAATACCGGCCTGCAACAATCGCAACTTTACCAAGTCCATATTTTTGTACGAATACTTGTAACTAAGATTACCATCGCCTATCGCATAGACTTGTTTGCGATGGCTGATAGATTCGTTTGCCCAATCGCGTACAGATGCATTTTGCCAGGTTGTTAATTCAGCTTTGGAGGGTTCGCCCAACGCTTGTGCCACTTCGGTGTAGCTCAGTTTGGTATCATCAATCAGGTTGCTATCCCACACGGAATGTAAGTTTGTTTCACTGCGAAACCACTTTACTTTCACGCTGTTGCCACCGCGGTCATCGCAGCAGCCGACATGCAAAGGTTGATGAATATCGCCCACCAAGTGCACGATCATCTTCAAATGTTCTACTTGTTTTTTTGTGTCGAGTTTACCGGACTTTAATTCTGCAATTAATCGCTCCAATGTCATGATTACATCTCCATTCGGATTTTTGGGCGATTCGTCATAGGTCTTGCCGGTTTCAATAGTAACCCAATGCCAATCCCCTGTGTGATTATAGGTAGAGTCGGACCGAATTTCATCCATCCACGTGCTCACAATAGCCAGCGATTGCTGACCTAACAATGCCTTCAACTTCTTCTTAGCTTTTTTGGATAAGTGTTGTTCGGCCACCAAGCCAATGGCTCGATGCCCCGTGACACCCCAACCCAACGCAGGCAATGTGATCAAACAAATGAGAGCAGCAAGAACGATTCTATTCTTCATGTGGTAGGATAATTTGAATGCAAAAGTAACGCTTAAAGCAATGAAGTATAACAACTTTTTACAATATCATTCTGTTATCTATTTGTGCGGTAGGTTGGCATGGTATTTACCGCTTTTCATGGTATCTTGAGGTATGGAAAAGACAATCAAGCTTTCTGCTTTACTGGTAGCCAATCAACTTGACATTAAAGGCATAAAAACATTTTTGGAAGTAAAAGCAGCGTCTGAATCTTCTACCGAGTTGTTCTTTAGTTTCGGAAATGGTAGGTACCAATATTACTTCAACTATGGGGTAATCGTTTTTGCCGGCCATTCGGAAGAAGAAATAAAAATTGCTATCAAAGCGATCCTACCTTACCTCAAAGATCCAAATAACAACTGGATGCGCGATGAACTTCAAGTAAGCAGCCAGGAAGGTCAAATGGAATTTGATTTCAATGAACTGATTGTTGATAGACTCGATAACAAAGTGAGTCGCATTGCCATGTTTAATCTGGCACAATCCGTGGCACTGGATTACTACCATAATGTAACTGAAAACTTGCTGACGGAAATCAAAGGTTTTGCCCGTGATCTGGAAAAGACCGGCAAACTGAGCATCAACCGCAAAGATATGATCAAGTTTATTGGCAAGGCGCTCACCACTCAAAACGACATTGCCGATAATATTTACATTTTCGATGCGCCCGAGCATGTGTGGGATGACGAATACCTCGATAAACTTCACAAGGGGTTGATGAAACATTTTGATTTGCGTGTGCGCTTCAGCGAAATTGAGTACACCTTGCGAATCATTGAAGACAACCTGAGTGTGTTTCGGGAAATTTCGCACCAGCGTGAAAGCAGCTTGCTGGAATGGATCATCATCGCGCTGATTTTAGTGGAAGTATTTGACTTACTCATTTCCAAATTGTTTTAAGTATGTCTGCACGACAAGCATTGTTTTTGAATTTCGACATCAAAGCGCAACCTGATGATGTAACCTGCGGGCCTACCTGCCTGCATTCCATTTATCAGTACTATCAGGATGAAATTTCATTACGGGAGGTGGTGAGTGAGGTAAAAAGCTTAAAGACGGGGGGCACATTGGCTGTGATGTTGGGCAACCATGCCTTGCAGCGTGGTTACCAAGCCAGCATCTACACGTATAACTTAAATGTATTCGATCCCACTTGGTTTTCACTTTCCCAAGCGAAGATGATTGGCAACCTGAAAAAGCAAATGCGCTATAAATTTCGAAGTAAAAAACTTCAAGTAGCATCGAAAGCGTATATCAAATTCATTGAAGCCGGTGGGGTGGTGCAGCAAAAAGAATTGGATGAACATCTGATTAAAGACTATTTGAAAAAAGACATCCCCTTACTCACGGGATTGAGCGCCACCTACTTGTACGGCACCCAACGCGAAATCCCATCCAACAACAAATTTGACAGCATTAAAGGAGAGCCGGTCGGGCATTTTGTAATCATCAACGGCTACGATGAAACGACCAACAAAGTGTATTTGGCTGACCCAATGAATCCGAATCCGTTGAAAAGTCAGTATTACAGCGTCACCTTCGACCGGCTGATCAACAGCATTATGTTGGGGATAGTAACCTATGATGCCAACTTGTTAATCATTGAACCTAAAAAGAAGCTAACACGTAACTAAACACAATCACTAACTCACTTTTCCCTCAATGCCCAAATTAATTGTAGTTGAGAAACCTGAAACCTGGAAATTCAATCTCGAGGATGTGGAGGTGATTACGCCAGACATGTATATATCGATGGAGGTATACCAGTCGGTGAAAAACCTAAAAGTGATTAACCTGTGTAAATCCTATCATTACCAAAGTGAAGGGTATTATGTTTCTCTATTGGCGGAAGCCCGCAGTCATAAAGTATTACCCGGAGTTTCTACCATTCAGGATTTACGCTTCCCCTCTATCTTACGCGATGATTCGCTCGACTTTGATGAATTGATTCAAAGCACGTTTAAAAATGAGCCGTACGATCGCATTGACTTTAACATCTATTTTGGAAATACACTTTCCGAAAATTTGAACAAACTGGGGCGTCAATTATTTCAGTTGGTACAAGCTCCATCCATTCGCGCTTCGTTTTCAAAAAAACACAAGTGGGTATTGCACAGCATCAAACCCATCAGCATCAATGAGGTGCCCGTTTCTGATAAACCCTTATTAGTAAATGCGCTGGAAAAATATTTGCATCGTAAACGCGATTATAAACCTGATCGTAAAAAATACGATCTCGCCATTCTGGTCAATCCAGAAGATAAAAATCCACCTTCCGATGATCGCGCTTTAAAACGTTTTTACAAATCAGCACTGGAAGCCGGGTTCAACACAGAGTTCATTACTAAAAATGATTTCGATCAACTTATTCAATACGATGCACTTTTTATTCGCGAAACAACCAATGTGAATCACCACACTTTCCGATTCGCGAAGAAGGCAGCATCCCTAGGGTTGATTGTCATCGATGATCCACAATCCATCTTAAAATGCACGAACAAGGTTTACCTACATGAATTGTTAAGCACGAATAAAATACTAACTCCGAAATCATTTGTAATCACAGAAGACAATTGCGATCAGTTGCCGGACCAGATGACCTTTCCTTTCATTCTCAAACAACCGGATGGTGCCTTTTCAAAAGGGGTGTTTAAAATCGAATCTCTGGAAGAGTTCAAGCGGATTCGCGAAAGCATGTTTGAAAAATCAGATTTACTAATCGCTCAAGAATTTCTACCTACTCCTTTTGACTGGCGTGTGGGTATTATCGATGGGCAGATTCTATTTGTGTGTAAATATTTTATGGCTACCAAGCATTGGCAAATCATCAACTGGAATGCACGAAAAGTCAGTTCGCGTGGAGGTGAAGTGGAAACCATTGCCATTGACAACGCTCCCCCCGAATTACTCAAGACAGCCCTGAAAGCAACTGCATTGATTGGAAAAGGATTGTATGGCGTGGATATGAAAGAAATTGGAGAGAAGTTTTATGTGATCGAAATCAATGATAATCCTAACATCGACTCCGGCATTGAAGACAAAATTGTGAAAGACAAATTGTATGACACGATAATGGACGTATTTTTGACCAAACTCAAAGCACAAAAATGAATCAACCCTCCCGCATTCATCTTTTTCAAGCATACGGCATCGAGCTGGAATATATGCTGGTCGATAAAGATACGCTAGCCGTAAAACCCATCACCGATGAGGTGCTAAAACAAGAATTGGGAATGTATGGCAGCGACTTTGAAAACGGAATTGTTACCTGGTCGAATGAGTTAGTGCTGCATGTGATTGAGTTAAAGTCGACCAAGCCGGAAATCAATTTCAATGCATTGGAAAATGGTTTTGCCGATGATGTCCGCAGAATCAATGGCATTCTGGAAAAGTGGAATGCGATGTTACTACCTACGGCTGCTCATCCGTTTATGAATCCGCTTACAGATACAAAACTGTGGCCACACGATAGCAACGAGGTATACGCATTATATGATACCATCTTCAATACCAAGGGGCATGGCTGGTCAAATTTGCAAAGCACGCATTTGAATTTGCCGTTTTATGATGATGAAGAATTTGCCAAACTTCACGCGGCTGTTCGCCTCATCTTGCCATTGCTGCCTGCCTTATGTGCCAGCTCACCGATTTTAGATGGCAAGCTGACCGGTACCATCGATACACGCCTGGATTTTTATAAATCCAATCAATCCAAAATTCCTTCCATCACCGGCAAGGTGGTGCCGGAAGCGATTTTTTCTAAACGCAATTATCTCAATACGATCTATGAAAAGATAAAAGCGGATATCGCACCGTACGACAAAGAAAATATTCTTAATCCTATTTGGGTCAATTCTCGTGGTGCCATCCCTCGTTTCGATCGCGGGTCCATCGAAATTCGGGTGATGGACATTCAAGAATGCCCTTCGGCCGACATGGCGATTATTACGTTGGTGATCGAAACCCTCAAATCGCTAGTAAACGAGAAGTTTGTTTCCTTAGATGCTCAGATGAAATTTAAGACGGATAGCCTTGTTCAAATTTTTGATAAGACATCCCGCATCGGCCAAAAAGCATCCATCGATCATTGGGAATATGTTCAGGCATTTGGACACAATGCCAATTGCAATGCCGGTGAACTCTGGAAAAAAATCATTGAAAAGCTCTCTGTAAACAACAGTGCGCTCGAAAAATGGAAGCCGGAATTGAATGTCATCCTCACCGAAGGCACACTCTCCGACCGGATCATTAAATCGATGCATGGAGATACCTCACCCGATTCGATCAAACGAATTTACAAGCAATTAGCCGGCTGTTTGGCTCAGAACAAAATGTTTGTACCCTGAATTATTTTTCGAATTAGCCTGTAACCCGCGTTCTGAAGCTTGCGTCAAAGGGGCATAATTTAAAAACAACTAATATGGGCGCTGCAGAAGTAGGAGCTATGTTACCAATTATTCTTGGTTTGGCCTCGTGTGTGGTCATTGTTTATATCCGCAAATTCAATAATATGGAGCGGATGGCCATTATTGACAAAGGATTGAGTCCCGACTTATTTAAAAAAGATCGAAGCCAATCTGACTCTTCTCTACGATTTGCATTGCTGCTGATTGGTTCAGGTATTGGTTTGCTTTTCGGCTATTGGCTGGATCGGACTTTTGATATGGAGGAAGTAGGTTACTTCGCTATGCTTTTTATTTTTGGAGGACTTGGGCTCGGCTTGGCTTATCTGATTGAAGAAAAGAAGCAACGAAGAACTACCAAAGATCTATAAGAGATTCAGATCGAAATTTGAGTCATCGAAATCAAAAAGCACCAGACCATTTGAAGTTAGTCGGGTGCTTTTTTTGTTTACGGATTTCCATACACCCACTCAATGAGTGTAATCGAAGCGAGATAAATCAAAGCTATCGAAACAATGTTCAGTAATATTCCCGCCTTCATCATGTCCTTCACTTTCATATGCCCGCTGGAAAAAACAATGGCGTTGGGTGGAGTTGCCACCGGAAACATAAACGCCATACTGGCACCAATCGTCACTGGCATAGCGAGTAAAATTGGGTTAATTCCTAAACTCGTGGCAATGCCAAACACGACCGGAATAAAAATCTGAACCAATGCCACATTGCTCATCAACTCAGTAATAAAAACCGAAGCCGTAATCAATCCGAAAATCAACCACTGCGTGGACGAACTTTGTTCGGCAATCTTCGCTCCTACCAATTGAATGATACCTGCATTGGAAAGACCTTGTGCCAAACACAACCCTCCTCCGAACAAAAATAAAATACCCCACGCCATTTTTTCGGTATCGCGCCACTCTAGTAAAAACTCAATCTTCTCCCAATTTACCGGGACAATAAACATAAGTAAACCGCCTGTCATGGCTACATTGGTGTCATTCAACATTTCCTTACCGAGTAAAATATTGATCGGTTGCTGAAAAGTCCACAACAAACAAGTGAGCAAAAAAATGGCCATCACAAATTTCTCTTCTCTTCGCAGTGCCCCCAATTCTTTAAGTTTTGTTTTAATCAAGTCATCCGATCCGGCTACCTTACCAATACCATTCACAAATAAAATTTTAGTGATGATGATATACGTTGCGATGAGCAACAAAACCATTAGCGGTAAGCCCACCAACATCCATTTTCCAAAATCCAGTTTCTGATGATAAAATTGATCGAGCAAACCTGCCAATACCACATTGGGTGGTGTGCCAATAATGGTAGCAATGCCTCCGATGCTGGAAGTGTATCCAACCGTCAACAAAAGCCCAATGGCAAAATTACGTTCGCCCTTTGGTAGCTCGTCATTTCGCTGTTGCGGATTGCTCTTCAATAAATTGATGACAGAGAGCGCAATGGGCAACATCATCATGGCAGTAGCAGTGTTACTGATCCACATGCTGATGAATGCTGAGGCCAGCATAAAGCCTAAGATAATTCCGTTGCCGGAAGTGCCTGTAATTTTAACCAAGTTGAGGGCAATGCGTTCGTGCAGCCGATGTTTCTCTAATGCTAACGCAATTAAAAAGCCACCCATGAACAAAAAAACAATGGGGTTGGCATAAGGTGCAGCCGCTTCGCTCATTTTCATCACACCCATAAATGGGAACAAAACCAATGGCAAAAATGCGGTGACTGCAATCGGCACCGCTTCGGTTATCCACCAGACGATAATCCATACCGCCAACGCAATTACTTTGTTGGCATTGGGTGAAATAAAATTTTCGTCAATCAAAAAAAGTAGAATAAAGAAAAGTGCTGGCCCTAATAGAAACCCAATCTTCTTAGCTGTATAATTTTCTTGTTCCATTCGTAGTAGGTAAAAAAAAGAGCGAAGGGTTTTTCCTCCGCTCTTCACAGTTTCTATTTTAAAATCACGATTGCGTGGCACCGCCTTCACCGGGTGCTTTGGGGTTAGCAGGTTTCACCACAATGGTGCGGCCATCTAGCTCCGTTTCATTCAGTGCCGCAATGGCTCTGTTTGCTTCCTCATCACTCGACATCTCTACAAACCCAAAACCTTTGGATCGACCGGTGTCTCGATCTTTAACGATTTTAGCAGATGTTACCTGGCCAAATTTCGCGAAAGCCGCTTCTAAGTCTTCGCGTCTTGTTTTAAAATTTAAACGGGCTACAAAAATGTTCATAGTTCAGAAATATGAGTTAATAATTGATTCCGAAGATGAGCTAAATCTCTTTCTGTCACATCTTCCGATAACAAAATAGTAAATTATTCGCAATAAATTCAAGTGGATTTGAACAGCGGTAATTGTAGAGGCTAGGTTAGCTTGCCATTAATTCCCGTGCATTCTCTAAGGCCAGTGCGGATGGATTTGAGCCGGCAATCATTTTTGCAATCTCATCTACGCGCTCTGGTTTTGTCAACGAGCGAATCATGCTGACTGTCTTCTTCGAACTATCATCTTTATAAACGAAGTAATGTGTATCTCCCTTCGCAGCAATTTGCGGCAGGTGCGTGATTGTCACCAACTGATGGCGCTGCGCCATTTCTTTCATCATTTTACCCAATTGAATGGCTATCTCACCGGAGATACCACTGTCGATTTCATCCAGAATCAACGTAGGCAGTGCGGTCTTTTCTGCCATCACATATTTAATGCTAAACATCAATCGCGAAAATTCACCTCCGGATGCTACTTGTGCCAGTGGTCTGGGTTCCACTCCTTTGTTCGCAGTAAACAACAATTCAATGACATCAGCTCCATTGGCTGTTGGAGAAACACTCTGATGTTCCATCTTCAAAACTGCGTTGGGAATACCCAAATCTTTCAGCAACTCCACAATCTGCTTACACAGCGGGTTAAATACTTTCTGCCGTGTTTTGCTTAGCTCTTCGGCCTTCGATTTTAATTCAGTTTGTGCTTTTTCAAAAGTGGCTTTCGCTGCATGCAATGCTTCATCCAGATTACTGGTCTTATCAAACTTTACCTGCAACGATTCTTGTAATGCCAACAATTCTTTCAGCTCCTTTACCCGATGCTTTTGCATCAGTTGATAAAGGGTACTCAATCGATCTTTCACTTCTTCAATGCGTTCGGCATCAAACTCGATCCCCGATTCTTCGCGTTCGGCTTCATCGGCAATATCATCTAATTCAATGCGCACGCTTTCAATGCGCTCCAATAACTTTTGATAATCTGCTGAATATGAAGCAATATTGTTGAGTTGATTGCGCACAGTTGTCAGTACCGAGTTAACGGCCAATTCCGATTGACTTAATTGCTGAACAACTGCGATTAACTGAGTTTTGATTTCTTCGGCATGCTCCATTACTTTCAGTTCGGCCTCCAGTCGTTCTTGTTCACCTTCTTCCAATCGGGCTTTCACCAATTCATCCAACTGAAATTTTACGTAGTCCGATTCCTGACGCAACTCATCCGATTCTTTCACCAAACTTTCATAGGCAGATTTGGCTTGTGTAAATGTTTTCCAAAGCAGACTATATGAATCCTTTATCTTCTGATTACCAGCAAAGGCGTCTATTAATTCTAACTGAAACAAATTATTTCCCAAGTCAAGGGTTTCGTGCTGCGAATGCACATCCATCAGCTTGTTGCCAATTTTACGCATGATTTCCAAGGTCACCGGAGTGTCATTCACAAACGCGCGACTTTTACCACCGGGTATGATCTCCCTGCGAATGAAGGTTTGATCCTGATAGTCGAGATCGTTGTTTTCGAATAGTGATTTCAGGCGATACGCAGAAACATCAAAAACCCCTTCCACCACACACTTTTCATTTTCATCCCACAATACTTTGGCATCGGCACGATTTCCCAACAATAGGCCCACCGCGCCGAGCATGATGGATTTACCAGCGCCTGTTTCGCCCGTAATCACATTCAACTGTGGAGACGGCTTGATCTCCAGCTGACGAATCAAAGCATAGTTCTTAATGGACAGTTGCAGTAACATGGTACGAAGAAAACAAAAATACGAATGGCAAGGGGAAAATCCTTGAAGCCAGTGCTAACAAAAATTAGAATCGAAAGATTATTTCGAAATAATACTTTGGTAGATCGTGCGCTTGGGGTCGATTGCTGAAAGTATATCGTAGGCTTCTCTGCGGCTGTTTAAGTTACCTTCCGAAAGAATTTGTGTCAGCTCGTTTGACTTCGTATCGAAGAATGAAATCAGTAATATAGAATTGGGGTAAATAGTCCAGATGCGCTTTATGTTACGCAATACCTCCACAATTTTATCGCGGCTTTGATCGGGTGTTTTTTCAAATGTGTCGAGCGCCAATCGATGGTATGTGTAACTATTCTTGCGCAGATCAGCCATTTGTGGGTTATTCATATTTTCTACCAAGGAATAGCGGCTGCGGGTGCTACTGAGCGGGTTCCAGCCCGGCTTGTTAGAAGCCTGCGCATTGTTGGCTACAATCAATGCTTTTTGAACAAAAGGAGTTCCGCCCATTTCGCTAAACGAGTCGTAGTCCATGGCTAAAATGATGTAGGCATAAAAGGCCAGCATCGAAGTCAGGTTATTGATATATGTATTGTCGTTATATTCCATGGGCTGCGATTCCAGGTACTCGAACTCCCAATCGCGATCGGCAAAGTTGAGCAATACGGTTTCGTAGTTGGAGTTATAAACCGGTCGGGCTACGGTAACCTGCGCATTGGCAGTAAACGACCCAATGGAAGGCATTTTGGTAATGTTTAAGAAAATTGCGCAAGTGATTTTCTCGTGTACTTTAAAGTTGTCGTTTGTCCACTTACGGGTATTTAGGAAAGCCGCAAACGCACGCTCCATGTCTTTGAATACTGTGCGATCCGAAGTTTGAATCTGATCGGCATTAATGACCACTTTGCAATTCAACTCCTGCGCGGAAGCCGGCCGACTAAGCCACAGGGCCGCGAGAGTGATCAAAAAAACAAATGCGCGCATGGCTGTCTAGTTTGGTATGGAATCCACAATATCATCAACGATATCCCGGGCTACTTCTTTCTTTGATTTCAAACTAAAATTTTTCTCCACTCCGCTTTTGTGAATAATGGCCACTTTGTTGGTATCATGGCCAAAGCCCGCTCCTGCATCGTTGAGTGAGTTGAGCACGATCAGGTCAAAGTTTTTAGTGGCTATCTTCTTAAGCGCATTGGCCTTTTCATTCTCCGTCTCCAAGGCAAAGCCTACCATCAATTGATGTGCTTGCTTCTGCTTCCCCAACTCCGCAGCAATGTCGTGCGTTTTAGTCAGTTCGATCACCAGATGATCGTTGGTCTTCTTTATTTTTTGATCTGCTGTGTGTATCGGTCGGTAATCGGCTACGGCTGCAGCCAATACTGCAACATCCATGCTTGGGAAGCGTGCTACACAGGCCTCGTACATTTGTTGTGCGGAAGTGACACGCGTTACCTTAACATTCTGGGCGGTTGGCGCCAAGTGTGTTGGCCCGACCACTAATTCGACTTCCGCTCCCTCATTTGCCAGTTGTTCGGCAATGGCAAAACCCATTTTTCCGCTGGAGTTGTTACCTATAAAACGTACCGGGTCAATTGCCTCATGTGTAGGGCCAGCCGTAACCAGCACCTTTTTTCCTTTCAGTTTTTGGGAAGTGGAAAAATGATTTTTCAAAAATGAAACGATTTCTTCGGGCTCGGCCATTCGTCCTTTTCCTTCCAGTCCACTGGCTAGTTCACCATAGGTGGGATTAATTTGGTGGTTGCCCCAACTTTCTAATTTGTGGATATTTTCTTTTGTAGAAGGGTGCTGCAACATGTCAAGATCCATGGCCGGAGCAAAAAACACCGGACACCGGGCAGACAAGTAAACAGCCAGTAAAAGATTGTCGCATTGACCATGCGCCATTTTTGAAAGCGTGTTGGCGCTGGCCGGAGCAATCACTAGTGCATCTGCCCAAAGGCCAAGGTCTACGTGATTATTCCATAATCCTTGTTCTCCGTTTGTAAATTCAACGAGTACTGGATTTTTAGATAAAGTCGAAAGGGTGAGTGGTGTAATAAAATCTTTTGCTGCCGGGGTCATTACTACTTTTACCTCGGCACCGGATTTTACGAGCAGGCGAACCAATAGTGCCGATTTATAAGCCGCAATGCTGCCGCTTACACCGACAAGAATCTTCTTACCTGCCAGCATAAAAGTTACTCGGCTTTGGCAGCTTCTGCACCAGCTTCGCGCATGCGGTAACGCAATTTGCCTTCCAAGAATTCTTCGGTAGCCGTGGTAGTCGACTTCGGCATGCGCTCATAAAATTTTGAAATTTCAATCTGCTCGCGATTCTCGAAAACTTCTTCCAGGTTGTCCACTGTAGTAGCAAAGTCAGCCAACTTGTTGTTCAGCTCTTCCTTCAGATTAATCGAAATCTGGCGCGCACGCTTTGAAATGATAACTACCGACTCATACAAGTTTCCTGTAGGAGAATAGATCTTATCTACATCGCGTGTGATGATAGAAGGTTGATTTGCCATGGTTATGATTTTTTAGTTTTTAATTTATTTAACTCATTCAAACTATCTGCGTAATACCGTTGTGCGTCTTTCAAATAAGCACTTTGCGGATAGTTGTCTACTAGTTCTTTATAATACTCAAGCGTGGCTGTATAGCGCTCCAATTGTTTCGTGTATATGCTCTGTTGCGCCAACTTAAATTGTGCTTGTACTTTCAGGTAAGTAAGCTCTTCCAAGTATTGTGAATCGGGGAAACTCTTCTGAAAGTTTTCAAATGACACCACCGCTGCCTGATAATATTTCAATTTCAAATACTGTTTTGCCCCTTCAAAACCTTTCTTTTCCAGTTTCTTTTGTGAGGCAGCAATTACTTCATTGGCTTGTTCGGCAAACTTGCTAGTCGGATATTGGTTCACATAAGTTTGCATGGCATTCATAGCCTCGATACTACTTTTCTGATCCAGGTTTTCAGCCGGAGAAGCTACATAGAGCGAATAAGCATACATGAAATAAGCCTCTTCAGCCAATGAACTTCTTCCATAGTTTTCAAAGAATGTTTTAAACTGATTAGACGCCAACAAATACGTCTTTTCATAATACTGGCAATAGGCCAGGTAAAACTCTACCTTTTCACCTTCCGGCAAACCTCGAACGATCGGTAAAATTTGCTCGAAAAGTATTGCGGTTCGGTAATAGTCCTTTTTGGCATAATAATCGAGCCCACCTTGGTACTTCTCGCGCCAATCTTCGCTTCTCTCCAACCGTCTGAAGCGGCTGCATGAAGAGCCCAATACCACTAAAATGAGCAAAGCAACCACCACAAAGTGCCGTGGGCTTGCTGAAAGAATTCGAAATTTGTTGAAAATCACGGTTTACCGTTAAAAATAGCCTGCAAATATAAGACACCTACCCAAATTTTCAATTTTTGGGTCTCCTGAACTAGGATGTTTTAAAACGGTAAAAAGTGCTAAACTATTTTCGAACCATCAATTTTCTGGTAAGGATACCATTGTTGTCCAGGTAGAGAGTATAAAAATAGACCCCCGGAAGTAAGTCATCCACTTCAATTTTGAGCCGGTTTTCTGTTGTATTCAATTCATATTCACCCATATTTTTACCTAGGATGTTGTGAATGATGATCTTTGCTTTTACAGACTCACTGTGCAGTTTATAGTCGATAAATGCCTGATATTGAATCGGATTGGGATAAACATCGTGCATGGTAATCTCTTTAGACTGGAATACATAGGTGCGGGTGGGGCGCTCTTCCACCACCACGGTCACGTTTTTCTCCTGAACGGCTTGTGCGTTTCCTTTCGGGAAATATTCGAACCTCAATGCAGTTTGAGTTACCTGAATACCGCTTTCGAGTGTATAATACAGGTCAAATAAAGTCTCACCCGGTTCCAATCGTTTTGAAAATTCTTCAATGGTGGGGTCAAGGCATTTGTTTCCTAAGCAGAAATATCCTTTTTGGGTGTCACCCATTTCCCCCTTTGTTTTTCGAATAACGTAAAATTGCGCTTTGTCAGAAGTGTTTTTGATGCGGAGGGGAATTCGCAAAGTCTGATTAATAGTGGCTTGCAGGTTGTCGTGCGAATCAGATGCTTCTACTTGCGCACATATCTCACCACTTAAAAAAACGAAGAAACCAAGCAGAAGCAACTGTTTCAACATGGGGAAGTGGTAATTAGGATTGAAACTACAAAAAAATTGCAGAAATGAATGAAAAAGTGTTAAAAAATTCACGCTTCAATGCAATTTCCATGAAGGCAGTGTCGTTAAGTCGGTTTTCGTTTCACCACCGCACTGCGCAGCGGCTTTTCCTTCACCCGCCAGGTGAATCCTTTCAGTTGCCGGTCTTCCTTTTTTAGTTCGTGGATAGGAATCAATTGAGCGTCTGGTTTGATGTAAAAGCTCACATTGTTTACGCGCCCTTTTACAAAGTTGATGCGCATGTCGCTACAGATCATTTTATTCATTCCCATAGTCACCATCAACTTCACCAGCAGGCTGTCGGTTTTAATAATGTCTTTTTCCTCTAAGACAAAATAGTGGCTTTCGCCATTGCCCAGCACTAACACATGATCAATGTTTCGTCCGTCAAAATAAGCGGTCATTTTGCGGCCTTTGATTTGATTAAAGTTTTTCATCGAATCCTGAGAGGCCACAAAAGAATTGGTGATCATGTAAATCTTATCGATTTTCTTATTCTTCAGAGCCACCCGAATGGAGTCGGCTGTCATTTGATTGTCTTCAGTCCATAAAATCGGGTCATGGTAGAGATACAAAATTGAATCTGCAGAAACATAGGCCAACGAGTCGGCTGAGCCACGCAAATTGGTCTTATAGATTTTGACATGATTATAGGCCAGCAATCGCTTTTTTTTCGGATTGGGGTTTTCGATTGAAATCAAGGTGTCGGCTGAAAGAAAAAGAGTATCGCCATCATCGTCTATTTTAGCCATAAAGGCATTTCCATACACTTTCGAAATTCCGGCCTTGCGATCGTAGTAACCATCGTCTCCATACACGGTCAACTTCTCTGTTTTAGAAGTCATAGCAACGCTTCCCTTAGAACGATAGAATTTTTTCACATCATCCAGAAAATTCTGATTGCCCCGCATGCGGTAATTGGGCGTTTCAAAATCTCCGCTTTCCAGCATGGATAACTTTTGAATGGTATTGTAGCTACCCCCTTTGTAAATGGCTGTTTTGCCATCTTTTCCTTTTACACGGGTGGTATCCCTAAAATAAATGACACGTGTTTTCGAATTGTACTGAAGTGTGTCGGATAGCAACGTATAGTCAACATTCTCCCCTACCACATCTGTTTTAAACGATGCCACGTTGACGGGCACATCATAATAGCCTTTTTTGCTCACAAGGGTGTTGGTGGTGTCTACCAACTTTCCGCCATTGAAATACCGTGCTTCATTTTTCACCCGGTCATAATCCAGAAAATCAGTGTACAATCGCGCCAGCCCCAGCTTCACAAAAACCACTTTTTTTCGGAGTTTGGCCACTTTTGTGTTGCCATCGTAGGTCAAACCCAAAGCCGTTATATCGACTGAATCGCCTTCGGTAATATGCACGCGTCCATACGCTTCGAGTTGATTTTTAGATCGGAAAAAGTAGGCCGAATCGCAATAAATGGTTGTAGCGTTTTGCTCAAAAACCACGTTGCCGATCAGGCGATCAAACCGCTCTCCGTCTTTCATGCTTCCGTAGGCATTATCCGCTTTTTTGAGCTGCACACGCTTTTGCGCCCAGCCCGAGCTGACGATTCCGGCAAGGATTAAAAAAAGAAGAATTGATTTTGAAGCAAAATTCATCTGCTGGTAGTTCATCTTTACATTTGTACGTGCTTCAAAAATTCCAATTGCATATTGCACAATGGTGCAAAACTACCGATAAAATTCTTTTGGCGGTAAGTGGCGGCCTCGATTCCATGGCTATGCTCCACTTGTTTGTGGAGTCGGGCTATAAGGTGGCGGTAGCGCATTGTAATTTTCAGCTTCGCGGACTGGAGTCGGACGAAGATGAGCGCTGGCTGAACGCCTATTGCGAGAAGCGAAAAATTCCATTTCATAGCAATCGCTTTCATACCAATAATTATGCCACTGCCAACGGTGTTTCCATTCAAATGGCCGCCCGAGAGCTTCGCTACCAATGGTTTGAAGAGTTTCGCGAATCGCAAGGCATGAATTGGATTGCCACCGCCCATCATCATAACGATTCCATAGAAACTATTCTCCTGAATCTGGCGAAAGGAACGAGTCTGAACGGGCTGCAAGGAATTGCTGCTGTGAACGGCCATCTTCTTCGCCCGTTGCTCTATGCCACACGCCATGAATTGGAAACTTTTGTAGCCGAAAAGGGCATTCCCTGGCGCGAAGATCAGAGCAATCAGACGGACGACTACCAACGCAATTTTATTCGCCACCAGTTGGTGCCTCGCTTTTTGGAATTAAATCCGGCTTTTGAATTGAGCATGACCAAAACTGCAATGAAGTTGGAGGGCTCACTCCTATTGGCCAATCAGGCGGTCAGTGATTGGAAAAAAATCTATTGGCGAAGCGAGGGCGATGCTTTCCATCTGGCCAAAGCGGGATTCGGCAATCAGAACTCAGAAGGGTATAATCTGGCAATTTTGTGGGAACTTTTTAAAGAGTATGGTTTTCACTATGACCAATGCCAACAAATTTTGATGGCATTGCATGGCCAACCCGGAAAGAAATTTTTAACGGCTTTACACGCACTGACAATTGACCGAGAATTGCTTGTTTTGGCACCCTTACGAACTACGTTTACGGATGCGGCCATAACAATTCAAAAAGATCAAACAAAAGCTTTTTGTTTTGAACATACGCTCACCGTCCA
>JAJTHV010000054.1 GCA_021300095.1 Flammeovirgaceae bacterium | reverse complement strand
CTTGGTTTTTTAGCGCAAAAACTGAAAACCTTACATATCATATAAGCGTCCAATTTCAAATTGTCCCTATAATTCTTGAAGATTTGCAATATTTCAGCAATATTGCAGTAACCAAAGACATAAACCTTACATGCTACGAGTCCCCACTTCAACTGCGCTTATGGCAGCGCTTCTCTTATTCTCAATTTCCGCATCTGCCCAATCTTCCAATGAACCCCTCAAAAAAGGGTATTACGTGGTGGTGGCTGCTTATCTGGATAATCAGGAAAGTTTTGCTAAGAAATATGCTGATGAATTGAATGCACAAGGAAAACATGCTAGCTATGGTTTGGATGCTGCCCGTAAATTCTATTATGTGTATCTCGACTATTATGCCGGTTTTGATGAGTCCATTGCCCAAATGGTGCAAGTGCGCAAAGAAACCGGATTTGGTGAAGCGTGGGTTCGCATCATTAAAGACGATTCGGTTCCTGCTGAGACCATAGCGGTTACTCAACCGGAACCTAAAAAAGAACCGGCACCTTCTAAGCCAATATCCGCAACACCTGCTCCGGTTCAACCTACCCAACCGGCTTCTGTTGCTGCACCTGTAGTAGCTACTCAACCTGCATCCCCTGTAGAAGCAGTGAAGCAAACAATGCCTGCGACACCGGCTACCACAGACCAAGCCATCGATACATCCAAAGTTGTAATTCCAAATCCTCCCGCAGCACCTGTTTATGTTCCTCAAACATTAAAAAATACTCAGGCTTTCTTTAGTATGTACAACGCCACCAATGGCACCATTTTGGATGGCGAAGTAGAGGTGATTGATACGGATCGAAGCCGGTTGCTGTCTAAAATGAAAGCCAACTCCTATATCAGCTTGCCGGATCCCAACAGTAAGTCAGGTAACATTACGTTGATCGGTAGTGCTTTTGGCTACCGCAAGGTGCAACATCAAATGAATTTTAAAAATACTGAGAGCGATACCACCAAAGAAGAAATTGATTTGATTGGCAATTACTACATGGTGAAGTTCGATCTTACCCGCATGACGAAGGGAGATATCGCTACGTTGTATAATGTTTATTTCTATAATGATGCGGCTGTAATGTTGCCAGAATCAAAGTATGAGCTTAACAAGTTGTTGCAAATGATGCAGGAGAATCCGAAGTACCGCATTATGTTGCACGGACACACGAATGGCAATGGCCGTGGAAAAATCATTTATGTTGGCCCTGCCAAAGATTTCTTCAATATCACAAAAGACGATGTAGTGAAAGAGTCCGGTTCAGCCAAAGAACTTTCCGAAGCAAGAGCAGGCACAATCAAAGAATGGCTCATATCCCAAGGTATTAATGCCTCTCGCATCGAAGTAAAGGCGTGGGGTGGTGGCCGTATGCTACATGATAAGAATAGCCAGCATGCCCGCAGAAACGTGCGCGTAGAGGTGGAGGTACTGCAAGACTAAGCAAGCCTTGCAAATCAGCTTAGTTCTGAGAAATTAGTAATATTGCCACGGCTTACCTACGCACTATGAAAAAAATGCTCCAGAGCTTTGCTCTTATTATTAACTATAAAACATTCATTATAACAGCGTTGTCGGTTTTGTCCAGCTACGTTTGTTTTCACTATAATCTTACGGCCAAATTTCCGGACATGCTCGTGGGCGTTGCCATCGTATTTCCGGTGGTATTCTCCATTGGCTCGGCCTACACCCGAAGAGAAAATGCCTTGCAACGCTATTCCGATTTCAAAGGACACGCTGTGGCATTGTACTTTGCCAGTCGCGATTGGACTTCTAGCAAAGAGGGTGACCTGCCAAATCGCATGCAGCAATTGGTCCATGACTTGATTTTAAAGGTGAAAGTAATGCTGAAGCAAAGCGAAGCCGAGTGGAAGCAAAGCGAAAAAGAAATGTATGGACTGTTTTCAAAACTCTCCGGCATGACGATGGAGATGCGTGCACTGGGTGTGCAAAGCGGAGAAATTTCGAGGGTAAGTCAGTATGTAAGTAAGATGATCATTGCTTTTGATAATATGAAGATCATTCATAATTACCGCACTCCGGTTACATTGCGCACCTACAGCAAAGTATTCATCTATATCTTCCCCATTATCTACGGCCCTTATTTTGCGAGCACCTTTCACGATTATTCTGCCAGCCTTGAATATGTGATGCCTATTTTATATAGCTTCATTCTGGTAAGCTTGGACAATATTCAGGATCACCTCGAAAACCCTTTTGACGAAGTAGGTGAAGATGATATCAACATTGATGCCGATGAAGTGAAAGCTTTCTTAAATCAATGATTTGGTACCGTACTTGTATTTCCCTTCAATGACACTGATTGTTCTTATCGACTAATCACAAACCGATGCGTTTGTGATTGGTTTTGGTAATTTATGCGACAAAAATAAATACCATGCACCGCATCGGCTAAATCCAGCGAGAGGTTATTTTTCCCACGCATCACCGAGATATTTCGTTGCAAACAAACAACGCCCAGCGAATTGATAATTTCTACTTGAACAAATCCTTCATCGTTCATATTTAAATCGATCATGAAGTTCCCTCTATTTGGATTAGGGTAAATCATAGTAGATTCAAAAGGCTCTACGCCCGTTGTGGGGTCATAGTAAGGCATATTCAAGTCCAACCAGTCCATTCGCTGACTCACCCACGTCTTTAACCAATTAACCTCGTCTTGAAAAGTTTGGCCGACATAGTAATTTGGCCACACGTATTGCCCAAGTACAGGCCAACGCTGAAAGTTGCGTTGTTGTGATTCGATGTTGAGAACTGTAGCAACTGAGTCAATGTAGCTATGCACATAACTTGTTTTTAGAGTGGTAGCACGAAGCGATTGCCATCGTTGGCCTAACTTATTTTGAAATGCCGGATCTTGGAGTAACCGATCCCACCAAAAAGGAATCAGCCAATAATCATTACCACAAATCTCGTTGAATTTATATACGAAGCCTTCCGGGTTTCCTTGCGTACAATAATCTACGTTGCCAAACCCGAGGTTAAAATCCCAAATGGGACCCATGTGAATTTTTCCTCCATCGGAATCTTTCTTCTTGTATAGATAGGTACTTAACCGATAGCCATCTGCATTTTTTGAGACTTCATTCATAATCAAAAAATCAACAAACGAATTCACATCGATGTACTTGGCATACCCATTCACAGGGTCTTTAAAATTTGTTCCCTTTAATGCCGACTCAAAATTGTCGATGTAGTTTTTGATGTATGCCTTTTGTTGAGGCACTATTTCCGTACTTTTCGGAT
>JAJTHV010000347.1 GCA_021300095.1 Flammeovirgaceae bacterium | reverse complement strand
TTATTGGGCTCCGTAGTAGCCGCATTAACAATCATGCGATGGTTTTACTAATTTCTGAAATAGTCTCAGTTTGAGCTCCGTAGGAGCGGCCTGTCTATAGAAAGTTAGGAAAAAGGCTATTTGGCTCCGTAGGAGCCTCCTAAAAATCTAATCTTAGTCAAAAGATGAAATATCATCTAAACCATCCTCAAACTGAAATAGATATTTTTCATCAAAAGATATTTCAAATCTTTTTAACAATTCATGATATTCATCCTTAAAACTTCTTTTCCTATGATGAATCTCCTGATTTTGGATGTATCGAATTACGTTTCCAATATGTGAGTGCGAATATGAAAAGACGCCATAGCCTTCTTGCCAGCTAAATCGACCCCGCACCCATTTCTTGTCTTTGATAAACTCATTGCTCTCTACCTTAATCTCTTTCACAAAATCCGAGATTAAGACTGTTGGCTTCATCCCAACGAATAAATGGGTATGATCTGGCATACAATGAACAGCCAACATTTTAGCCTTTCTATTTTGAACAAGGCCAGTCATATACTTGTGCAACTCTTCTTTGTGCGGCTTTCCTATGAGACTTTCTCTACCCTTAACTGCGAATACAAATTGTAAGTAGATCTGCGAAAACGTATTTGCCATTCCCTTGGAAATTTAGTTTAAACTGGGGAATGCCTTTAACTAAATTAGGATTTTTCATACAAAACTCAAAGAAATCAGCTATTCCAGAAGGGTATTAAAGCCCATTGACGCGATGTTCGTAAGTATCTACTTTTGAATGGAAATTCGCTCCCTCAAAGAAAGTTTCTAAACCCATGCAACCCTTGGATGCGTATATGCATCTTGTTACTGAATTTGCTTAAATGACTTTACAGATTTACCGGGCTAAAGAAAAAGATTGGATTGAAGGCTGCAAACGGCAAAACCGGGAGGCGCAGCATGCTCTCTATGAATTTTTCTCCGGCAAAATGTACACCCTCTGCTGTCGCTATATTAAAGATAAAATGGAAGCGGAGGATGTGCTCGTGATGGCCTTCACCAAAATTTTTGAACGGATCGATCAGTACAAAAATGAGGGAAGCTTTGAAGGTTGGATCAGACGGATTATGGTAAACGAGTCACTGAGTTATTTGCGCAAGAACAAAAACATGTACCTGGAAACTGACATTGAAGCTGCCGACCGCGAGCCGGACTACGATAGGATCGAAAGTCAAATGGAAGCAAAAGATTTGATGAAATTGATTGCTTCACTGCCGACCGGATATCGGATTGTTTTCAACTTGTACGCAGTGGATGGGTTTTCGCATCAGGAAATAGCTGATCAATTGGGGATCAGCGAAAATACATCTAAGTCGCAGCTGAGCCGTGCGCGGGCGTTATTACAAAAGAAGTTACTGGAAGCTGATTTAGTGCTTTCACAAAAAATGAACTAATATGGAAAACCGATTAGACGAACTTTTCAAAAACAAGCTGGAGCATCATGCCGCGCCTCCGTCCGGCAATGCCTGGCAACGTATCGAGGGAAGTCTCGCAAAAAAAAATAATACTTTGGCCGTGTGGCGAATAGCGGCTGGGGTGTTGCTTGGTGTCGGTTTGATCAGTGCGTTGTACTGGTCGCAACGAAGTGTTGTGGAAACAAAAACGCAGCTATCGCAACGAAAAACAGAGACGCCACAACAACCTGTTGAAAAAGCACCGCCTGCAGCAATGGAAATAAGCAAACCAGCGTCTGCCGTAGCCTCGGCCAAAGCAGTTTCTGCGAAGAATGCTGAGGTACATTCCGTTGGAACAGAAAAAGCGTTGGTTTCAAAAACAGAGGCAGCTATCGCAGCTTCATTGCCTGAATCTACCAAACCCATGCAAGAGGTGACCGTGCCCAACGAAGTGCCTGCAACTGCGGACGTAGCGCAGGTTGCTC
The DNA here is from genome assembly GCA_021300095.1 of Flammeovirgaceae bacterium. Lineage (GTDB taxonomy): Bacteria > Bacteroidota > Bacteroidia > Cytophagales > Cyclobacteriaceae > ELB16-189. The sequence continues at coordinate 3,218 of JAJTHV010000347.1, read as the reverse complement.
AAGTAACGAAAGTCGAGAAGCCAATCGTGCTTGAATTTACGCTGGCTCCCATTACAAGCGAAGTAACAGCACAGGTCGAAGAAAAAAGTAACGGCTTCAAAAAACTATTTTCGAAAGCCCGAGATTTAAAAAATGGAGAAAGCGGTTTAGATCTCTCTGACTTAACCAACAAACTATTTGCCTCTAATCAAAAACAGACGAAAGACAACATCAACTAAACTCACGTTAGTGCTGTACGTCATCCAAGCAATTTCAAAAAAGTAAAACTATTCTCATTAACCGAAGGTCGTATTGAAAAGACCACCCACCCATAAATTGAATGTGTATGATAACCCGATTGATTATAAGTACTCTTCTTCTCACTACACTTTTCGCGCAAGCGCAAAAAAAAGCCGACACTGTAGTTATTAAAGTTGGCGAAGCCAGCAAAGTCATTTTTGCTATCCAAGACAAAAAAGATTTGGAAACGCTCAAGCATTATAACTTCCAGTCGCTGATGGACGATATGATTGCAAAATTGGATAAGCGCGACTCAACGCAATTAGCGGCCCCTGCATCCAGTTATTTGAAAGACACCACACAAACAACGGCTAACACCGAAGAGTGGCCAACCGAAGCTGACCGCGCCCGCTATCGGGAAAACGATAATCGTGAGAACTACTATGACAGCGACCGTTCTGACAGCTACTCGTCTCGCAGTTCTCGCAGAAGCTACCGAAAACGCACCTACAGTTCATTTAATATCGATTTAGGAACAAACAATTATTTAGAAAATGGAAGCTTCCCAGCAGATGCAAACAAAATTTACACTGTACGGCCATGGGGAAGCTGGTACGTTGCGCTCAACTCTACACAGCGCACCCGGCTGGGGAATAAATTCTTCCTGGAATGGGCCGGTGGCGTCAGCTGGTATAACTTCAAATTTCAAAACGACAAAACGCTGCTCGTGAAAGATGACACGGGGGTAACGTTTAGTGAAGACCTGCGCACCAACAAATTCGATAAAAGCAAACTGACGGTGGTGTATGTCAACCTATCGGCTGTGCCAATGATCGACTTTGCCGGCAACAATCGCAAGCCCGGCTTGTTTAGCGGCAATCATTCACGTGGTTTCCGAATGGGTGCCGGACCCTACGTTGGCTACCGCATTGACAGCTATACCAAACAGGTGTACGAAGTAGATGGCGATGATAAAGTAGAGCGTCACCACGATCCCTACTTTCTGAATAACATCCGCTATGGCATTCGTGCACAGTTCGGTTTCAGAGGAACCGACTTCTTCTTCAACTATGATATGAATGATCTTTTTGTTGCAGGCAAAGGACCCCAGTTGAATGCGTTCAGTTTTGGAATAACCCTTTAAAAAATACAGCTACTGCTACGCCTAAGAAGTGGATACCAACTCGGATCCACTTTTTTATTTTCTGAAACTTCAAGATAGTCTACAATCCGGCCTAAAGTCGGTTGTTGTTACTCCATCGTAGCATCTGATTTTTTATTCTTCCCACCCTTCATTCAAATGCTAGTGAGGTAGATTAAAAACGGAAGGCTTCACCTTTTGTCAAAACCATTTTTTGCTCATCGCCTTTGAGTTTCAAATCTTTGCTAACGCGCCCGGGTGTTGGCCAAATGAAAAATAACCACAGCAATGAAATTGAAAAATAGATGGTGAAATACGGATGACCTGTCAGCACTAAGCCAATAGCCATGAATACCGATCCTGCAGCCAGAGCCTTAATTCGGATGAAACCGGCTGATAAATATTTTTCGAGTCGAATGCCTAAACTAGGCTCCGGCATTAGGGCCTTAAATCGGGAGGCTGCCACCAAGTGAACAATCGTTAGGTTTATTATAAAAAGGAGTGGGAAAACAACCAAAATGACTTGAATAACTTCCTCTTCTCGAAGAATGGGAGTCACCTTGCCAACAAGCAACAAGTAATAGACAGTGAGAAATACACCAATGGGTATAAACATTACCAAAAGGCACCTGTTATACAACTTGTAGAAGAATTCGCCAAGTGTGCTGAAATTCATTTTAGTCAACTTTATGCATTCAAAGCTAATTATAAATTATCTTTGTTACGGAAGTCTTAATTCACACCATGGAGACAGTCGCTAATTTGAGTAGAAAAGAACAGGTTATCCGAAGCGCAGCACAATTATTCAGAGAGAAAGGCTACGCTGCTTCTTCCATGCGCGACTTGGCACAGAAGCTAGGTATTGAAGCCGCCAGTCTATACTCGCACATCAAATCAAAAGAAGAGCTTTTACAAAGCCTTTGTTTTGATATGGCGCTTGAGTTTAGAAAATCGTTGGAAGAAGTAGAAAAGCAAAAGTTAACGGCCAGCGAAAAACTGCGCAAAGGTATCATCGGCCACATTCAGGTAATGGCCAAAGATCTTACCGCTTCTGCGGTATTCATGAATGAGCACCGGCATTTAAGCCAACCCTATTTGCGCGATTTCCTTTTGTTGCGCATCAACTATATCAACCGATTCAAATCCATGATTGAAGATGGTATCCGCATGGGGGAATTTAAGCCAAACATCGACAAAAAACTGGCGGTGATGACTTTGTTCTCCTCGTTGAACTGGATGCCTATGTGGTATGATCCTGAGGGCGATGTGGTACCCACTGATTTAGGGGAACAGCTTTCAGATATGCTGGTGAATGGGTTGAAGAAAAATTAATTCCGCTTATCCGGCTTTTTTCACTTTGTATCCTTCTTTAGCAAGTAGATCTGCTACCTTGGTGCGCACGTCACCTTGAATGAGTATTTCTCCGTCTTTGCACGAACCCCCTACACCACATTTTGTCTTTAGCAGTTTTGTTAATTGTTCTAGGTCTTCCGTGGTACCAATAAAACCTGTCACCAGAGTAACTTGCTTTCCCGCCCGGCCGCTTTTGTCCAACAGTACCTTCAGGTTTTGCTGTTGAGGTGGTAAGGTATCTTGCGACTCGTTTCCCGATTGCTGAAATTGAAAATCGCTATTGGTAGAATAAACTACTCCTTCTCTGTTTTTCCACTCGTTCTTTTTAGCCATCACTTATTTACTTATGTATAGGACAATGAAGTTAAAGAATATCAGCAGGAAATTGGCTACCCCCAGATTAAACTGAAGCTCTACCGTTTCCTTGTAAAAGACACCAAAGAGGGATGTGATCAACCAAATGATGGGGAAGAAAATAAAATTACCATAAATAGAAATGGGCAAC
>JAJTHV010000226.1 GCA_021300095.1 Flammeovirgaceae bacterium | reverse complement strand
CGATAAGAAAAACGGCATATTCGAAATCAGTGGCAGATCATTGCCAGAAGATTCAGCCGAATTTTACAAACCGGTGATTGAATGGATCAACGCCTACGGTGCAGAAGCCAACCCCACCACAGAGTTCGCTTTTAAACTCGAATATTTTAACACGGCCTCCTCTAAGTTAATCCTGGACGTTCTCTCTGCATTAGAAGAAATCAAAGGAATAAAAGTGGTTTGGTACTTTCACGATGACGATGAAGACATGGAAGAAGCCGGCCAAGAGTTTTCTGAGTTGGTAGAAATTCCATTTGAATTCAAAACGTACTAATCGGTTTATTTTTTAATCTCCCCAGGGGCACGAAATGAGTGAGGAAATTCTCAAAGCTCTGACCCAGCTCTTTGCCATCATTACCAAACAGGATGGCGGAGTAACGGAAAACGAGCGTCAATTTGTTATCAATTTCTTTCAAACGGAATTGGATCACGATTCCATTAAAGAATACCTGGAGTTATACGATGAATTTTCCGGATATAACAAACAAAGTGCGGGGGACGAAAAGAACAAACTTACTTCTGTAAAAGACTCCGTAAAAACACTGGGTATTTGCAAGAAGATTAACAAAACGCTTACCCAAAAGCAGAAAGTGGTGGTGTTGATCAAATTATTGGAACTGATCGGTTCCGATAAAAACTTCACACCGCAGCGTATCGAAATTATCAACACGGTTTCAACCGTATTCAACATTGGGCAAGATGAATACAAACTGATTGAAAGTTTCATCATTGCCGAGCGCATTGAAGAGCTGGATTTCAAAGATATTCTGGTACTCAACTCGGCACACGAAAAAGCAGCTGAGCAACAAAAGCATACCCACGGCCACATTAATGGCAACTTAATTTTCATGCGCATCAGCAGCGTGGAAATGTATTTTACCAAATACCTGGGCGAAGAATCCAACATCCTGAATGGTTTTATCATGCAGCCAAACAGAGTGTATCTGTTTTCGCACGGCAGCACGATTAAGACACAAGCGGGTGATGCTCTTTACTATAGTGATCTGGTAGCGCACTTCAATGAAGAGATAAAAACAACCAAACTCTCTTTCAACGCGAATGTGAAAGAGTTCAAATTTCCCAATGGTGCCATCGGCTTACGCGATGTATTGATTGCTGAAGGTCCCGGCAAATTGATTGGTATCATGGGCGCCAGCGGTGCGGGTAAAACTACCCTCCTGCTCACGCTCGCAGGATTGGAGAAACCTTCTCAAGGAGAAATCCTCATCAATGGATTCGACATAAACACGCAAAAAGATAAAATTCAGGGTGTCATCGGTTTTGTATCGCAAGATGATTTGCTGATCGAAGAATTAACCGTTTACCAAAATCTGTATTACAACGCTAAGTTGTGCTTTGCCAACTTTACGGAAGAAGAAATTCACCAGCGCGTGATGTCTACGCTGGAAAATCTGGGTCTGGATCAACGAAAAGACTTAACGGTTGGAAGTGTACTCGACAAGAAAATCAGCGGTGGTCAGCGCAAACGCCTGAACATTGCCCTGGAGTTAATTCGGGAGCCAGCGATCTTATTCTTAGATGAACCAACTTCGGGTTTGTCTTCGCGCGATTCAGAAAATGTAATTGACTTACTGAAAGAACTTTCGCTGAAAGGCAAACTGATCTTTGTCGTAATTCACCAGCCTTCCTCCGACATCTACAAGATGTTTGATAAGATGGTGATCATGGATACTGGAGGCTTCCCTGCATACTACGGAAGCCCGGTAGAAGCTGTCACCTATTTCAAGAAGGCAACACACCAGGTGGATAGCAACCGCGGTCAATGCGAAACATGCGGTAACGTAAACCCGGAGCAGATCTTTAATATCATCGAAGCCAAAGTTGTCGATGAATACGGACAGCCTACCTCGAAGCGTAAAGTGACTCCGCCTCAATGGCACGAGATGTATAAAGAGCGATTCAAGATTTCACGCATCGAAGATGTGAAAGAAGAACCGCCCAGCACCCTAAATATCCCCAGCAAACTGAAGCAGATTGTGGTGTTCACTACCCGCGATTTCCTCTCGAAATTGAGTAACAAACAATACTTGCTGATCAACTTGTTGGAAGCGCCATTGCTGGCAACCATTCTCGCCTTCATCATCAAATATAAAAGCGCTCCGGGCGGTAGAGAATACGTCTTCCGCTTCAACGACAATTTTCCGGCCTTTTTGCTGATGTCGATTATCGTGGCTCTGTTTATGGGTTTAACCGTGAGTGCCGAGGAAATTATCCGCGACCGCAAAATTTTAAAACGCGAATCATTCTTAAATCTAAGCTGGAATAGCTATCTACTGTCTAAACTATCGATTCTATTTCTTATATCAGCGATCCAAACTTTCACTTTCGTGATTTTGGGCAATCTGATTTTGGAGATTCATGGAATGACGTTTTCGTTCTGGCTGGTATTGTTTACCACTTCCTGCTTTGCCAATGTGTTGGGCTTAAATATTTCCTCCGCATTCAATTCGGCCGTTACTGTTTATGTAATGATTCCCCTCCTGCTCATTCCACAAATGATTTTGAGTGGTTTGCTTTTCAACTTCGATAAATTAAATAACCTGATTTCCACCAAAGGCCGTGTGCCGATTGTTGCCGACCTGATGGCTTCTCGTTGGGCATACGAAGCACTGGCGACAGATCAGTTCAAGAATAATGACTACCAGGCTACGTATTTCAACTATGAAAAAGAAGAAGCCAAAGCCGATTTCAAAGCTGCGTTTATTGCCGATGACCTGAAGCGTAGAAATCTTTTTATTCTGCAAAACCTCGACACAAAAAGTGATTCCGTAAAACAGATTATCAACTCTCATTTGGGTATTTTCCGCGATATTCTAATCCACGAACCGTTTAAGCCTGGTTTTGAAAAAATCAACTTGGATGAAGACTTTTCTATCAAAAACTATTCAAAGCTCCGGGGCGGTATGTTTGATAATTACATTGAAGAGTATCGCAAGCATTACCAAAAAATTTACAATGACAATGTATTGCTCATCGAAAAGCGGATGGCCTTTGATGAGAAAAATGGCACCAACATCAACGAAGAAAAAAACCGCTACTACAATGAAAGTCTGGCCGATTTGGTGAAAAATGTAACCGTGAAAGAACGTTTGCTGGAATACAATGGAAAACTGATTCAGCAGATCAATCCGATTTTCCAAGATCCAACGCCTACGCATTTGCTTGACTATCGCACAGCATTTTTTGTAGCCGAGAAAAATTTAATGGGGGCACGCATCAGCACGTATTGGTTCAATCTTTTAGTGATTTGGGTGATGGCCATCTTGTTCTACATTTCACTGTATTTTGAGTGGCTTCGTAAATTGATTGACTTGTTCGGAAAAGTGAATGTACCTACCAAGGTTACCATTCCTTTCAAGAAGTGATAATTGGTTTGGTAAGATTGAATTCTTAATTTTGTAAACAATAATAGAAAAGTTATGAGACTTGTAGCTATTGGATTTATGGCGCTGTTGATAACAGCTTGTGGATCTAGCAAAAAACCAGATGAGAAAGCCTTTCTGGAAAGCTTGGATTCTGCCAAAACAGGCCCCACCATCGATGAGGAAGTGATCAGCAGCATTTTGCAACAAATTCCCAGCCCGCTGGAAATTTCGGTATTGTTAAAAGAATCTGGCACCAAATACAATCCTGCCATTCTCAATACCTCTGAAAGCCTTTCCAAATACAATAGCAACTACAAAAAGGCACTGAATTTGGGAGTTTATGGTACCGATTTGGGATACACCAATATCTACGAACAGAATCAGGATGGCTTAAAGTACCTCACTTCCATCAAATCGCTGGCAGACGGCTTAAACATCGGCCAATTCTTTGATATTGAGACCATTGGCCGCCTAGCTACCAATAGCAAAAACCTTGATTCATTGTTACTGATCACAACCCAGAATTTTAACAGTATTAACCACTATTTGCAAACCCAAAGCCGCGCTAATCTCAGCGTCCTTTTGCTAATTGGGGGTTGGGTAGAGGCTATGCAAATCACCTGTCAGGTAGCTGCCAAAGACCCAAAAAATAAAGAATTACAGGAAAAAATTGGCGAACAGAAGATTATTTTGGAGCAAATTGTGCTTTTGTTGAGTTTTTATAAGGATGACGCAAATATGGCATCTTTATTGAAGGATATGGAAGAGTTGAAAGGAGCTTTTGACAAGATCAACATCACATATACCTACAAAGAGTCTACAATGGAAATTGTAGATGGCGTGGCCGTGATCAAAGACAACAGCACTACAACGATTAACATAACAGACCAAGATGTGGAAGCAATCCGCAATTTGACTAATTCTATAAGAAACAAAATAATCAGTTAACTTTCGAATTCTTGAAATCTATGAAAAAGGTTCTTTCCATTCTTACAATCATTTCGCTGATTAGCGTGAGCACCATCGACCTGAATGGTCAGTGTAATCCCGACAATTTTGCTAATGCCTGCATACCTAAGCTGGCTTCGGGTTTCAACTTCCTGAAAAGCTATAAAGTAGACGGTGAGGGCGGTGCAAAAGATAAAGTAGAATACAGCTACGTTTTCACCAAAGGTACTCGATATATGATCAACCTGTGTGCCAATGGTGCCGCTACGGATGGTATCGTTGTTACGCTATTTGACAGCGGTCGTAATAAGGTAGCTACCAGCAAAATCAATGGTCAGTTTATTTCGGCTATAGCTTATCCTTGCAACGCTACCGGCATCTACTACATTCAATATACATTTGATGGCTCAGCCGGAAAATGCGGTGGAAGTGCACTCGGCTTTAAACGATAGTCACACGATCAAACTATTAAAAAAAGGCTGTCTTCCGAGACGGCCTTTTTTATTTTAAGACTACCACAGTAATTCCATCACCTCCCCTGTCTACATGCTCGTCTTTCACAGAAGCGACAGATTTCACCTTTTTTAAATGCTCGCGTACTACCTTGCGTAGCACGCCTTCGCCTTTGCCATGAAGTATCTTCAATTCTGCCTGGCTGAGCAAAATAGCATTATCCAGGAATTCCTCCAGCAAGAGAGCTACCTCCTCAACTCGCTTGCCGCGAATGTCCAGACTCGGAACAAAAGTGGATTGCTTACTCATCAAGTCCACACCAAAGGTGCGTTTCGATTTCGTAGCGGAAGGCTCTGCCAGATCGCTTCTCACCAGTTGGTTTACTTTTAAATGCGATTGAATAATGCCAAACTGCACTACCACCGAATTTTCTTTGATCGATAAAATAGTACCCGTCACTTCCTGCCCGATCATACGCACTTTATCGCCCACTTTTAAAACCACAGGAGCGGTTGCCACCAACATCGGTTGAGCCGGTTCTACCTTTTTGGCCAGTTCCTGCAAACCGGTGCGCACTTTACGGGTCTCCTGCTTATTCGCTTTGTTCTCCTGAATATGCCGAATCGTCTTTTCGATTTCACGATTGGTTTCTTTCAAGAGGTAGGCTGCTTCGGTTTTCGCCTTGTTGATGATTTCTTTTTTCTTCGTCTCCAGTTCGTCCGCCAGAGATTCGTAACGGTTGAGTGCCTGGCTCAACTCCTTTTCCTTCTGCTGAATTTCGCGCTGGCGTTTTTCCAGATTCAGTTTATCCTGCGCTACATTTTTCATCAGCGATTCTAAACCAATCAATTCTTTACCAATGATCTGTTCCGCGCGATCAATCGTCTGCCGGGGAAGTCCTGTTTTCCGGGCAATCTCCAGCGCAAAAGAACTACCGGGTTTTCCTAACTCTAAGCGAAAAAGTGGCTCCAGGTTTTTGGTATCAAACTGCATGGAGCCATTGCGAATGCCCTTCGTGCTTTCGGCAAACAACTTGAGATTATAATAATGCGTGGTCACAATGCCCCACACCTTCTTCTCTACCAACGTGGCCAGAATAGCCTCAGCTATCCCTCCTCCAAAATTCGGATCCGTTCCTGAACCCAACTCGTCCATCAAAACCAGCGAGCGTCCTTGGGCATGTGAAAGAAAATAGCTCATGTTTCGCAAATGCGAACTGTACGTACTCAAATCATTTTCCATCGACTGCTGATCTCCGATGTCCAGAAAAATGCGCTCAAAAATTCCTACCGTAGAACGCTCGTCCAACGGTGCCAGCAAGCCGCACTGCACCATGTATTGAATCAAGCCTACGGTTTTGAGGCAAACGGATTTGCCTCCGGCATTAGGGCCGGATACTAAAAGAAATGGATTCTCCGATGTCAGATCAATATCCAACGGCACTACCTTTTTATTTGATTTTTGTAAGGTGAGGTGCAGCAATGGATGACGCGCCTGCATCCAATTCAAATCCGAGTGTTCTTTCAATTGCGGAAGTGTGGCTTCAATTTCTCCCGCAAACCTTACTTTGGCCCGAATGAAATCGAGGGTGGCCAAAAAAGAAAAGGCTTGCTGTACATCCGGCAAATTCATCCGTAATTGAGTAGTCAGATCGCGTAGAATACGGATCAACTCTCTCCGTTCGGCATGCATCAAATCGCGAATTTCATTGTTGGCTTCCAGCACTTCGCTCGGCTCCATATAAATGGTTTGGCCGGTGGCCGATTCATCCATGATAAACCCTTTCATTTTGCGCTTGTGCTCGGCAAGAATAGGGATCACCACTCTTCCTTCACGAATGGTAGGAGATGCGCCTTCAGGTACCCAGCCCTGCCCTACCGCTTGCCGAAAAAGCTGATCGGTAAGCCTACGCACTTTGCCCTCTTCGTCTTTTAATTGTTTCCGAATCCGGGCCAACTCCGGGCTGGCATTGTCACGAATCTTACCGGCATCGTCAAACTTCGATCCTACCATTTTCACCATGGCCGGTGAAAGCGTAAGTTGGGCTGACATCTGACTCAACTGGGGATATAACTCCGCTGCTTTGTTCAAATACTCTTTGCAATCTAAAATCGCCTGCAAGGAAAGGACAATCTCCCGTAAGGGTTCCTCTTCAATAAAACTTTCTTCAATTGCAATGGTGGGAAAGAGATCGGTTGGATCAAAAAAGTGCGAGGCCGGAAACGGAGTACCGTTCTGCTGGATTTTTTGGTATTCGACCGTTTGCTCTAATAGCTTTTTGACAAAGACAAAATTGGACGAAAAGCGCATTTCGTTCACGCGCTTGATGCCCAACGAACTTTGGCAAAAATCTTGCAACCGCTGTCGGATTTGGTCAAACCCGATTTTACTTTCAAACTCCTTTGGGAAAATCATGGGGCATCAATCTTTCACTGTCTTTTGCTCCTTCAAACTGAGCGAATCGATCAACGCATCGTAGACGGCTTCTAAATCTTTCGGGTTTTCGAGATAATACGCATAGGTTTTCTTCAACGTAGAATCGCTGATGGCAAACTTGCTTTTCAGTTTATCTTCGTAGGGTATAAAAATTTTGATGGCGGAATCTTTCGGCAATGAGCGAGCTTCGAGATGCGCTTCGGCCACATACATTTCAATCAAAAATGAGGTAAGCTGAGGTTGTGTCAGCACACCCGCAGGCATTTCCTTTTTAGGCGATGCGCAGCTCACTAAAACCCATAAGCCAATCACAGGCGTCAGCCTGACCCAAGCCATTCTCTTCATCTTCCGTCTTCTGCGCATGTCCATAATCTTATCCTTTCACGTAAAACTAACGGCACGAAATTAACCATATTTCTTATTTTTGCCGTTTGACAGGGATACTCGGTGTGAAAGAACTTCTTAAAAAGCTGCGAAAATACGAAATCCAAATCCGCAAGGCTGTGAATAGCCAAATGCAGGGGGATTTTCACTCCATTTTTAAGGGCACTGGCCTGGAGTTCGATGACGTGCGACCCTACCAATACGGTGACGATATCCGCACCATCGACTGGAACGTGTCGGCCAAAGGGCATGGCACCTTCGTAAAAACCTTCAAAGAAGAAAAGGAACAAACCATATTCTTTATTCTGGATGTCAGTGCTTCGCAAGAAATTGGCAGTCCCGGCAAAACCAAAGTAGATATTGGTAAAGAAGTGTGTGGCGTGTTGGCATTATCGGGCGCCAAAGAATCAAGTCAGATCGGGTTGATTTGCTTTTCGGATGAACGTGAAAAATTCATCAAGCCCAAAAAAGGAATGCAACAAGCCTATGACATTATCTACAACATCGTGAAGCTGCAGCCAAAATCGCTTAAAACAAATTTAAGCAAAGCCATTTCGTTTGCGCTTAATTCCATCAAGCGAAGAAGTGTGATCGTCATGATTTCGGACTTTATTGACGAAGGCTACTATCATGACCTCAAGTCGCTGGCGCGCAGACACGATCTGGTGATCATTAAAATCAGCGACAAGCGCGAAACACAGTTGCCGAAACTGGGGATTATTCCGGTGCTTGATAAAGAGAGCAGGAAGACGATGTGGGTGAATACTTCGTTTGGTGGATTTCGAGAAGCCATTGCTTCGCATCATGGTCAGCGTCAGGAAGAGTTAGCGAATTTCAGCCGCAAGCATCAAATCAATTTCATTTCGATTGATACCAATGAGGACTATGTGCCTAAGTTGCTGAAGTTATTTAAGATGAGGAATAAATCGATCAAAAGTGTTTAGCCGAATACTCATTTTAAGTGCGTGTCTCTCGCTGTCATTCGTTTCTTCTGCGCAAGAAGTAAACGTGCGTGGCCATTTTTCTGAAGACAGTATTCAAATCGGGAGGCCTATCTCCTATTATCTCAGCGCTCGCTATCCTGCAAAAAAAACCGTTTTGTTTCCCGACTCGAGCTACTCCTTCGCTCCCTTTGAATTTCAGAAAAAGAACTACGTTCCCACCGTTACCAAAGACGGCATCAGCTACGACAGTGTCATCTACACGCTTACTACATTTGAAATAGACAGTTTACAAACGTTAAGCCTACCGGTTTTTGTGGTCGAAGAGCAAGACTGTACACGAGTTGTTCCAATTACCGATACCGTCATTTTTGATAAGACCGTTGAAAATCTGCCAGACTCGACACAGTTGGCGAAAATTCCATTGAAGACCAACACGAATTATTGGAATGTTTCGTGGTTGTTGAATTATCCATTGCTCTCAATTATTGGTGGCATCATTATCGTTGTGTTGGTGATCATCTGGTTGGTATTTGGTAGGCGAATCCGAAATCATTTTCAGCGCAAGCGCTTGGAGAAAAAGCACCTTGCCTTCTTAGAAAATTTCAATCAGTGGATTGAACGAAGTGAAACCGATGCCACAGCCCAATCTACAGAAACTGCATTATTCATTTGGAAAAAATACATAGAAGATTTAATCGGTCGGCCGTACACCAAGTTCACCACCAAAGAGATTAGCAAATACGAATCCGATCAACGCCTGATTGAATCACTTTGGAATATTGATCGGATGATTTACGCGCGGCAATCGCAAGGTAAAGGTATGTTTGTCAACCTGAAGCGGTATAGTGAAGATCAGTATTTCAAAAAACTTGAAGAGATAAAAAATGGATAGCCTGATCGATCCGTGGTATTCGCCCGAATGGTTTACTCCTACCGTACTAAAAGGTTTTACGTGGGAGAACCAAATGGTGTTATATGCCTTGTTTGGTATTCCGATTCTTTTCATCATCCGCTGGCTGACCCGCTATTATTTCAATCAGAAGCTGCCGGTAGCGCTTACCAAAAGTGATTTAAAAAGTTCGCCCGTTAATTTGATTCGATTATTGCCTGAAATTATTTTGGCACTGGTGCTTGCACTCTTGTTGGTGGCCTTAGCACGTCCACAAAAAACAAATGAAAAAGTAGAACAGTGGACGGAAGGTATCGACATCATGATTGCATTGGATATCTCCCAATCCATGCAGATTGAAGACTTTAAACCCAACCGACTGGAAGCAGCCAAAGACGTGGCGCGTGATTTTATCAAAGGGCGCAAACAAGATCGCATTGGATTGGTTGTATTTTCCGGTGATGCCTTCTCACTTTCACCTCTTACCACGGATTATGATTTATTGCGCTCGTATTTGAACGATATCTCCTTCGAAATGATTGAATCGCGCGGCACTGCGATTGGCAGTGCGATGGCGGTGGTGACCAACCGGATGCGCGATTCAGAATCAAAATCCAAAGTTTGTATTTTGATAAGCGATGGCGATAACACAGCCGGAAACATCGACCCCATTACAGCAGCTGAATTAGCGGATGCCTACAACATTAAAATTTACACTATCGTAGTGGGTAAAGAAGGAATGGTACCCTACGGCAAAGATTTTTTCGGTCGCCCGCAAATGGTGGAGAATACGGTTGATGAAACGACCATGCGCAAGATTGCTGAAATTGGTAAAGGCGAATTTTTTCGCGTGACCGATAACGAAGCATTGATTAGTGTATTCAAGCGCATTGATCAATATGAAAAAGCAGAAATCAAAGAGAGTCGGTTTAAGGACACCTCTGATTTCTACTTTATTTACTTAAAATGGGCATTGGTACTCTTCTTACTCTGGTTGCTGCTCAAGTCTTCTTTCCTCAGCAACATTTTACAAGACTAACCTACTTCACGCGGTAGCGAAAACCCGCATACCACATTCTTCCAAACACCGGGCCCCACACCATTGAACTATCAAAATAGGTATTGAATGGTTCCGTGGCTGCTACAATTGGATTGGCCAAATTAAAGTCGGTGATGTTTTCAATACCCAAATACACGCTCCACCGATCACCAAAGTCTTTCGTAGCCTGTGCATTCATCATCACAAAGGGTGAAGAAAAAGCAGGAAGCTGATAGCTGAGCGGATTGGACGTTGTATTGGGAATGCGTTGCTCTCCCACCCGTGTCACTGTATAATCGAATGCCCAGCCATTTTTGGTTTTGTAAGCCAGGTTGATAAAAGCACGATCGCGCGGCACTAAAGGACGCTGTGCTCTTCCATTTAAATAATCCGTTTCTACCGTCAACCACCGATAGGCCAGGCGCACATCAAATCTTCGTGCCAACTGATAATCGATTTGCGCCTGAACGCTATGTG
>JAJTHV010000204.1 GCA_021300095.1 Flammeovirgaceae bacterium | reverse complement strand
CCTCCAAATCCAAGTGGTTGGTGGGCTCATCCATGATGATGAGGTCGGGCTCAGTTAAAAGTAACTGCGCTAAAAAGATGCGCTTGCGCTGACCACCGGAGAGTTCTTCAAACTTTTGATCGAGGTCGGTGATGCCAAGTTTGCCGGTGATCTCTTGCACCTTGGCATCGTAGTCCCACGCATTAAATTCTTCCATCCACTCCAGTGCATGTTGCATTCGCTCGGGGGAAACGGAAGGATCGTGCAGACATTCTTCGTATTCGCGAACTACTTTGGCGATTTTGTTTTTATCGTCAAACAGAATCTCCTTTACAGTGAGCGCACCTTCTACATTGGGTTGCTGTGTGAGGTATCCGAGTTTAATTCCATCGCGGGTAGAAACCACCCCGCTGTCGGGCTTGATTTGTCCGGTAAGGATTTTAATGAGTGTAGTTTTGCCGGTTCCGTTTTCGCCAACAATGGCGACCTTTTCACCCTGGCCAATACCAACGGTAATGTCCTTAAAAAGCCAACGATCGTTGAAAGATTTGGAGAGCGATTCTGCTGAAAGATAGTTCACTTAAACCTGGTTATGTCTGAACAATACGAATTGAGTCTATTACTGACGAATCCTACGGATTGTCAGGTTAACCTTGACAATAGTGATGAGTACCTTTGTCAAGGTTAAAAATTAAAGTGCGCAAGTTAGCACAAGCAAACTTCTCAGCCGCGTAGACTTCAAAAATATCGTTAGATTGTAATCAGACGTTAAGCTACCTGGTATTGCTTCTTATAAAAGCAAAACAAGCACACACCTAACTGAAAAAATGTAACGGAGGCGATGGTAAAAAATAGCATCATGGCACGCATCGGGTTTAATGTTAAATCAAACTTAAACTAAAGACATCAAATATCCTACTATTCAGTTAGTTATGAATTTTAATTTTAAGCTATTTTATTGACAATGAATTTATTAGAATCGTTAAAAAAATCGCCTTCACCCGCTCAATACCAGCAAATAACTGCCTACATCGGTACAGACAAGCAACGATTTTCGGAATTGATTTTGATGTATTTAGAAGGCCCGGAACGCATCACCCAACGAGCTGCTTCCCTGCTTGTTCACTTCGCGAAGAAGCACCCGGAGTTAATCATCGGCCAGCTTGCCATTCTGCTAAAGCATGTAAAACACCCACATGCTTCGAAAGCCATCAAACGCAATACCATTCGATTCTTGCAAGACATCGCTATCCCCAAACGATGGCAAGGAAAAGTGACGGATATCTGTCTATCGTTTCTTACCAGTCCTTACGAATCCATTGCGGTAAAAGCTTTTTCCATGACAGTATTGACCAACATTGCTATTGAAAACAGCGAACTAAAAAACGAATTGATTCCCATCATCGAAGATCAGATGCCTTTTGGAAGTGCGGGGTTTCGAAATCGGGGTGCTAAGGTTTTGAAACAATTAGCTAAAGGAACCTGATGTGTAAGAATAAATTACTGTCTGGCTTAATGACTTAATAGAATATTATGAAACGTTCGCATTATTTAGGTGGCTCCTACGGAGCCGATTGGTCTAATTTGATTTTCTAATTTTCTATAAACAGGGCGCTCCTACGGAGCGATTACCAGGACCTCGTGTTTCAAGCAGACGAGTAGATTTAAACACCATAAGCCCCATCGGGGCTGCCTGTCTATAGGATTACGTTATTAATATCTGCAGGACTCCATCGGAGTCACCTAGATAACGTGTTCGCATTAGTCAGGTGGCTCCTATGAAACCCAACTCCAGTTGTTGAAACGATTAGCAAGAAAAAGCTAATTTGCACCCCGAAATTTTAGCATGTCAGATCAGGCTTCTCCTCTTATTGTTTGTAAAAGCTGCGGTAATTCATTCCACGGAAACTACTGCAACGAATGTGGCGAAAAAGTCTTAAAGCCAGCCGACCGGTCCTTTAAAACCTTCTTAAGCAACATCCTCATTGCCATCACTTTTGCGGACAGCAAAATGATCAAAACCTTATGGCTGGTATTGAGCAAACCGGGGTTTGTTTCGAAGGAGTTTGCAGAAGGTCGCAGGGTAAATTATCTCAAACCCATTTCGCTGTTTTTTGTATTGAACTTAATCTACTTCTTCTTCCCGCTTATCCAGCTATTCAATGCAACATTAACCACGCAGTTGAGTTCCCCTTGGGGCTTTTATTTTAAAAACGTAATCGCGCACAAAATGGTAGACATGGGGCTCAACCTCCCCTCGTTTCAGTTGATTTACCATCAGAAGACCGTAGGTTTTGCCAAACTAATGGTAATGGTTTTTGTGGTGATCGCCTCGTTGCCGCTGAATATCCTTTACTGGAAGCGCAATCGGTTCTTTACAGATCATGTGGGCTATATGGTGGAATTGGCGTGTTTCAACTTATTTGTCAATGCCATCACGCTTTCCATTCTCGCCTTTTTTGGGTTGGGAAAATATCTGAATGAAGAAGTTCTCACATTCATTTTCATCTCCACAAACTTGTATTTCCTGCTTCGCTCCGGAAACATTTTCTACCAGGAAAAGAGCTGGAAACTGGTGTTGAAGTCGGTGCTGATGATTGCGTTTCTTAAAATTGCCCTCGAAGTGTACCGCGCTATTCTTTTCTTTGTGACCATCTGGTCGATGTAACAAATTTGGTTACGTTAAGCTCCATCGACCTCCTCTCTTGTGGAGAGGATTGAGGTGAGGTGTAAAAAAGAGCTTAACGTTATGGATCTGGTCGATGTAATCAACGAGCTTCTGCTAAGCTTTCAATCAATTCATCGGCCGCCTGCTGTTCAGACACAGGCACTAATTTCTTGTAGTGATACAGTGCTTCTACCGCCTCTTTCTTTTCGCCATTCATGGCCAATGTCAGTGCCAAGTTGAAATAACTATTGGGAAACTGCGGCTCAATGGTAATGGAAAGTTCGTAGTGTAATTTGGCAAGCATCCAATTACCCACTTCGGCATAGAGATTGGCTAAGTTGTAATGCGCTTCGTAATGGCGCGGATCTTCCTTTAAACTTTTGGTAAAGTAATCGATAGCACTGGTGGTATTTTTATGCTGCGATTCGAGGATGCCTAAATTACAATATGCATCGGCCACGCTATCGCCCACTTCAATGGCTTTCAGATACAATTCTCTGGCTGCATCGTCATGCTGTTCATCCATCATGAGTGCTTCTTCGAACGTAGACAGCTTGTTGAGGCTAACCACTTTCGCACCAGCGAAAAGATTCAATTGGCCATTCTTATCCGTAAAGCCGGGACGCTTTTTGGCTACCGGCTTGAATCCAAATTTTTCGGGCCCTTGCCCAGGAAATGCGATTACTTTTCCCATCATGTGCAAAGGTACTGCATCTTGAGTAAGTCGCCAACTGCGTTGAAATCAGTTCTTAACAATCAAAAACTCTACCCTGCGGTTAAGCTTGCGAGCTTCTTCTGAATCGTTGGTGGCGATAGGCTTGGTTCCACCAAATCCCTTCCCGCGAATTCGTCTGGACGCTACGCCTTTCGAAACCAAGTAGGCTTTGATTCGATCAACACGCTCCTTTGATAGCACCAGATTCTTCTTGGCATCTCCCCTGTTATCGGTGTGGCCTTCCAGTTCGATTTCTACTTTGGGATTGGATTTCATGAAATCCACTACCGCATCTAATTCAGGATACGATTCCTCCAAAAGCGTGGTGGTGCCCATGTTGAATAAAATACTTTTCAGGCTGACGAGCGTTCCCACTTCAATGGGCTGCAACTGAAAATTCAACTCCAGTTTTTTGAGTTGCAAGGTGCGGATGTCCAGCTTCTCAATGCGATTGACATAGCCTCTGCTTTCCAACTCGATGGTGAAAACTTTTCCAGACGGAATGGTGGCTTGGTACAAACCATTTGCTGTCGACTGCACTGCGATGGTGGTATCTGCTTTGAATCGGATGGAAGCCGGGATACCTGCTTTTGTTTTGGAGTTGGTCACCTTGCCGGTGATGATGACCTGATTCTGAATTTCGGTATTGGGTATTTTTTCAACCAGTCGGATGAGCGTATCCACCTTAGGTAGTGGCTCGGTTGTTTCCAAGAGTTTCCGGATATCGCCATAGCCATTGCTGTCGCGCGTAGAGGTATATAGAACACCGGAGTTGGTAATGCGGTAATACAATTCTCTTGATTCAGAATTAACTGTCTCGCCCAGATTTACCGGCACTGACCAGTTGGTCCAGGTATCGTCCAATCGCTCTGATTTATAAATATCGAAACTACCCAAGCCTTGATGTCCGTTGGAGGCAAAATAGAGGGTGCGCCCATCGATAGATAGTGACGGAGTAAACTCTTGCAGTGGCGTGTTGATTACTTTACCCAGATTGATCGGCTCCTGCCAGCGTCCATCTTGAATGAGCGAAACATAAATATCTTCCGCCCCACGCGAGTTATAACTTTCGGCAGAAAACACGAACGCATTTTCAGATAAGGAGCCGCTCCATTCTTCGCTCTGATTTTTGAAATAGGGAATCGAACGGTTTTTAGGAAACGACCATCCATTGGCTTCTTTCTCAGCTACGGAAATACCTTGTGTTGTGATGTTTCCATCCTTGGTATAATGCCCCAGCAAAATCATTTGGTTTCCATCGAAACTAAATCCAGCTACCGCATTGTAGTTGGCGTTATTGATTTTGTTTCCTCCATGAATGGGAGGCTGCCACTTGCCATCGATCTTCAGTGAAACCCAAATATCTCCAGGGTCTTTTTTACCACCTACATTCTGCGGATGTTTTGCGATCGTGAGACACAACACTTTTCCATCCGGACTGATTACCGGGTTTTGTTCATCGTAGGGAGAGTTCACCAAACTAAATTCAGATGGGGTTTGGGCACTATTGGTATTCGCGAAAAGCAAACTGACTGCACCGATTAAAATCCATTTTATCATCTGAACCATTTACACATTCATTAACTATTTACTCACCCATTTATTATCCTTGATGGAAAAGCGCCACGGAAGTAACGCATCTTCTCCGGCATAATCAATTCCAATTCGGGCATCGGCTTTGATGGTAGACGAAGCCACTTTTTCACCTTCTTCAATCCATACCTGATCGCCCATCAAATCTACACCATTCCAACGTTTCGTAATGCCCAGTGCTTTTGTCAATTTGCCGGGACCGCTGGTGATGCGTTTGATCGAATTGACTTTCATGCGCTCCATCATCGCATCCATGCCCTGCAGTGGCTCTAAGGCGCGAATCAACACTGCATCGGCTTTGCCCGTTTGGTTGGTGACCACATTGAATAAATGATGCATGCCATAGCAAAGATACACATAGCTTATCCCTCCTTTTTCAAACATCACTTTATTGCGTTCGGTCTGCCCTTTGTAGGCATGACATCCTCTTTCTTTGTACGAGTACGCCTCCGTTTCTACAATGATGCCACTTGTTAACATCTCATTAACACTGGTAACCAATATTTTACCAATCAGATCTTTGGCTACACGCACTACGTCTGACCGTTGGTAAAAGGATTGTGGAAGCTTCATCGTTGGTAATTGAATTATCTTAAATTTGCGGCTCAATTATAAACAAACAATTATGAAAAACATCCTTTTAATTTTACTGAGTGCCGTGTGTTTGGTAGCGCAGGCACAGGTTCAAACTCCTCAACCCAGCACGGCTTCTACCGTTACCAATGTGGTGGGTCTTACCGAAGTAAAAATTGAATATTCTCGTCCGAAAGCAAAAGGCCGCAAAATTTTCGGTGCTACTCCTGATGTCTTAACTCCTTATGGAAAGTTGTGGCGCACAGCTGCGAACAGCGGATCTAAAATCACTTTCAGCGATGATGTAAAATTTGGTGGTGTGGATGTTCCCAAAGGAACTTATTTATTGTTAAGCATTCCCGGAGCTACGGAGTGGACTGTTATTCTTTACAAAGAAGTAGCGATGGGTGGAAACACCGAGGACTATGATTCTAAAAAAGATCAAGCCCGTGTTATTGTAAAGTCAGAAAAACTATCTGAAAAAGTAGAGACTTTTACGCTTGAGATTGCAGACTTCGCAGAGAATAATAAAACTGCTAATCTGCAGATCATGTGGGAAAACACTTCAGTAAAAGTGCCAATTACAGTTGACTTCGATGCCAAAGTAATGAAGTCGATTGAGGCCAACACCAAAGTGAGCCCTAACAACTACTTCCAGTCTGCAGTTTATTACTTGGAGAATGGCAAAGATTTGAACCAAGCATTGAAGTTTGTGAACAGCGCTTTAGAAAGCAATCCAACAGCTTTCTGGATGTTGTATCAAAAAGCTAGAATTCAAAAAGGCTTAAATGACAAAGCCGGTGCTATGGCTACTTCTAAAGTTTCTTTGGAAGAATCCATCAAAGCTAAGAATGTTGATTATCAGAAGATGAACGAAGAGCTTCAAAAATCACTGAAGTAATCAATATTGATTTAACTGTAATTATGCAATAGTCATTCTAACGCATAATTTGACGAATACTGACGGCACCGTCAGTATTCGTCAAGGTTAAATAAACTTCCCATGAGTCTGATACGACAATAGGAGTCATTAAACCTGATAATCCGAAGGATTCGTCAGTAAATTGACTAACTCTATAAATCCTAACCTATAATCCATGTTTAACATTCCGCCCCGACAGGGCGCTGTGGAGATATTTTTTTGTTTACAAATATTTCGTCCCTACGGGACGATTTTGTCGAATTAAGGTTTAAGCAATAATTTTTCGCACCTAACCAGCACCTATCATGTGCCCTATTATTAAAAAAATTAGTGATATGAAATAGCACCTCAACGGGGTGCCCTCTTTGTAGAAGATTGATGATGTGGAATAGCACCCCATCGGGGTGCTATGTTTGTAGAATTGTTTTTACGCAGAAGTACGAACCCCGAAGGGGCGTAATAATTCACGATATAGTTTTTATTGATTGACGAGTTTAACCACTTGAAATTCTATTACATAATTTAACCTTGAAAATCCAAAGGATTCCTCAGTAAATTGACTAACTCTATAATTCCTAACGTATTGTCCACGTTTAACGCACCTCTAAAAACCTTTCTAAATCACCTCAACCCTTCCCTTCTCCACAGTGAGAAGGGTGCATTGAATTTTTAAAGGTGTTTTAATCAAGATTTAAGAAAAGCTGAGTTAACCCTCAGCTTTTTTTATGTCCGAAGGTGAGAACTGCTGGATGAGCAAGGCAACGACTACCACAATCACACAGCCGATGATGTTATAAAACAGGAACGCGATCTGATCGTAGAAATAAAAGTAACAGCACAACACCAGCGACTCTGCTATCAATGCGGCAATAAATACAGCATTACTCTTCACGTGTTTCAAATAAAACGCTACCAGGAAAATCCCCAAGATAGTTCCGTAAAAAAGCGATCCCACAATATTCACAAACTGAATCAGGTTTTCAGCAAAGTTGGCGAGTGCCGCGAATGCCATGGCAATTAAAGCCCACAACACCGTAAAATAGCGCGAAGCTTTGACGTAATGTTCATCGGATGCGTTTGCATAAATTGACCGTCTATAAATGTCGACCGTGGTCGTGCTGGCCAGTGCATTTAGCTCCGATGCCATCGATGACATGGCTGCCGAGAACATCACCGCCAGCAACAAGCCGATAATGCCATGGGGCAAATAGCTAAGCACAAAGTTGAGAAAGATGTAATCGCGGTCTTGTGTTTTTGCTGCAGGCACCGCTTCGGCAATGGTGGCTTTCACTGCTTTACGCAATTGATCTTCTTCTGCTTTGAGTGCGGTATACTTCTGTTTGGATGATTCTTTTAATGCTTGGTTATCGGATTGAATTCCTTCGACCAATTGATCAACTGCTTTTCTCTTTTCAGCATAGAGTGTATTGTATTTGCCCTCGAGCGAACGGATGGAATCGGCCTGCGCTGTTTCCATGGCTTGGTTTTTCAAGGTAGCATTGTGAAAAATGGGAGGCTGTATGAACAAGTAGAAAACGAAGACCAGCACACCAATGAACAGAATCAAAAACTGCATAGGGATTTTCAGCAAGCCATTCATAATCAAACCCATTCGGCTTTCGCGAATGGATTTACCCCCGAGGTAACGCCCCACCTGCGATTGATCCGTACCAAAATATGACAGAAACAAAAATGTAGAAGCAATCAATCCCGACCAGATATTGAAGCGGTCGCTCCAACTAAAATTGGTGGTGATGATGTTGAGTTTGCCAAGCTCTCCGGCAATTTGGATAGTATTTCCAAATGACACATGATCCGGAATCAGGCGATAGGCGATAATTCCCGCCAGGATCATTCCACCCATGATCACGGTCATCTGCTGGCGTTGTGTCAAGCTCACAGCCCTGGTGCCACCCGATACAGTATAAACAATCACCAATGCTCCGATCAAGAGAGTGGTAAACAAAATATTCCAATCCAAAATGGTAGACAACACCAATGCAGGTGCGAACAGGGTGATGCCTGCAGACAGTCCACGCAAGATGAGAAACAAAATAGCTGCGAGTGTGCGCGTTTTCAGATCGAATCGGTTCTCTAAATATTCATAGGCGGTGTACACTTTTAAGCGATAATAAATCGGCACCATGGTTACAGAGATGATGATCATCGCCAGGGGCAATCCGAAATAGAATTGAATGAAGCGCATGCCATCTTCAATTGCCTGGCCGGGTGTAGATAGGAATGTCACCGCACTGGCTTGCGTGGCCATAATGGAAATGCCGATCATCCACCACTTCATGGAGCTGTCGCCCTTCAGGTAGCCTTCCATGCTTTGGGCACCACGGGTTTTCCAACTTCCGTAGGCAACGATAAAAAAAATGGTACCGAACAGTACCAACCAATCGAGTAGGTGCATATTAGCTGAAAGATCGGGTGAGAATAAAGAAGAAAATAACTTGTACGATCATCACACCCAACACCAGCGCATACCAGCTATTCCAAGATTCAAAGACGGGAGGTTTTTCTTGCATGAAATTATAGTTTCAAATTTGATGGGTTTTGGTAGGTATTCCAAAAGGTGAGCAAATCAATATTCTGATCATCAACTATTTTGAAAAAGAGAATAATTCTCTTATTGACTATGCATTTATAAATCCTTGTAACCGAATTATGCAAGGAGTATATCTGAGGTCTTTCTTCGACTATTTTAAGAACATCTTCAACACGCAGTATGAAATCCTTAATTGTTTGATTGCCCCAGTCCTGTTGGAGGTAGTCTAAATTTTGAGAGAAAGTCTTTTCAGCTTCTATTGTCCAACGAATGTGATACTTCACAATTTATATTTTTCCTTAATTT
>JAJTHV010000043.1 GCA_021300095.1 Flammeovirgaceae bacterium | reverse complement strand
TGAGTTGTATGAGGTTCAACGCTGACGAGGCCTTTGGCCTGTAAGCGTGCTGACCGAAGCGTCAGCATTCCCTCCGTCACCACAAAAACCCCGGCAATAATGTTGGGGTTTTTTGTTTTTATCCCATGCCATATTATACCTACATTTTGCAGAGCAAGCGGAACCTCTCCTTTTACAAAGGGTCAACTGATAATCTAGAAAGAAGAATTATAGAACACAATAGTGGGAAGACACCCTCGACAAAGAGGTACACACCTTGGCAATTAGTGTGGTTTGCCATCAAAAGCACGAAGCAAGAAGCGGTTGTTTTGGAAATGAAGTTAAAGAACCTATCCGTGGAACGGACAATGGAATTCATCAAAAAATATCCACCACCTCATGGTTTACATGAGTTGTATGAGGTTCAACGCTGACGAGGCCTTTGGCCTGTAAGCGTGCTGACCGAAGCGTCAGCATTCCCTCCGTCACCACAAAAACCCCGACAATAATGTTGGGGTTTTTTGTTTTTAGTATGCAATATTATACCTACATCTCCGTGTGATTGCCTAAGCATTAGCAATGGATTGAGCTGCCAAATAAGCCGTGCTCCACGCAGCCTGAAAATTAAATCCGCCCGTTTCACCATCCACATTCAAAACCTCACCCGCGAAATATAAGCCCGGCACTCTTTTGCTTTGCATGGTGGTAAGATCGATTTCGGATAGTGGTACCCCACCGCAGGTGACAAACTCTTCTTTAAAGGTAGTCTTGCCTTTGATCTTGAATGGGCATCGGATTAAGAACTCAATCAGCCGATTCATTTCTTTGGCAGAAATTTCAGCCCAGATTTTAGTGTCACGGATTTCCGCCAGCAGCACGAGCTTTTCCCATAAGCGCTGTGAAAGTCCAAAAAAGGGATTCCCGATAATCTTTTGTTTACCGTGCTCGACTTTATGTTTTTGAAAAAGTGCACGCAATTCATCTTCAGAAACAGTGCCTGTCCAATTAACAAGTGCCACGAAGGTGTAATTCTTTTCGTGGAGGTATCCGGCAGCCCAGGCAGATAACTTGATAACAGCGGGACCACTCAACCCCCAATGAGTTATCAGAACGGGCCCGCGCTCCGAAAGCTTTGTGCCTGCAATTTTTACTTCGGCATCACCCACCGAAACTCCCATCAAGTCGGTAAACTTTTTCTCTGTGTCGTTAAAAGTGAATAGCGAAGGAATGAGCGGTGTGATGGCATGACCTAACTTTTCAATCAAGGCATACGATGATTTTTGCGGGTGGCCACCGGTGGCAATCAATACTTTTTTACTTTGAAATGTTTGATGCACTGTGTAAACCAAAAATTCATTCTCAATTCTTTCTACTCGCTCAACACCGCAGCTTACCTCAATACGGATGCGATGCTTGTGGGCTTCCGCTAAAAAGCAATCAATAATTGTTTGCGAATCGTTGGTGACAGGAAACATGCGGCCATCGTCTTCGGTTTTCAGGTGCACTCCCAATTCGGCAAACCAAGCTACCGTGCTTTTTGCATCGAACGAACGGAAGATATTTTTCAATTCTTTTTGTCCGCGCGGATAGTGTTTTGACAAAGGAGTTGGCTCAAAACAATGATGTGTTACGTTGCACCGGCCACCTCCGGAAACTTTCACTTTAGAAAGCAGCTTTGGCGATTTTTCGAGAATCAGAATTTTGAGTGAGGGATTTTGCTGTGCGGCATTGATGGCACCAAAAAATCCGGCAGCACCGCCACCAATCACAATCAGATCGAAGGATAGAGGCGAAGCCATGGCGTAGGGAAATAATTTATTGCGGTCGGCTATTCGAAATCCAACACCACCTGATTTCTCAAAATATCATCGAGAGTATCGCGCTTGCGGATGAGTTGCGCTTTGCCATTGAGGATCAAAACTTCAGCCGGTCGTAAACGTGAATTGTAGTTCGAAGCCATCGAGTATCCATACGCTCCTGCATTTTTCAATACGAGCAAATCGCCTTCTCGCACTTCATTTAGTTTACGATCTGCACCCAAAGTATCGGTTTCGCAGATGTTGCCCACCACGGTGTAAATTTTTTGATCGCCTGTTGGGTTGGACGTATTGATGATGTGATGGTAGGCATCGTACATCATGGGGCGAATCAAATGATTTAAACCGGAATTGACACCTACAAACGTAACAGAAGGTGTGGCTTTCACCACATTGGCATTGACGAACAGATAACCGGCTTCGCTTACCAGGTATTTTCCAGGTTCAATCCATAACTCCAATTGTTTGCCGTAGCTGTGATAGAATTCTTTGAAGGCTTTACCCAGCTTCAAACCCAAATCATAGACATTCGTAACGAGGTCGCCTTCTTTGTAAGCCACTTTAAATCCACTGCCAAAGTCGATGAATTTAAGGGAAGGAAAATCGCGGGCAACGCCAAAAAGAATTTCGGCCATCTTGAGGAATACGTCCGTTTCCGTAATCTCAGAGCCGGTGTGAATATGCAAACCGTTGATGGTGATTTTGTATTGCTCCACCAACTGCATGATTTGCGGAATTTGATAAACCGAAATACCAAATTTTGAATTGCCATGTCCGGTAGAAATTTTATAGTTGCCCCCCGCTAAAATGTGCGGGTTCAATCGGATGCAGCAAGGGTATGAACTGCCGTACTTCTTTCCAAATTTTTCCAGAGCAGAAAGATTGTCCAGATTAATATTTAAACCTAAATCAACACCTGCCACAATTTCTTCAAAGTCCACACAGTTGGGAGTGAACATAATTTCCGAGGCCTCGAACCCTGCGCCCAAAGCGATGTGAGCTTCTTGAAGTGAGACCACATCTACACCGGCACCGTGTTTTTTTAGAAGTTTCAGAATGGAAACATTGGTAAGTGCTTTTGCAGCATACTTTACTTTTACTTGATTTTCAGAGAATGCGTTTTTTAAACTCTGGAGTTGGCTGATGATTTTTTGACCATCGTATACATAAAGAGGAGTTCCAAATTCCTTACAGATCTCCGCCACATCTAAGCCTTGAATCTGGTATCGGTTGTTGACTAATTCCATTTTGAAAATAAAAGCGCAAATATAGCTAGGAATTGGCCATTAAATAGAAGTGATCTTCACGCCCGTGCAAATCTTGCACTCATCACAATTTCTTGCCCAATGCCCACCGTGTGCCTATCTTGCTGCATGAATTTATTTTTCCGCAAAGCAGGTGCCGGCAAGCCTTTGATTATCCTTCATGGTTTATTTGGTTCATCGGACAACTGGTTTTCCCTATCAAAAGTATTTTCAGAACAATTTACCGTCTATACCATCGACCAGCGCAACCACGGTCAATCACCGCAAAGCGATGATTTTAATTACCGATTGCTGACGGAGGATATGGAGCAATTTATCATTGATCAGCGAATCGAGGATCCGATTATTATCGGTCACTCCATGGGTGGAAAGACGGCCATGAATCTGGCGATCAAGCGACCTGAACTTGTTAGCGAATTAATTGTTGTAGATATAGCTCCCAAAGCATATCCGGTGCATCACGATCAGATTTTAGAAGGACTCAATTCGATTTCATTATCGCAACTTACTTCGCGTAATGAGGCAGATGCTCTTTTGGCCAACCACGTGCCCGAAGCGGATGTGCGCCAATTCCTGCTTAAAAACCTAACACGGGATAATGAAGGCAAATTCAACTGGAAAATCAACCTGTCGGCTATTGATACACACATCGAAGAAATAGGCGAGGGCATGCAATATTCTGGGGCCTTTTCCAAACCCACACTATTTATCAAAGGTGCACGTTCATCTTACTTTAAAGAAGGTGATGACGCGCTTATTATGCAATTATTCCCCAAAGCTAAAATCGAGACGCTCGATACCGGTCATTGGGTGCAAGCAGAAAAACCGCAAGAATTTGTTTCAACCGTTTTAAACTTTTTGAACCATTAGTACCGTACCCTTCCATATTCCCAAACTTTATCTGGTGCCCAACACCATTGCGGATGGAACACAGTTTGATGTGATTCCTCCGCATGTGATTAAAGCGTTGAAGGTAACTACACACTTTCTGGTGGAAGATGTACGCACGGCCAGACGCTTTTTGAGCAGTTTGAAGATTTACGAGTCCATCGAGAGTTTACACTTCGGCATTTTAAATAAAGATACCAAGGCGGAGCAACTCGATGAACTCATGAGCCCATTGCTGTCCGGCAACTATATGGGTGTCATTTCAGAATCAGGATGTCCGGGGGTGGCGGATCCGGGTTCGATGGCGGTAAAATATGCCCACGAAAGACATATACAAGTGGTGCCATTAGTGGGGCCATCTTCTATTTTGTTGGCACTGATGGCTTCAGGTCTTAATGGCCAGCGGTTTGCTTTCAATGGCTACCTGCCGGTAGATGCCAAAGAGGCCGTTAAAACTATTAAGGAGCTAGAGAAAGAATCCATTCGCAAAAACCAAACACAGCTATTCATCGAAACACCCTATCGCAATAATCAGGTATTCGATCATTTATTAAACGCACTCAGTCCATCTACATTTCTCACCATTGCTTTAGACATCACCGGAACTACCGAAAATATTCGAACCAAAAGTGTGAGCGACTGGCGCGATGCCAAGCCAACTTTACCCAAGGTGCCTTCATTGTTTTTGTTTGGTCAAACCAACTAGTGGTAATTGAAGGTCTGTCGAATCGACTTAAAACAACACCTTAGCAAATCAAATTATTCCCTATTTTTGCGGCTCATAACTTAAAAAATCAACATGGCGTATTTATTCACCTCCGAATCTGTTTCCGAAGGCCACCCTGATAAGGTTGCTGACCAAATTTCTGATGCTCTCATCGATTATTTTTTGGCGTACGATGCCAATTCCAAAGTAGCCTGTGAAACATTGGTAACCACCGGACAGGTAGTATTGGCAGGTGAAGTAAAATCAGAAGCTTATTTGGATGTGCAGGAAATTACCCGCGAGGTGATTCGTAAGATTGGTTATACGAAAAGCGAGTACATGTTTGAAGCCAACAGCTGCGGAATTTTCTCAGCGATTCACGAACAATCGGCCGATATCAACCAAGGTGTAGAGCGTAAGAAAAAAGAAGATCAAGGTGCCGGTGACCAAGGTATGATGTTTGGCTACGCCACCAACGAAACAGACAACTTCATGCCACTTCCGCTGGAATTGGCTCATTTGCTTTTGCGTGAGTTATCCGTGATCCGTAAAGAAGGAAAGGTGATGACTTACCTTCGCCCCGATGCCAAATCACAAGTAACGATTGAGTACAGCGATGACAACAAACCGCAACGCATTGATGCTATTGTCATTTCTACCCAGCATGATGACTTCGACAAAGATGCAGCCATGTTGAAAAAGATTAAAGATGACGTGATCAATATTCTGGTGCCACGCATCATGAAAAAATTACCAAAGCGTGTTCAGAACCTTTTCAATACAGAGATTAAATATTTTGTAAACCCGACCGGCAAGTTTGTGATTGGCGGCCCGCATGGCGATACCGGATTGACCGGAAGAAAAATTATTGTAGATACCTACGGAGGTAAAGGAGCGCATGGTGGTGGTGCCTTCTCAGGAAAAGATCCAAGCAAAGTAGACCGCTCAGCCGCTTATGCAACTCGTCACATTGCAAAAAACCTAGTAGCAGCCGGAGTTTGTGATGAAGTGTTGGTGCAAGTTGCTTACGCGATTGGTGTTGCGAAACCAGTTGGTTTGTATGTAAACACATACGGATCGACCAAAGTAAATTTAAGCGATGGCGAAATTGCCCGCAAAATTGAAAAGGTGTTTGATATGCGTCCGTATTTCATCGAAGAGCGCTTCAAACTACGCACACCGATTTATTCAGAAACAGCAGCCTATGGACACATGGGCCGTGAGTCGAAAGTCGTAGAGAAAATTTTCAACAAGGGAAAGAAAACAGAGAAGAGAGTGAAGGTGGAATTGTTCCCTTGGGAAAAGTTAGATTACGTGGAAGCAATTAAAAAGGCTTTCAAAATTTAAGCCCGATTGAAGATAGTCAAATAAAAAAGCTGCGAGTAATCTGCAGCTTTTTTTATTGATACAATTGCCATAAATTTCAATGAGAATGGAAAAGGTAAAACCAATATTCAATAGAAGAATTTTCTGGGACGTAGTTTTTGAGAATATCGATTACCAAGCAAAAGCGAACTTTGTGATTGAGCGGGTATTTGAACGGGGTGATGTGGATGATATTCGTAATTGTAGAAGATATTATGGCGATCAAAAAGTTACAGAAGTTCTTTTGAACGCGAAGTTTTTACCTGAAACACGGATGTATTTGGCAAGTGCGGTTATTAATCGCCCATTAACTGATTTTAGATGCTATTCCTTAAGACAGTTGAACCCGGCACTTTTTCCATATTAAAAGAGCTCTTAGAAATTCCGGAATTAAAGGGTTTTTCGCTCGTTGGCGGAACAGCTTTGTCACTTTTATATGGCCATCGAAAATCTGTAGACTTAGATTTGTTTTCGCCTGTTCCATTTGAAAACCATGTCGTGGTTAATTGCTTGAGTAAAAAATTTGGCTCTCAGTTTTTCATGGAAGAAAAACCACCCCATTTCGGAGTATTTAGCTTTATAAATAATGTCAAAGTGGATTTTGTTAGACATCCTCACCCATTGATTCGTGAAATTCAAATGGCGGAAGGGGTTCGGATGTTTTCGACTCCAGATATAATAGCAATGAAAGTGCAGGCGGTACTAGGTAGGGGAAAAAAGAAGGATTTTTGGGATATAGCCGAATTATTGGATCATTTTACTGTTTTTGACTTTGTCCAATTTCATCGAGAAAAATATTTTGCTCAGAACCTAATGATAACGGTACCACAAGCAATTACTTACTTTGCCGATGCAGAAGAAAGTGAAGACCCCATAAGTTTGAAGAATCAATCCTGGGGGAGTGTTAAAAAGAAAATAGCAGATGAAGTAAGCAATTTCTTAAAATAACTAGACCGTCATTATCTCCGCTTCTTTTTTCTTCAGAATAGCATCAATCTTTACGATCGACTCATCGGTTAATTTTTGAACGGTAGCTTCACCGTTTTTTACATCGTCTTCAGATACACCTTTAATTTTCTTCAAACTCTCGTTGGTCTCTTTGCGAATGCTACGAACACTCACTTTGCCCTGCTCACATTCTTGGCTTGCTTGCTTTACCAACTGCTTGCGTCTTTCTTCGGTAAGCATGGGCACGTTGATGATCACCTGTTGTCCATCGTTTTGTGGTGTTAGGCCCAGGTTGGCATTCATAATGGACTTTTCAATTTCCTGAATGAGCCCTTTTTCCCACGGTTTGATAAAAATAGTACGGGCATCGGGTGTAGTCATTGAGGAAACTTGTTGCAGTGGCGTCATGGCTCCATAATAAGATACCAAAATACCATCCAACATCGAAGGGTTGGCCTTACCGGCTCTGATTTTGGTGAGTTCGTGCGATACGTGGGCGAGTGCCTTGTTCATTTGGTCTTTGGCCTCGTCTAAATACATTTCAATTTCTTCCATGATGGCTTCAAATTTACTAGCCACGAATTACGATTTTTTCTTTCGCATTTTCAT
Source organism: Flammeovirgaceae bacterium (assembly GCA_021300095.1). Taxonomy (GTDB): domain Bacteria; phylum Bacteroidota; class Bacteroidia; order Cytophagales; family Cyclobacteriaceae; genus ELB16-189. Next base: position 5,510 of record JAJTHV010000043.1, on the reverse strand, counting down.
GCACCACATATTTGTTTTTTCTGTGTTTCAGGCGGTTTTCTATCATTTATCCTTACCGGAAACCAACATTTCTTTTTTGAATACTTTTTCCTGTGCGATGCACTATTTATAGAATGTCTGTTTTTTACCACTAAAGCCGAGTGTTAGAAGGCCATCTTCCCTAAAAATTTACATTCTATGAATCGCAAACAATTTTTACTAACCGGCTTAACAGTTGCACCCATGCTGGCACTCAGCATGCCTCAGGGCGGCAAGAAAGGCAAGAAATCAGCTAGCAAACCATTTGTGGTTGATGCCGACAAATCGCGCTTTGGCGATGTAGTCATGTTTAAAGGCGTGAATCACAACGATCTGAAAATTTCATCCAAAGATACCGGAGGGCAGCTTTCGGTTTTCGAATACAAGGGTGTGGAAAAAACCGGGCCTTCCTTGCACATCCACCTGTACCAGGATGAAATTTTTACGGTAACGGAAGGTAAATTCCGTTTTGTGGTTGGCGATGAAACTCATGTGCTCAGCCAAGGCCAAACGATCTTTTTGCCACGAGGCATCGCTCACACGTGGATTCAACTTTCGGATACTGGCAAACTGATTTATTTTTTACAGCCTGCTGGAAAGATGGAAGAGTTTTTTATTACCATGAATGCTATGAAAACCCGACCCAGTGACGAAGAAATGGATCGCATACATGCAGAACATGGTATGAAAACAGTGGGGCCACCACTCACACTCTAAATAATTCAGCTATCTTCCGAGATCATCAGAAGATTTGATACTACGCGATTTCATACCGTCCCCACAGGTTAGTGACTTTGTTCAAGTCTATCGCATTGTACATTTGGTGTTTGACAAAAGTGAGATTGTCCCCTTCAAAGCGTATCCACCGCGCCGGGAACATTGCCTGGCATTTTATCCATTCGACCGAGAGAAAGTAGAGTATCGATCAAGTGGTAAAGTGATTGAAAACTTGCCCGTGGTGTTTTATGGGCAGCAAACCGAAGTAACACATCGCCACATTGGCCATCAGTTTTTAGTCGTTCAAATTATCTTTCATCCGGGTGCGCTCACTTCTTTGCTCGGTATTCCGGCATCGGATTTTACCAATCTCTATTTGCATGCTGAGGAGTTGTTTTCATCTCAATTGCGCGATGTGAATGAACAACTCCATTTTACCAGCGATTATCTGCAAATGATCGGCATCGTGGAAAACTTCGTCCTGTCTCTGGCCAAAAAGCAACGGAAAAACCATCGGTCGCTTACGCCTTTGTTCACCTACATTTCGCAGCAGCGTGAAGTTCCCTCAATTGATCAATTGGCTGACTTGGCGTGCATGAGTTCCAAACAACTGGAACGCGTATTTCAGCAACAGACTGGAGTGAATCCGAAACTTTACCTGCGTATTGCTAGATTTGATCGCGCCTTCCGATGCAAAAACCGATTTGAACATTATGATTGGTTACGGGTGGCAGTAGAGTGTGGCTATCATGATTACCAACATCTGGTCCGCGATTACAAATTGTTTACCGGTCTTACACCAGTAGCGTTTCACCATGTAGAGAACAAAGCCCCAGAAAGAAGTTTTGGCCTCTCTGAAAATTATTATTCGAGTGGCGGCTAAAGTTTACAACTAGCTGATCAAGGTACCTGCCTCTTCGCCCTTCACAATTTTTAACAGATTTCCTTTTTTATTCATGTCAAAAACGATGATCGGCAACTTGTTTTCCTGACAAAGGGTAAAGGCTGTCATGTCCATGATGTTCAGATTTTTTTCGTACGCTTCCTGAAAAGAAAGTGTTTTATAACGAACGGCATCCGGATATTTTTCGGGGTCTTTTGTGTAAACACCATCCACGCGCGTTCCTTTCAGCACCACATCGGCTTGAATCTCGATGGCTCGTAAGCTGGCGGTTGAGTCCGTAGTGAAATAGGGATTGCCTATACCAGCTCCAAAAATGACAATTCTGTTTTTTTCTAAGTGACGGATGGCTCTTCTACGAATGAAAGGCTCGCACACCTGCTCCATCTTAATGCCGGCCATTAATCGGGTGTACATGCCGTGACGCTCTAAGGCACTTTGCAAGGCCATGGCATTGATTACCGTTGCCAGCATGCCCATATAATCGCCTTGCACCCGGTCGATTCCCAAGGCTTCGGCCTGTCCTCCCCGGAATATGTTGCCTCCACCAATAACAATGGCTACCTGTACGCCCTGTTCTTTGAGTTCCTTAATTTCCTCAGAATATTGTTCCAACACGGCAGGATCGATATTGCTGTTTTTAGAACCCATCAGTGCCTCGCCACTGAGTTTTAGAACAATGCGTTTGTATTTCATTTATTGTAATAGCTAAACCACGCAAATATGCACCCATTTTCAGGATTTTCCAGAGGCTTTTTGAAAGCCTTCGCTACTTTCTTTCAAGGTGGATGAGTTGTTCGTGCCAGAGAAGCTTCCCTTTTTTATCCAACCGCTCTTTTTTTACTAACAGGTTTTCTTTGGCGCTTACATAGAAAAGTGTGTAGGCGGAGTCTGTCTTTTGTGGTTCATACGATCGCTTCTCGAAAACAAAAATGGAATCGGCTGTCAGTTGCTCGCTTAACTTTAAACTCGATTTGATTTCGCGAATGCACAACTGATATTTGCCTTGCTCGTCTTCACCATCGCGGCAAAAGCCTTGTTTGTTCAGTTCGAATAAATCGTTGTTAATGATCAAAAGGTTTCTTTTCCGGAATACCGAAACTACTTTGTTTGATCCGGTCACTTCCAAATCAGCATCATAGGATGTCCACCCGCTTAGTTGATTGCCGGCAAATTTTTTAATGATCACTTTATATTCTGATTGTTCACCTTGCTCACTTTTGCGTTCGTAGGTGGCTTCTTGCATATTGACAATGCCCTTACTCAGATAAATGAGTAGAAAAGGAATAAAGAAAAATGTAAACAACAGATAAGAAAACCCGATGAGCCGGTGCCGCAGTGTAAGCCGACCAAGGCCATTGGCAAGTTTGAGTGGCAAATCTTTAATATACGGAATCGGTAAAAAAATCATTACCCCAATAAAGTTGAAGAGGAAATGAGCGATCGCGATGCTGATGGCCGCATTGGAGTTCAGCGTGGCCGCGATAAATGCTGTAATCGTAGTTCCAATATTCGCACCTAAAATGAAAGGCACGGCTGATTTTAGCTTTACTACTTTCTTAGCGACCAATGGAACCACCAGCGATGTAGTGACGGTGCTGGAACGAATAGCGGCTGTGGTGAGTAAGCCCCAGGCAAACGATTTTAGTGTGTTGCGGAAAAAGAAGCGTTGAAATTTTTCAGGTGAACCAAATCCCAATAACTGTGTAATGATTTTGCGAAAGAAAAGAATGGAGCCAAAAAGCGAAACAATGGACATCACTCCCAGCACAAAGCCATTGTTGATGTTGGTTTGCAGAAAATCGACAATCCATTTAAAGTAGCCTCCTAAAAAGGAGAAATCCACTGCTACCTGACCGGTAGGCTCATGAAAAAATTTAGTGGCGATGGTTTGGGCCAAGCCTGATAAAAATCCAAAATAATATTCCAGCGGAAAGAGAATGACGGTAGTAAGAATATTGAAAAAGTCGTGGTATGTGCCGGCAGCGACCGCTCGTCTGAATTCTTTTTTACGGGTGATGAATCCCAACGAAACAATGGTGCTGGTGATGGTGGTTCCGATGTTGGCACCCATGATAATGGGCACTGCCGCTTGCAACGAAATGGAGCCGGAGGCCACCAGAGCAACAACCATGGAGGTGGTGGCCGAACTGCTTTGAATGATGGCCGTCATCAGCAAACCAATAAATAATCCGGTAAACGGATTGGAGGTGGCGAGTAAGATGGTGTCGGTGGCTACATTGCCTAATTGTTGCAGGGAGGCAATCATCAAGTCGATGGAGAACAAAAAAACCAAAAGCGCCAGCAAAATAAAGAGCGCATTTCGGGCATAGGTCTTCCAGGGACTTTGATTTAAAGAACTTTCGGATACATCAAGATCGGGTTTTACCTCCATTGTATAGAAGTAAATATAAGGTGACAGTAGATTCTAATCGACAGAATGCTTCAGATTATTTATTTGTTAACTCTGCAATCGCCATCCACGCCATTAGCCCGGGTGCAATAACCAATGCATCTTCATCGATGTCAAACGTAGGTGTGTGCACGTAGGAGGTAATACCTTTTGATTCGTTACGCGTGCCTAATCGATAGAAAGAAGCCGGAATGATTTGCGAGTAGTAAGCAAAATCTTCTGATCCTAATGTCAGGTCAATGTCTACCACATTGTCGACTCCTACATATTCGGCAGCCGCTTGCTTGATGTGCTGTGTGAGGGCAGGATTGTTTTCGAGATACGGATATCCATGATGAATGTCTACCTCACATTTTCCACCCATACCTTCGGCAATGCTCTCGGCCATTTTTTGAATTCGCTTCAAGCCTTCGCTGCGCCATTTTTCATCGAGTGCCCGGAAAGTGCCTGCAATATTTACTTCATCAGGAATAATGTTTGTAGCGCCATTGGCAGTAATTTTTCCAAAGGTTAATACGGTTGGTTGCTTCGGACTGGCATTGCGACTGATTACCTGCTGCAATGCAATGATAATGTGTGATGCAATTACTACAGGGTCGATCGTCAATTCGGGTGTGGCACCGTGCCCGCCCTTGCCAATTACCTTTAAATAAATTTCATCGCTGCTTGCCATGTATTTTCCTTCGCGGAAGCCAATTTTCCCAACCGGTAGAAGCGGAAATACATGCTGACCGATGATCGACTGTGGCCTCGGATTTTCAAGTACTCCTTCGCGAATCATGATGGAAGCGCCTCCTGGATTTTTTTCCTCTCCCGGTTGAAAAATCAATTTGATAGTCCCTTCAAATTCATTTCGCAGTTGACTGAGAATTTTGGCGGTACCCAGTAATGAAGAGGTGTGGACATCATGACCACAGGCGTGCATCACACCGGGTTGGGTAGACTTATAGTCAACTTTGTTTTGCTCTGTAATTGGCAGTGCATCAATATCCGCACGAAGCGCAATGGTTTTTTTAGCAGGATTTTTTCCTTCAATCAACGCGACCACTCCGGTAGTGGCCATGCGTATAGGCGTCAATCCAAAGCTGATCAGTTTTTCGGTAATAAACGTAGCTGTGTTTTCTTCCTGATACGATAGTTCGGGATGTGCGTGCAGATGCCTGCGAAAGGAGATTACCTCATTAGCATATTCGCGCGATAAGCGTTGGATTTGTGACAGCAACATGAAGGCAAAAATAGGCAACAAAGCCTACTTTATCATTATTCTTTCAGGAACGAGAATAGTGCTTGAAAACAAGCGTTTCAATCGAAGTAAATCTTTTTGTGCCTCGAGCCGGGTAAAGTATTTACCAACAGTAACTTTAAACTTGGGTTGCTGGTATTGAATGTTAGATTTTAATTCAGGGTATGCGTCCACAAGTTTTTTAGAAGCACTGAGGGCATCTTCTTTTTTCTGACCTG
>JAJTHV010000225.1 GCA_021300095.1 Flammeovirgaceae bacterium | reverse complement strand
CCTTTTGTATCTCGCGATATGAAAAAGTACCAAGGACTTTCTGGTTTTAGTAAATCGTAATCTTTCTTTTTAAACTCACGCTTTTCCAACCAATCATATTTTGTTTCGCGTAAGCCAAAAATGTCCCGGTGTACTACCTTGCACCCTCTTGCTCCTTTTTTCTTTATAAAAATTGCAATGGCGGTTCCTTGGCGGATATCGAATACATTTTCATCTTTTCCACCTTCAGGTGTTGTTTCTTTCTTTAGTCCGTTGCCATGCAAGTCAATGATGTAAATTTCATTGAAGGTGTTCATCAAACTTTGGCGCATCCCACGGAAAGTAGGGTTATCTAAGTAGCTGTGGTTGGTAATCATACCCACAATGCCATGCCCGGCCTTATGGATTTTCCATTGGGAGAAACGTAGAAACTTTACGTAATCGTCTTGTAGCCAGAGTTTTTTCTCCTCTAGTTTTTTGCCGTCAATTTCGTAATAACTTTGAGCGCCATCCAAATTGGTTTTCAGTAGTTCTTCAGTCCATTCATTAATGTTTGAAGATATTCCGCTATAAGGTGGATTTCCCAATATCACCAAAATAGGGTCATGCCGTTTTACTTTGCCAGCCTTGTGGCTTTCGTCACTCAAACTTTCTAGGCCGGGTATTTCAGTCTGCGCTAAATCTTCCATGTCCAGCGTGTTGGTGAGAAACAAATTGAAGCGGTCATCTTCCTTCATTTTGTAGCCCAACTCTTCCAACAGAAACGCAATTTTTATATGCCCAATGGCATAAGGTGCCATCATCAGCTCAAAAGCAAAGTAATGTTTGAGTATGTGGTTTTGAAAAAATTGGTTGAGCCCGCCTTCGCCATATTTATCAGTAAATTCTTTTACAGCCAACTTGATCGCTTCTGCAGGAAACGTGAGTGTGCCACCGGCCGGATCGAGCAAAGTCACTTCTTTGCTGGCCAGCCCATCTTGCAAATCAAAATGGGTTTTCAATAAATCATGAATGGCACGAACAATGTATTTTACCACCGGCTCGGGCGTGTAATAAACACCGCGCTTTTCGCGAGTGGCCGGGTCGTAAATATTTAGAAATGTTTCGTAGAAATGAACGATTGGATCTTCGCCTTTCCCTTTTCGGTAGTACTCATGCAAAATACTGCTCACATCGGCCGCTTGCAGCACTTCGGCAATGTCATCAATAATCACCTCCATGGCGATTGGTAATTTTTTGCCAAGCGAAATGAATTGAAATACATCGCGTAAAATGCCAATGGTTTGTGGAATTAATTCAAAGGCTAGTTTTCGATTGAACTTTCCATTTGCTCGAGTACGGGCAGCGAACAAACCGTATGTAATCGTTTGGCTGTAGATGTCGGCAAACCCATCTTCTTTTAAATCAGCAATCAAATATCTTTTGAAGGCTGTGTAAAATCCATAGAGAGGTCCTTTTCCTTTTTGCTCTTCTTCAAGTTCTTTAGTTACTACTTCATCACGTAAAAATCGCGTGCGCTTAGCCAGTTCAGACGCCAACGACTCGGCTGTAAAGACCTGAGGCAGCGTAAATGAAAAGTATTTATTCAGAAGCGTTAGAAATTTCTCCTCGTTCTCAATAGGAGGAACGGTTTTTAGCTTCTTGGCTATAAATGGGCGACCTATGGAAACTTTGTCAATAAGATTCCCATTCCGATAAAGCCTGAATTCGTAAAAGTCAGTTAGGATAAGATTTGGAAAGACCCCACGGTAGCGTTTTAGTTGTTCAGAGCCTTCAATTAGATCCAAATTTTCGCCTGGTTTCTTCGCTTCAATGTAGCCTACAATGCTTTGTTGCCCATCCCAGATACGAAAATCAGGATTTCCAGCTTCCGTTTTCTTTGGCAAAGTGGTAATCTGAATTTTCTTGCGATCAATACTTTCTGCAAACGATTCAATGAAAGAAGAAAGGTGAGTGTAGTAACTTTCTTCGCGGGCATCTCCCTGCGAAGTAGTGTCGGCAATTTTTTGAAGGTAGTTAATGGTCATTGGCAATTGCAATATCTAAAAATAGGATTAAAAACCGCCCATAAAAACCCCCTTTTTGGATCAAACAATTAATTCTATCTTTACAATCTTAATTCAATTTTATGAATACTATATTTTTGTTTGGAATGCCGAGCGGGATGGAGTGGTTTATCATCGGAATATTTGTGCTTGTTTTTTTTGGTGCAAAAAAAATACCTGAGTTTGCCAAAGGATTAGGCAAAGGCATTCGTGAGTTTAAAGATGCCGTGAAGGATGTGAAGAAAGAGGTGAATGATGCAGGCAAAGAAGTGCCTAAGATTGATCAGGAATAAGCATTGAAGCCTTACTCGAATTTCGCGCAAGTCCAGCACGATCTTCAACATGGAATCACTTCCTGTAGGGAGTTGGTCAATCATTTTTTGGCCAACATCGACAGGAAAAAACACCTCAACGCATTCTTGAGCGTCTACCGCGAAGAAGCGTTGCAGCGTGCAGAAGCCATTGATCTCAAAATAAAAAACGCAACCGCTGGTAAACTGGCTGGCCTAGTGGTTGGCCTGAAAGATGTGCTGTGCTATAAAGATCATCCCTTGCAAGGTAGCAGCCGCATATTGGATGGATTTGTGGCTCAATTCAATGGCACCGCTGTCCAGCGTCTCTTGGATGCCGATGCCATTATAATCGGTCGGCAAAATTGTGATGAATTTGCGATGGGCTCCTCCAACGAAAACTCAGCTTTTGGCCCTGTTCTCAACGAAATAGATAGTACGCGTGTACCAGGCGGTTCATCCGGTGGTTCGGCAGTAGCTGTGATGGCTGATTTATGCCATGTTTCTCTGGGTTCTGATACCGGAGGTTCCGTCCGTCAACCGGCTGCCTTTTGTGGAATTGTTGGTTTAAAGCCTACGTATTCGCGCATCTCGCGCCACGGACTGATCGCTTATGGTTCTTCCTTTGATTGCATCGGTATTTTTTCGAAAAGTGTAGAGGATGTAGCACTTGTGTTGCAAGTAATTGCAGGTGCCGATGAATTTGACAGCACTGTTTCGCGCAATCCGGTTCCATCGTATTCAGTTGTTGCTCCGCCTTCTAAAAAATTCAAAGTTGCTTACATGCGCGACACCATGAATTCTTCTGCACTGCAACCGGAAATTCAACAAGCCATTCAACGAAAGTTAGATTTGCTGAAAAGCGATGGTCACACGGTGGAAGCAATTGATTTTCCATTGAATGAATACGTGTTACCTACCTATTATATTTTAGCTACCGCAGAAGCCAGTTCTAATCTTTCGCGCTATGATGGTGTGCGCTATGGTTATCGCAGCCCCAATACGACCGATCTGGCATCGATGTATAAAAAAACAAGGGCCGAAGGATTTGGTAAAGAAGTGCAGCGTAGGATTTTGCTCGGTACGTTTGTATTGAGTGCCAGCTATTACGATGCTTATTATTCGAAAGCACAAAAAGTGAGGCGATTGATTCGTGACGGAATGAAAAAAGTATTTCAATCCTACGATTTTATAGTTACGCCTACTACGCCTACCACGGCATTTAAATTAGGCCAGCATTCAGATAATCCGGTGGAAATGTACTTAGCCGATTTATTTTCCGTTCAGGCTAATGTGGCCGGAATTCCGGGTATTTCGGTGCCTTGCGGGACAGATCAACAAGGCTTGCCTATGGGCATGCAGGCAATGGCCGATGACTTTGAGGAAGAAAAACTGTTTCAATTCTCAAAGATATTGCTGAACTTACAGTGATTTTTTCCGTGTAGCAGGGTAGAGGCGTACTATTTTTTAAACTTTATTACTATTTGGGTATGGAAAAAGATAATGTATTCAAGCGATTGACTATTCGACTCTGTAGGTTGTCGCTAGTTCTTATTTCGTTTTCATCTTTTTCTCAAGACATTATTGTAAAAGATACCTTGGGAGGCGATTTGATCTTGCCCATCGATACTACGGCTACATTGTTGTTGCCTAACAATCTGGAATACATTCCAGCTGATGCAACTCCCCAATTAATTGCTGATCGTTTGGGTTGTTTGCAACAAACTATTGAGTTGACCTACAACAGCAAAGTGCAATCATTCATTGATTATTTTACCATTCGCGATCGGGAATATACGCGCATGGTGCAACGCAGAAAAGATTTATACTTTCCCCTCTTTGAGAAGAAATTAAAGGAATACAATCTGCCCGATGAACTGAAATATTTATCCATCATCGAATCGGGACTTAATCCACGGGCTACCTCACGGGCTCGTGCCGTGGGCTTGTGGCAGTTTATGTCGGGTACTGGTCGCTACATGGGCTTGAGCAATGATTGGTACATTGATGAGCGCATGGATCCGGAGAAATCCACCGATGCAGCTTGTCGCTACCTGGCACAATTGTATGGCATGTTTCATGATTGGCAATTGGTATTAGCTGCTTATAACTCAGGTCCGGGCACTGTGCGCAATGCCATTCGCAAAAGTGGTTACAAGAAAAATTTTTGGGAAGTGTATGCGCGCTTGCCGCGCGAAACAAAATCGTACGTACCGCAATTTATTGCCATCGTTTATGCGATGAATCACACCGAAGAGCATAATCTGGTAGAAATGGCCAAAGAGGAAGTGCCTCCGCACGATACCATTCACGTAAAGCAGTTTCTTCACTTTGAAACATTTGCCAATTTAACCGGCACGTGTCTGGAAGATATGCAGCGTCTCAATCCTTCAGTCATGCGCAGCGCACTCCCCGATAATGGGAAGAATCATGTGATCAAAATTCCAGTGTGGGCCAAGTCTTCGTTGGAGCAGAATCGGCAGTTCATTTTAGATTCATCTTCACGGATTGGCAAAAAGGAATTAGAGTCGCTGGCAAAAAATATGGCTGGCAGCACCTACGGCCGTGAAGTTCAGATGTATAAAGTACGTTCGGGTGATGTTTTGGGCTCTATTGCCGAACGTTTTGGAGTTCGAGTGGCTGATTTAAAAAAATGGAACAGCTTGTCGGGAAATACAATTCGAACAGGTCAACGACTGAGTATTTGGACTTACCCGGTACGAATTTCTGCTTCGGCTCGATCGCTGAATTCTTTGTTGCCGGCCAATTCAAAAACGTATACGGTTCAACCGGGCGATACATTATGGGAAATATCCAAAAGACTTCCGGGCGTTTCCGTTGAAAAGCTGAAAAGCCTCAACAAGTTGAAAGGAAACAAGCTGAAGCCGGGCCAAAAGCTAGTCATTGGCTAAATAGACAACAATCCACTTGCCATTGCTGTTTCTTCTTGTGACATTTCGATGTCTTTGGGATTCTAGTATACGATTCTCACTTTCCATGAAAATGAAAAAATTATTGATCCTAATCGTGGCGGTTGCCATGCTTTCATCCTGTTCTGACCCAAAAGGAGGGGGCACGAGTGGCCCACCAGCATCGGGCTTACCGGGCGATATGTATTTGATCATGGATTCCGTACAATGGAAGGGCCCACTCGGGCGGTTGATTGATTCAACATTTACACGCGATATGCAGGTGCTCAACCGAACGGAGCCTATCTTCAGAATGCGCTGGATTGATCCCAGAAAACTGAATTTTGTTTTGAAGCAAAGACGAAATTTAATTTTTGCAGTAACCCTGGATCAGAATTCTTCGGGGTCAAAGCGAGTACGAGGCATGTTCACAAAACAATCGATCGACCGCATAAAATCGGATACGTCATTTTTTATGACCACTTCTACCAACTTATTTGCCAAAGGGCAAGAGGTTATGTTTTTGGTAGGATCAAGTGAAGCGGAGTTGATCCGGAAGATTAAAAACAACCAGGAAAAAATTACCGCACATTTCGATCGGGCCGAAGTAAACCGCTTGACAGCCACTCTTTTTAAATCAGGTCAGTTGAAAGGAGTTAGTGAGCTGATGCGTAAGAATATGCAAGCAGAAATCCGAATTCCTTTCGGGTTTGATCTGGTAACAGCTGATAGCAGCTTTATCTGGGCAAGGCAAATAAATCCAAAGGACGATAAAAATATTTTTGTTGCCCGAAAAGCATACCGATCCGTATCCCAATTTCACCAGGATAGCCTGATTGCATTTCGTGATGAAGTTTGTAAGAAACATTTGTTTGGCAATCCGGAACGTTTACAATCCTATTTAGTAACGGAGACAAAAATTTCATACAAACCGGTTATGACACGCGAAGTAAATTTTCACGGTAAATATGCGGTGGAGATGCGGGGATTGTGGCGTACCAACAATCTCACCATGGGAGGACCCTTTTTGTCTTACGCACTCGTAGACGAGAAAAATGGTTTGTTGTATTATGTTGAGGGGTTTACTTACGCCCCCGGAAAAGAGCAGCGCGAAATCATGCGAGAGCTTGATGTTATCCTAAATACGTTTAAGTTTACAGGGAAATAGCCGATCGGTTAAACCTTAAACAATGGCGTTGATTTTCGTTATTTCGTTACTGCTCATAGCTATTATCACTATTGTAGTTGTATCTTCCTATCGTCAGGATTCTCAAGATGCTGTAGCGAATTTAACCAAGGCAATGGAAGAATCGAAGGAGCGCCTCATCAAAAAAAATGAACAATTTGATTCGGAGCGAAGAGCTTGGCGCCAGAAAGAGGACGCATTCGATCTAAAGATTCGCCAGTTACAAGAGAAAATTGACACCCGCGTCATTGTGCAAAATCCCGAAGATTTTATTCGTCTTTCCGAAGAGGAAAACGTTTTTGCCATTGACGAGATAGTTTATTTTGAACGTACGCGCATTTCGCGTGAATTGCATGATGACTTGGTGCAGAAACTGGCCGCAGCTCGCCTCACGTTAGAACACGCCAACATGTATCCCATGCGACCCGAAGTAGCAGCTGACGTTCGCAAAGCTATGGACACGCTGGAATTGGCAGTAAGTGGAATTCGCTATTATATCTCCAATGAATTGCAACCCGATTTTACCCGCCTCAAGCTAGCCGAAGTCATCCAGCGGTTGTGTAGTTCCATGGATCGAATTGTTGGGCGTAAATTGTGTATGGAAGTAAAAAAACCCGAAAGAGAATTTGCCATTGCGCCAGATGCATTACGCGAAATTTTTCGGATCACCCAGCAAGCCATCCAAAATGCCATTACACATTCCATGGGCGAGAATATTTTTATTGTCATTTGTTGGGGCGAAGATCTATTTATCGAGATCAAAGACGATGGTGTCAGTTTTATACGCAGACAAAAGAATAGTGGTTCGCAAACTATGAACAACCGGGCCAAACGCATTGGTGCCAAGCTAGATTTTGTCATTAACTCGAAAGGATTGGTGGTAGAGTTTCGTCTTCCACGGCCGCTACAATAACCCATTTCGCAGCACATAAGCAATTAGCTCTGTACTGTTTTTGGTGCCTGTTTTATGCAGAAGTCTCTTGCGATGATCTTCAATAGAGGATTGTTGAAGACCCAGATGTGCTGCAATTTCTTTGGTGGCGAGTCCTTCGCACAATAGCCGTAAAATATCAAAGTCGCGGGGAGTAAGATTAAGTGTGGATCGAAAATCGGCATTGGTTAAGTTCGCTGTGGAGTTTGAGTAATACTTGCCGGCCATAATAGTTTGCAGGCACTGATTGATTTCCTGAATACCAGTGTGGTGTTTTAAAAGAATGCCATGTACACCGGCATGTTTCAAATCGGCAAGAGTAGAGGCTTCATTGTAGCCCGTCATTCCAATCAAATACAACCGTGGATATTCTTTCCGCAGACGTAAAATAAGCTGGATGCCGTCTGTAACGGGCATTCGGGCATCAATAAACCCAACCTGAATAGAATGCTTACGGATAATGGAAATACCTTGTTCTGCCGAAATGGCTTCCCACGCTTTTTTGATATGCATAGACCCTGTAAGGAGATGAGCAAACGATTCGGCAAAAAGCTTCGCATCATCAACTACAAGCGCATTTACTTTTTCCATACCGGTTTTTTTTTAGAAAGATACTCCAAGAATGGGGTAGAGTCCATACCCCATTTACGGGGTACTCTATTGACAATGGCACTTTAATTTACGTAGTTTCCTCAGTATTTGAGGTAACTATGGTTTTTTACTTTGGTAAGTTGTGTTTGGTACACAGGCATTTACATAAAGAAAACTAGATAGCTATGTTTCTAACGATTGTAATTAGTGTAATTAATTTTTTTCTTCCCCAGCAGCCGGACGTAAATAAAACCACGTCTGGCTGTTTCTGAAATTTTTTTTAATCTGACTATAACATGAAAATAAACCAACTGAAGAAAGAGCGAATGATGAACAGTTTGTTTCCAATTTATCCTTCTCAAAAAATGAATACGCAGCACACGATTCGACCAGTTGAAACCGCATCAAAGGCGCATACGAACGCAGTACATTTATCAAATGGTTGGCCCATTTACCATGTGTTTAACTCTACAAACCTAGTGGTGGTGTCAGGTCTTTCATTCGCGTATCCAGGCCAGCGACATCCGCTGCTCCATTTGAATATGACTTTCAAGCGGGGTGAACTCACCGGATTGATTGGAGCGAATGGAAGCGGCAAAAGTACCTTGTTGAAAGTGCTGAACAAAGAGTATACACCCACAGATGGAACGGTCTTAGTCGATGGTATCCATTGGTCGCATTTTGATATCGATGCATGGCGTGAGCAAGTTGCCTTTGTTCATGGGAATCATGAAATCTATAGCGATACCATATTGTATAACATTGCGTTGAGCCATCATCCGGATGATTCAAAAGAAGCCATCAGCTTTTGTTTGCGCACAGGTTTTTCTAACTATTTTCAAGAATTCCCACGGAGCTATCTTACCAACATAGGAGCAAAAGGATTTCAAATTTCGTCCGGCCAACGGCAATTGATTCTTATGGCGCGCGAACTTTTTAAGCAACCACAAATCTTGTTATTGGATGAACCCACATTGGGTCTGGATCGCAAAACCGAAAATTTTGTCTTGAATTTGCTCAATAAAGAAAAGCAAAATCGCATAGTGTTGATTTCAACCACACAACCTGCCCTGGCACAAAAATGTGACCACGTGGTGTTGCTCGATAAGGGAATTGTGGCCTCTTCTGGTTCACCGCGCGATCGATTGATTGCAGAGAAGTTAGAGCTAGATGCGATCCTTGGAGCACATACGTTCCGCTAGCCATAAAATCAGGTTGTAAATAGGCCAGTCAAGTCATTCTTGCACGCCTTGCTGTCTCGGTGATAAATCGTAAATTTCGATCTTTACCGAAATAGAAATGTCTATAAAAATCCGCAAACAAGATGCCCTCGATTATCATACCCAGGGGCAGCCGGGCAAGATTGAAGTAGTGCCCACCAAACAACTGAGTACTCAATTTGAATTGGCATTGGCTTATTCTCCTGGAGTAGCCGAGCCGTGCAAAGAAATAGCCGCCAACAAAGAAGATGTTTATAAATATACCAGCAAGGGAAACCTGGTGGCCGTCATTTCCAATGGCACAGCCGTATTGGGTCTTGGCAACATAGGCCCAGAGGCCAGCAAACCGGTAATGGAAGGCAAAGCCGTATTATTTAAAAAATATGCCGGCATCGACAGTTTTGATATTGAAATTGATGAAGAAGACCCGGATGCGTTCATCAAAATTGTGAAGTCGCTGGAACCGACATTTGGAGCGGTTAATCTGGAAGACATCAAAGCTCCGGAATGTTTCAAAATAGAGACTGAGCTGCGCGCCAAGATGAATATTCCCATAATGCACGATGACCAGCACGGGACGGCCATTATCTCCAGCGCAGCCTTGATCAACGCATTGCTCGTAGTGGGGAAGAAAATTGATGAAATTACGCTGGTGGTGAATGGAGCCGGTGCCGCTGCTGTGTCGTGCACAAAATTGTATTTGGCGCTAGGACTCAAAAAAGAAAACCTGATCATGTGCGATAGCAAAGGGGTCATTCATAAAGAACGCCCCGGCCTGGATGCCAGTAAGCTGGAATTTGCTACCACTCGCAAAGTCAACACCCTACAAGAGGCCATTAAAGGTGCCGATGTTTTTCTCGGACTTTCTGTAGCTGATATTTTGACACCTCAAGATATTTTGGCGATGGCCAAAGACCCAATTGTGTTTGCCTTGGCTAATCCCAATCCTGAAATTGCCTACGATCTCGCCAAGAAAACGCGCCCTGACTTAATCATGGGTACAGGTCGCTCCGATCATCCCAATCAGGTGAACAATGTGCTCGGATTCCCTTACATTTTCCGTGGTGCGTTGGATGTGCGCGCAACGGAAATAAACGAAGCCATGAAGTTGGCTGCCGTTCACGCGTTGGCAGAATTGGCACGAGAGCCCGTGCCCGATATTGTATTTCAGGCTTATGGCATCGACAAAATTCAGTTTGGTCGAGATTATTTAATTCCAAAACCACTTGACCCCAGGTTGATTACCACTGTTTCTCCTGCCGTGGCAAAAGCTGCGATTGAATCTGGCATCGCTAAAAAACCGATCACCGATTGGCAGAAATACCATACGGATTTATTGAAGCGAATTGGCATCGACCAAAAATTGACCTCACGCGTAATTGATTTGGCCAAGAAAAAACCGAAGCGCATTTTGTTTGCAGAGGCCGACCACATCAAAATTTTAAAGGCTGCACAGATTTTACAAGACGAAGCCATTGCTATTCCCGTTCTGCTGGGTAGTCGTGTGGATATTGAACGATTAATAAAAGAACATAATCTGGATTTGAGTGGCTGCGAAATCATCGACCCTCGCGAAGAAAAAGAACTGACCGTTACTTACGCAAAAGCGTATTTTGAAAAACGTGCACGCAAGGGAATAACGGTAAAGGAAGCCGAGCGACAAATGCGCGACCGCAATGCGTTTGGTGCCATGATGGTGGAGTTTGGTAAAGCCGATGCGTTGGTGTCCGGCCTCACTAAAGATTATTCAAAGACAATTTTGCCTTCGCTTCAAATCATTGGTATGAGTCAGGGTGTGAAGCGCGTGGCAGGCATGTACATCATAATGAATAAGAAGGGAACATTCTTCTTTGCTGATTGTACAGTGAATGTAAATCCTACTGCCGATGAGTTGGTTGGAATTATTGGATTAGCAGCTCGTGGAGTTCAATTCTTTGACATCGAGCCACGCGTAGCGGTGTTATCGTATTCCAACTTCGGATCAAGCAAAGGCGAAATTCCAGAGAAAGTGCAAGAGGCGGTGAAATTGGCAAAGGCAAAATATCCTCAACTGATTTTAGATGGCGACATTCAGGCGAACGTAGCTTTTGATACCGAACTACAACGCGAAAATTATCCGTTCAGTGCACTAGCGAAGGATGGTGCTAACACACTCATCTTCCCCAACTTGGCATCCGGAAATATTGCCTACAAACTGCTCATGGAGATTGGAGGCGCAGAAGCCATCGGCCCGATTTTGCTGGGCATGAAGAAGCCGGTTCATGTATTGCAGTTGGGCAGCTCCATCCGAGATATAGTAAACATGGCCGCCATTGCAGTTGTAGATGCTCAGTTGCATGAAAAGAATGAACACCTATAATTTAATTTGAAAATTTGATAATTAATCAATTTGAAAATACTT
>JAJTHV010000309.1 GCA_021300095.1 Flammeovirgaceae bacterium | reverse complement strand
CATCCTTAGGAGAAGCTCCCGGAAAAATGGATGTCACAAATATTTGTGGCAATACTACTTCGGGGAAGTTTTCTTTCGGCAATTTATTGTAGGTGATCATACCTGCCAAGCAGATAAAAACAACCGCTACATAAATCGCCACCCGATTATCGATGGCCCAACTGGTGGGGCCAAATTCTTTATTCGAATCTTTCATTACTCTATATTTTAATCAATTCGCCATCATTCAAACCTTGGTAGCCTACGGTGATGATTCTATCGCCAATAACAAGACCAGAAATTACTTGTGCGTAGTTATCATACACACCATCAATCTTTACCACCTTTTTGCGAGCGACTAATTGAGTGCCTTTGCTTTCGGCTACGTACACAATCTTTTCGCCATTGATCTCTTGTACCACGTTAACCGGAACACACAGTGCTGCTGGAGAGGAACTAAATATCACCTTTACTACGGCCGTCATGTTAGGACGCAAATCCGCATTTGAAGGGACTTTCACTTCCACAGCAAACGAGCGACTGAGTGGATCAATGTTTCGTCCTACAAAGTTTACCGGACCCTCTAGCTTCTTATCATAATCCGAAAAGCTGATCTCCGCCTTATTTCCTTTCTTCACTGAGGTCAAGTAGGCTTCAGAAATCTTTGCTGTAATTTTCAAGTTGTTGTTATTGATTACGCGGAAGGCAGGTTGACCAGGAGCGGCATTCTGTCCCACTTTAGCTGTAACCTCATCTACCACTCCGGTGATCAACGACTTCACTTTCGACATGTCTAATTGCTCTTCGAGAGTAGCTAATTTTTTCTCCAGACTTTCTTTGCTGTTTTTTGCTTGCAGGTACTGCACTTCCGTTCCGATTTTTTGCTCCCACAAATTTTTCTGACGAACATAAATTGTATTAGCAAGTTCTAATCCGGCCTTTACTTCATCAATGCCACGCAAGGTTAGCGTGTTATCGATCAAAGCGAGTGTTTGTCCTTTCACCACCATATCTCCTTCGCGAACATAAACGTTGGTGATCACTCCAGCCGTCTTAGCGCTGATCATGATATTATCAGTAGCTTCTACCGCTCCTTGCGTTTGCACGTACTTTTCAAACTTGCGAGGAGCCAGTTCGGTAGTTACTACTTCTTTCATGCGGGCTGCTTCTTTCGCGCCTCCTTCCAACTCTTTTTCCAAGGTGGCGATTTGTTTTACTAATTCAGCTTGCTTCGCTTTTAACTTCTTGAGTTGATCTTCTTTACTGGGATTGCAGGCTACTACGAAGGCAGCAGCAACTACAATTAAGAAATACGTTAGGTAATTATATCTTTTCATAAGTGTGGGTTTTCTATTTTGATTCTGAATTGGTTGTTGTGATTAATCGGCCGTAAGCCTTATCTAAGTCGACTTTTGCAATCATCGCATCGAAAAGCGCGGAATAGTAGTTGGTTTGAGCGGTACGCAAACTGTTTTCTGCATCTACCACTTCTAAGTTTGACCCAACACCTTGTTCATACTTGATCTTAGTAATTCGGGCCACGTTACTGGCTAGATCCATATTCTCTTTCTGAGAAGCTAACGAAGTCAATGCATTCTCAAAGTTTGTAGTAGCTTGTTTTGTCTCCAAATCTACTCCTTGCTTTAAGCTTTTAAATCCATTCTCTACTTTGCGGAGCGTTAACTTTTCCTGTTGAATTTTATAATGACGTTGGAAACCAGAAAAAATGGGGATGTTCATCGATACACCAAACTGCGAATAATTATACCATTTATCTGGACCAAGTCCTCCAGTATCGTTTATGGCTGTGTTAGTGGAAAATAAGCCTGCCACATCATTTGACTGAGTGAAGTATCCTAGATTTGCAGAAGCTGAAATTGTTGGCAACCCTCCGGCATACTGATTTTTTATATTCAATTGTTGCAAACGCTGATTCGCTTCTAAGACTTTATAATCAGGTCTCAACTTGTAATCCCAACCTGCTTGATAGTCTTTCAGATCAGCTTCAACTTTTACATCTTCAATATTTCCAACTACTTCAATTGGTTGATCGAGTGGATAATTCATCTGAAATTTCAAGAGATCAAAGCTTAGATTGTTTAGCTTAAGAAACTTCTCTCTCTCAGCCTTTAGATTATTATAGGTTACTCGAATACGATCTACATCGATACTCTCAGCAAATCCATTCTTATTGAGAGCAATTGTATTCTTTAAAAGCGAATCAATCCTAGCTAGATTATTGTCAAACAGATTGGCTCTTTCCCTAGAAATTAGGACCGAATAATACGCCTTCGTTACCTGTTGGATAATTTGTTCCTTTGTCTGATTAGCTGTTTTAAAAGAAAGATCCTTGTAGGCATTGGACGCTTGCAGTCCTACTAAGTAACTACCACTAAAAATCAATTGATTAATGTTTATTCCAGCATCTCCACTAGATTTCAATTGAAAAGGACTCTGCAGGGCAAGGATATCACCAGCTTTCGCTCCGGGAGTAATTGGAAAAAAACTAAATGAACTGCTAGGGTTATAAATTCCAAAGAAACGCCTCAACTGATCATTATGCTGAACACTCACGTTACCACTAACTTGTGGAAGCCCTAATCCCACTGTTTCCCTAACTTTGTCAGAAGCAATTTGTTGATCCAGAATAGCATTTTGCGCTGCAATAGAATTGGTTACTGCATAGTCTATACACTGCTCTAATGTAAACGCTTGTGGCGCTGTTGTTGGTTCTTGTTGTGCATAGCCTGCCCTTACCAACAGCAAGGCAGCTAAAAAAATAATTAGTTTATAAAATGGACTCATGCTTAGTTGTTTTATGGATTGGTTTATTCGGTTGATCGGAATGATCTTTATATTTCTGATACAATTTTCTTCCCTTGTCGGTGCACAGGCCATACACAAAATGATCGAAGAATTGCGATTGCACTTGGGCTAAATTGAATTTGTCTTTTGGGAAAATGCGTTCATCAAAAGCTGATTCAATCAATATCAGGCGACTGAGCGCCAGCACTTCCGGATGAATCTCTCCGCGAAAATAACCTTCGCTGATGCCTTGATTCAAATTGCGCACAATGGAACTCATGATGCTTTCACTTTTGTGCTGTTGCCAAAGTGCCCAAGCTTTGGGATGAAACTTTTGCAAATCGTAGAGCAAAGAAGGATTCATTTGCTCCATGTCGCAGCGCAGGCGAACGGAAATTTTATTCAACTCATCAATGGAGTTTTCAGATTCGCGTTCAATTTGCTCATATTCCTGAATATCTCGTTTCATGTGCTCTTGCGACATAACAGTGACTAACTCATCTTTATCAGCAAAGTGCTGATAAAGCGTTTTTTTGGAAACCGAAAGGTGTCGGGCGATATCATCCATCGACACACTGCGTATTCCGTATTTCATGAATAGCGCCTCGGAACCGGCTAAAATTTTGTCTTTTACTTCGTTGTCTTCCATAATCAGGCGCGAAACTATGGAAACTTTTTATATTACCAAAGTTTCCACGGTTTCTTGAAACGCCCCTTTTTGATTAAGGTTGGCACTTTTTAGAAATTTATTTTCTGAAAACTTGCAAAAAGACGGCTCAACCGTTTGCATGAGGGTCCTGCGACTCCGGGGTGCGATAACACCACTTTTCCTTCATTTTTTGCTTGAATCGCTCTTTCTCTTCCGGGCTCATGGTGTTCCATTTCTGCTTCCAATAGCCACTCCATTTATTATTGTGACGGTGGCCTCCTTTTCCAAAACCGGAGAAGAAAATCTTACTTAATATTAATAGTCCTAGCGTTTGCCAAAAATCAAGTTGCGGACCGTGAAATAAATCCGGCACTAGCCAATTCCATAAATACATGGTTACAAACGTAAAGGCTGAAACCGCCAATACCCCTAAAACCACCATCACTCCTATCCCCAATACCTTTTTCATAATTTGATTGTTCAATGTTTTTAATTTTTTTTTAACGTAGCCTCATATGAATGCTGGCTCTGTTTATAGCTTTCATTTTTTTTAACTGATCGTGTCATCGTAAAATCGCTGTAATCGCTTGCGCAGCGCCAGTATGGCGTACCGCTTTCGCGAAAGCAAAGTGTTAATCGATATTCCGGTGGCTTCTGAAATTTCCCGAAATCCTTTTTCTTCAATTTCATTTTGAATGAATATCTCACGCTGGTCGGCAGGCAATTCGGCTAATGCATCGGTGATTTCATCCCAAATGGCTTCGCGAAGCAATGTCGCTTCGGGTGTGTTATCGAGATCGGGAAGGATGTCTTGCAGTGTAAGAGGTGCATCATCGTCTTTACCGGAAATCAATTCGAAATCGGTTTGCTGCGGGCGCACTGCATCTCTGCGATAGCGGTCAATGATTTTGTTGCGCGCTACGCTATACAGCCATGAGGTTACCCGATCCAACGACTCAATGGTATCAAAGCCCGAAACAAATTGAAAGAACACATCCTGAAGGATATCCT
>JAJTHV010000460.1 GCA_021300095.1 Flammeovirgaceae bacterium | reverse complement strand
GCATAACACACCGGCCATTAAGTTTTAATTAGCGTGAATATGATCGAATGTAAATGCAGCCGGAATATTGCCGGCCACATCTTTACAGGAGGCCGGAGAATGGCGTGCGGCATTGGTTGCAAAGCTTACGTTTGCGGCACCTGCGCCATTGAAAAACTTCTTTACATCGAGGAGTAAATGTACTTCCGGCTCATGTGCGGCATTCACCGCTGCTTTGTTTCCATCAAATGATAAAGTAATTGTTTTGATGTTGTTCGCAGCGGTAGCGCTTCCGGAAACTTCTTTGTATCCACCGACATGGAATTGAAATGCATTGTCAGCTTCTGTTGACACAGGTGATACCCCTTCAATAGCAAAGAAAATGTATCCTGAATTCCAGCTCCAGAAAAGTCCTTTGGCCGGATCGAGCGCGCCTACTTGTGCTCCCTGATCTACCTGGTTTGCATCTACTCCTACGGTAAATGTAACTTCGGTATAATCGCCTGCGGGCAGGTTTTTCAAAACAACATCCTGCGATTCGGAGTCGGATTCGTCAATTAAATAATATCCTTGTGATCCATCTGATTTTACAGGATCGGTAAACACTTTTCCATCGGCAGATTTCACTTTGATGTTGCTGATATAATACGTTAACCAAGTTACCTTAAATGCTTCCCCATTTGCATTGGTGTACGGAGTGTTGGTGGTATTGAGTTGCAGATTGGCATCGCCAACAATATTATCAAAGTGAAGTGTGAGGGTGCCGGGTGCTGCGGAAACTACCTCGTCTTTTTTGCAGGATGTAGCGAAAACAAATACAAGTGAAAACAATAGAATAGATCTTGTCAATTTCATAAGATTGATTGAATTAAATTAAATAATCATATAACAGAATGCGGTGTGCATTCCGGGGTGATCAAAACGATCAAATGATTATTAACAAGAAGGCGGATGGAAGATATCCGAAAAGTATAAGTTGTATTCCTGGATGGAATACACACTGAGGGGTTGATTGATCAATAAGGGATTTGGCTGCAGTAGCGGCACGTGCTTCAGCACTAAAAACAAATGAATCTCTTGGGCCTTTACTAGTTCCGGATGCGAAGATTCGTCTGTTGTTTGCTTGAAATCAAGGGAGTCGCCTTGGAAATAATCAAATCCGCAAGAAGTGATTACTTGTTCCACCGAGATACCGAGCGAATACGCGATGGAATGCCGTTTCGCATAGAGATAATCTAACCATTCCAATCTGCTCGCGCAGTGCAGGGTCATGCTGGTTAATATCAATATGCTGATTGCTCTTCGGATCATCTTGCAAGAGCAAAAGTAATTCATTCCACTTAAAAGGCCAATAGCCTTGTAAAAGGTTTTATGTTGAGGCCTTTCATTAACAGATGCCCCTAAATCTCAACAGCTACATTTTAGGAGTAGGTCTCACTTGCTTATTGTCGTAAAACTGCCACATGGAATAATCACTTGCTCTGATCCTACTTTGATATTGTAAAAAAGCTTCTGCTCTTTTAAAACTAATTCTGTTCGGGCGCTTCCTGTAGCATAATAAAAAAGCATTGCGATGTAAAAAAGGCTTTCTTCCTTGGGCTTGATGGTTTTCATTAATCGAGTAGGCTTAAAGAAATTTTTATCAAGCGAATATTTTAAGTTGGTAATGCCGTAATCAAACATCGATTCTTTTTCCAGTTTCATGGTATCTAAAGGCATCGAAATTTTTATGTACTGATCAGGCGAAGGAAAAAAAGTCAACGAATCGGATGGAAATCGGATGTTTAATTCCATTGGTTTATTCGATTTATTCACGATCCGATACCAAAAAATGACATACGAAAAAGTTCTACCGGTACGGTCGTTGTAACGTCCTCCGCCTTTCGGTAGACTGTTTTGGATATGAACTTCGTTTCCTGCAACTGAAAAGGTTGCCTCTGTATAAGAAGAGTTGTTCTTCTTGACCGAGGTCTGACCGATGGAATAATAGGCAACGAAAATCAGTACAATAATTAAGGAACGTTTCATAAATTCAATTTAGAGATTTCCAGTCTATACACCTATCGCTTCGTCACCTTCATGTCAGAAAAAAATCCTTCTGTTCCTACATCCACCCACAACCCAATGGCTCCGGAGGCATCCGCACCGAGTTTTAAATCATTTACCAACAAAACTGGTTGTTTGCTATGATTGACATACAGTTTGGCTTGCTTTCCATTTACTTCGATGCGAAGATGAATCCATTCATTCAGTGCCATGTCGGCATAGGATTCATATTCCCCGGGCGCTTCCTTACGGAGGCGATCAAACTTGAAGTCGGGGAAAGAAAAATATTGCGTAGCGCGATTCCTTCGTAACTGACTTTCGGCTCTGCCATTGGTGGGGCGGATATACATATTCTCGAAGGCGGTGTTTTGGGCGTTAATCCGAAAAGCAATTCCAATAAATCCACGTGCGGTTTCGGTTGCATTTTTCAATAGACGGCTCAATACGTTTACTTCAATGATTCCGTTTTTAAAATCGGTGTCCGTTAGCTTTACAAACGTGGGTTCGTCTACTTCCTTGATGGTAGAATCTTTCACCACCCGCACGGCTTCATTTCCGTTGATTCGCTCGAGCGACATAGATACTTTATTTGGCAGGAGCTTGTCTTTCTGCCATTGGATTATTTGTGTCTGGCTATATGAAGTGGTTGAAAGAAGTATGAATCCTATTGCGATGAACTTCATGTAATTATATTGATTTTATTATTAAGCTTTTGATTCACTCTCTTCCATCTTACTGTGTCTAACTTTGGCTTCAGTGAATCGAAGGTTTCCAATTTCCAATAAATAGAAGGCAACAAAGTTATCCGATCGATCACCCTCATAGTAGGCCACTCTCCTATATCCTTCGTCTGCATAACGATTGATCTATTTGAATTAAATCGATCCTCAAACAAAATCCTTCGTGTTTCCCACGCTCGGTCAAGATGAAGTTCAAATTTCCAAGAATATAGCACCATCATAAGTAGCACAAATATCAATGCTCGTAGCATCTTGATCTTGTATTCATAGAATACTAGCCGAACTGAAGCAACGATAAACAATATACCAATAAACCATCTGACGTAGATGCTTTCAATTTCTAGTGGGAGAAGAAGAAAAATAATTATGATCAAGCCTAAAATAGTAAAGGACAAAATACACAAACTCTTCCAGTAAGTATTGATATTCTTTTTCACTCTAGCTAAAACTATTCCTTGTATCTTATTAAAACTAATATGAGAAAAAAACTATCGGGTTGCCTTCAACAAAAATTCAAGCGTAGCATACTTTCCCTGCACCTCCCGGATCTGATCTTGTATTAAACTGATTTGGCGTGCTTCTTCAAGATGCTTAAAATAAAAATAAGAACTTCCTATGGTTAGGATACCCAAAATCAACATCACAAATACCGGAAAGCTTGGCGTATCATCCTCCACATCGAACACATTGGGAATAGATTGTACATGCTTCATAATCTCCTCATGCTCCACATTTTTAACTAAATACAATTTCATTTCTTCATTGTAGCGGCTGAATTCTTCGAGGTCTTCCAAACTGGGCTTTTCCTCCACCAACTTGCCGGCCTGATTTTGAATGTCTCGTATTTGTCGGAAAACGGAACTGGTCATGAGGTGATATTTAATCTCTCAAAGATACCGTTTTATGTATCTCACTGCACAATAGTGAGTGGTGATGTGCGCAGGCTATTCAACTTATACTTGGTAACATCCAAGGCCACGCCCATGTAGTTGCCATTGGGTGTAATCGAATTGGCCCAACTCAGCCAAACTTTATTGCCATCTTTCGTGCGCACACTCGTTTCGATTGTTACTATTTCTTTTGGCAGGATGTTGGGGTAATTCAAAATAAATTCGCGCTCAATCCATCCATCTTCCAGATTTTTCGTTCGCCACCAGCCTTCTTTCAACAATTCAGCGGGCTCATAGCCGAGCAGTTGTTTTACCGATGGACTGACAAAAATTATTTCGCCTTCTTTATTGGCAATCAATGCCAGCACATTCAGTTTCTCTAAGTTGGCATGTGAATTTTGTAAGCTGGAGATCAGGCTCAATCGCACCGCAATCACGATACCAAAAGCGCCTAGCGACAGCATCAAATTAAGCAATGCAATTAAACGATCATTGTCGATTGGAAAGCTTACATAAGCAATGGCGCAGGTAACTACGATGAGTAACGATTGAATTCCGTAATACAACAGGCTATTGATGATGATCGTGCTCGCTCCGACTACTAAGATCAAAATGGTGACTGCGTTCGGATCAAAATGATTGATGACGGCAAAAGCAATCACATAAATCAGCGTAAGCAAATAAAGGAAAAATGAAAAGTAAGGCACAATAACGCTACGCCTGTACGGTATAAAGGTGGTGAGAAAAAAAACACAACCGAGTGTAATGATGGCCCAACGCAACACATCAATGTCCAGCAAGTGCGGCAAAAAATGGTTGTAGAGCAGCTTAATAATGGCGGCACCGATTGTAAACAAAGCAATAATCAATCTTACGGAACCAATGGACTGCCACAAAAGGGCTTTTTTGACAAACGGGCTAGATGTACTTGTACTCATGGGATGTTTTGATAGATCAAATTACGTTGATCCCATCCACAAAATAAAAGGGTTCATCGGAAAGACAGAAAAGGTTGAAAATTCGAGCCCAAATCGATTAAAATCAATCTAATGGAATCAAACTCGATGGTAGCGTTTGTCCGTTAATCAACCCTTCCAATTATGAATTTTATTGCCTTTTCACATTGGAAGTCGCTGGCAAACCATTTTATTCCTTTGCAATCTCCAAAAACAAATTCACTAACTCAGCCGGCTGACTGAAAAAAGGCGAGTGACTGGTCTGAATCTTGTATACTTTGCTGCATGGTGTTTCCGTATACATTTTTTGTTGAATGAACGGAGTTACTGCCTTGTCTTCGGTGCATTCAATATAATATCGCGGCACGCGACCGAAGTTTTGCTCGGTTAGTTGCAAAGGTGTCATGCCGGTAATTATCGGCTCGTGGCTTAACAATACTTTTGCTAATTCAGTAATCGAATCGTCACAATCATGATAAAGACCTTCTTTATAAATCGCTGCATCTAAAGTAGTGCTGTTGGTTGCCTCATGTCTCTGAACGTAGGGCTTCAACACACCATGCGTGTCTTGCATCGAATACTCGCGCTGTGTTTTGCCGTTGGGGATCAGGTACGCAGCTAGATAAATTAGTTTTTCAATCTTATCCGGTCGGTATTCGGCTACTTGTGAAATGATAATTCCATTCTTACTATGCCCTACTAAAATTACTTTTCCTTCGATGCTGTCGATTAGTTTACAAATCTTGTTCACCGACATTTCTAGCGTAACGGTTTCGATAGGTGTTTTATCGCGGCCCATGCCGGGCAAGTCGATGGCGAATACGCGGTGCCCCATCTTCTCTAAGAGCGGTGTTACTTTGTGCCAGTTCCACGTGCTGTGCCACGAGCCATGAACGAGAATGAATGTTTTCGTTTCCATTTGTTTTTGTGCATTTAATTGGTTGAATGAAAAGAGGGCTACTGCCAGGAACAATAGCGCTCTTTTCGGTTGGGCAATTTGTTTCATCGATTAGGTTGTTTAATGAAACAAAAGTAGAATGCACTACAAAGGGCGAAAACCCGATACTTGCGGAGTTGAGAAGATAGACAGTAACTTGATTACATGAGTAGAATTTTCTTATTCAAGGCTTTCTAACAACAATACGTTTTAAATGATAGAACCTTTCCGGGTATCCCATACGAATTTCTCCATCATACTCTTTTAATAATTCCTCTTCACTCCATCTCATCCATTCAAAAATCTGTTGCTCTCGATCATTGAGCAGAATATCCTTCGTAATTCTAGTAGCGGAAAACTTATAGTGATATACAATGTATCCCTTTCCATACTCCATTTTAATCTTTTCGAAATTTGCGGAGATGCGATTGGCAGTGTCCAGTTTATGAATTGTTGAAAGATTGATTTCCGCAAATC
>JAJTHV010000302.1 GCA_021300095.1 Flammeovirgaceae bacterium | reverse complement strand
AGGAAGTGGGCAAGGGTGAGTATGTGGTTTTTCTTACGGCAGATCATGCGGTAGTAGATGTGCCGCAATCGCTGAAGGATAATAAAATTCCTGCCGGCAATTTTCCGTTGGCGAATGTGGAGGCTGGATTGAACGATCACCTTCAAAAATATTTTCCCGGTAAGAAAGTGATTGATCGCATCAGCAACGATCAGGTGTTTTTGAATCAGGAGTTGTTTGCCGGAGATCCTAAATCTTCCGGAATCGATTTACTGATCGCCACCGAGTTAATCACCAATTATCTGCAAGCTACGGAGGGTGTGGCGCAAGTTTATCCGAAAGCCATTATCAAACAAGGTAATTACAATGAGGGTGGAACCAAAGGAATGATTATCCGAGGTTATAACTTTAAGCGCAGTGGCGATATCATTTATCAACTCGAGCCCGGATGGATTACCGGAGGTGGTCCGCAAGGCACCACGCATGGATCGTCATACACTTACGATACACATGTGCCAATTTTGTTTTACGGGGCGGGAATCAAGCAAGGAAGCTCATCGCAGTACCACACCATCACCGATATTGCGCCTACACTTTCTGTCTTGTTGCAAATCAAATTCCCGAGCGGTTGCACAGGGCAACCGGTTAGCGAGATGTTGGATTGAGTTAGAGTTCTCGAATAATAAAAGAATTCTTAACCGAACACTCCAAACATATTCAAAATCACCATCCCGATAATAATGGGGCACACAAAGCGCACCATGAATAGCCACAGCTTGTAAGGTGCAATACCCAAAATGCTTCCGGTTTTGAAGGAAGGCATACCTTGCTCGATTTCATCTACCAATAAATCGGTTTTGAAAAACCAGCCAGTATACAAACAAGTAGATAACACCACCAGCATCATCAGCAAGCTGCCAAACAAATAATCAAAGATGTCCATAAATCCGGTTTTCACCACACCTAGAAAATCCACTTGCATGGAAGACAAACTAACTACCGCTCCGGTAGAAAGAGCCGAAGGAATTCCAAACAAGAACGCCACGATGGCAACTGTCCATGCTGCTTTTTTACGATTCCATTTTTTCTGATCCATAAAATAAGCCGAAGGTGCTTCCAACATCGAGATGGTGGAAGTGATAGCAGCAAAGAATAACAACAAGAAGAATAAAGCTCCGGCAATATTTCCCAATGGCATCTGCTGGAAGATATTCGCGAGCACGTTGAATACAAGAGTTGGGCCTTCTGCCGGAGATTGGTTGAACGCAAACACTGCAGGGAATACCATGAACCCGGCCAACAATGCTACTGAAGTATCCATCGCACCTACCCACAAACTGGATGAAACAATATTTTGGTTTTTAGGTAAGTACGATCCATAGGTAATCATCATACCCCAGCCGACACCCAATGAGAAGAATGCTTGCGTAAGTGCAGCTAATACCACACGTCCATTAATCTTCGAAAAATCAGGGATTAAATAATACTCAACACCTTTTCCTGCTCCCGGAAGTGTAATGCTCCTAAAGATTACAACGATCAACAAAACAAAAAGTAAGGGCATTAGAATTTTCGTAGCCTTCTCGATTCCGCCCGATACTCCACCTAAAACAATCCATGCAGTAGCTAAAATCACAAATCCACCCAATGGAATGACATAGCTGGGATTTGCGATGAACTCCGCAAAAGGCATATTGATCGAGAAGAGTGAAGTGAAAATATAACCTACGGTCCAGCCTGCAATGGTGCTATAGTAACTAAGCACTACAAAAGTCACGATCAACGGCAACACACCCACTAGGGTTACCCATAGTTTACTCCCGCCTAATTGTTGAATGGCACCCACCGGGTTTTTAGCCGTGAGGCGGCCTAAAGCAATTTCATTGATGAGCATAGGCACAGCAACAAGCACCACGCAGAAAATGTACACCAGCACAAAAGCAGCACCTCCGTTTTCACCGGTGAGGTAGGGAAACCGCCAAATGTTACCGAGGCCTACAGCCGAACCGGCCGCTGCCATGATGAAACCAAATTTAGAACCCCATTGTCCGCGATTTTCTGCCATAGTACCTAGTTTTTAAGTTCGTGAAGATTAGAAGAATTGCCGTAAGTAACAAATGGAAAAATGTGAGTGGAAAAATGCCAAGGAAAGGTTGCATTCATTATGGAGTAAAAATAAAGTTGATAAAAAATACCGATCGGTATATTTTAATGAGTAGTATTACGAAAAAATTTGAAATGGCTACTAAAGCAGACCGAACCAAACAGTTTATAGTCGAGCAAACAGCTTCTGTCTTTAATGTAAAAGGATTTGCGGGAACCTCGCTCACCGATATGATGGAAGTTACGGGGTTAACGAAAGGGAGTATTTATGGCAACTTCAAAAACAAAGATGAAGTGGCAGTGGCTGCCTTTGAGCATAATTTTCAACAAGTGTCCAATTACATCAGAGGTAAAATGGAGGAGCGCCCATCAATAATAGAGAAGTTATTGGTCTATCCAGAAACCTATCGCAATTTTTCAAAGCTGTCTTTTTTGAGCAATGGCTGCCCCATAGCCAATACATCAACCGAAGCGGATGATACACATCCACAATTAAAGGAAAAAGCCAATGAAGCCTTGACATACTGGCGAAACTCAGTAGAAAAATTGTTGAAAGCAGGCATCAAGAATGATGAGATAAAACCCGATGTCAATGTATTGGAATTTACATCCATTCTCACCGCTTTAATTCAAGGAGCGATGTTGCACGCAAAATCATCAGGAAAAATGAATTACCTGAATGCTTCTATGAATTATTTGGAGTCGATGATACGTGAATTGAAAAATTAAACCAACGCTTATGGAAATTACTACAATCGAAAGTTTTCTTGAATTCTATGAACGAACTCGCGAAGGCACATTGCGAATTCTAAAGGTTGTGCCACCCGATAAAATGGATTGGTCATATCTTCCTGGTAAGTTTACTATTGCCGATTTGATCCGACATATCGCAGCCCTCGAAAGAAATTTATTTGCCGAAGTAGTGCTGGGCAACAAAATGAATTATCTGGGCTGCGGCAAAGAGTTAGCGGATGGATATGAAAATGTCATGCGTTACTTTAATGAGATGCATGCTCAGTCAGTAGAAATATTTGGAAGATTGACCGAAAGGGATTTATCCAAAACTATAATCACAGCTAGCGGCAAGCCCACCACACTTCGCAATTTTTTGCGTGCGCTCATCATTCACGAGTCACATCATCGCGGAGCGTTGTGCATCTACCTCAATCTGTTGGGTGTACAAACTCCGCCTATTTATGGAGTTTCGTCTGAGGACATCATCCAATTAAGTAAGGCAAATGCGTGACGAAGTATTTATAGTTGCCGCCAAACGGACGCCCATCGGAGGATTTATGGGTAGTTTGTCGGGCTTTACAGCACCTCAATTAGGTGCAGAAGTTATTCGCGATGCGTATCAATCAGTCCGGCTTTTGCCGGAAAAAATCTCGTCAGTCTATTTTGGCAATGTATTGTCTGCAAATTTGGGACAATCGCCTGCGCGGCAAGCCTCTACATTAGCCGGAGTTCCGGATCAGGTAGATTGTATCACCGTCAATAAAGTGTGCGCTGCTGGCATGAAGGCAATGATTATGGGAGCTCAGCAAATTGAATTGGATTTGGATTATATTGTGATGACTGGGGGCATGGAGAGCATGAGCAACACGCCTCACTATGCTACACTTCGAGCGGGAAAGAAATTTGGTGACGAAACTTTTGTGGATGGATTGCTGAAAGATGGATTGACGGATGCGTACAACCAAATTCACATGGGCAATATTGCCGAGCTGAGTGTAGCGAAATTTGGGATCACACGCGAGGAGCAAGATGCGTATGCGTTAAACTCGTATGCGCGAGCGAATGAGGCAACGCGAGAAGGTAAATTCAAAAACGAGATTACACCTATTCATTTGAAAACGAAGGGTGGAGAAATTCTTTTTCATGAAGATGAAGACATTGCCAAGATTATTCCTGAAAAGGTGGCTAAACTAAAACCATCTTTTGATAGTAAAGGAACTATTACGGCAGCGAATGCCAGCAACCTAAATGACGGAGCGGCTGCAGTGGTATTGGCATCTAAAACTGCACTTCAACAATATCAAATAAAGCCACTCGCTCGCATCATTTCGTATGCAGATGCAGCGGTTAATCCGAGAGAATATGCAGAAGCACCAGCGCATGCCATAGCGATTGCGCTTCGCAGGGCAGGGCTCTCTTTACAAGACATGGATTTTATTGAAATCAATGAAGCGTATGCGGCAGTGGTATTGGTCAATCAAAAGATACTTGGTTTTGATTTAGCTAAGACGAATGTTTATGGCGGAGCAGTGGCTATGGGGCATCCATTAGGAGCATCCGGTGCAAGAATTGTGTGCACACTGCTTTCAGTCCTGAAACAAGAAAAAGGAAAGTATGGCCTGGCGGCCATTTGTAATGGGGGAGGCGGAGCCACTGCGGTGATCATTGAAAATATCGGATAAGTACGAAGTCAATTTTGATAGCTTATGGAAAAGACGATTTACATTATCGGTGCCGGGGCCATTGGAAAAGCACTAGCTGTGTTTTTAAAATTGAAAGGCCGGAATGTACTCCTTGTCCGCGGAAGCGTTGATCAGGGTGTTTCTACTTACGAGACAATTAAAATTGAACTTCCGGATCAGTTGACGTTAGAAGCAACCATTGAAGTGACGTCCTTAAGTCAATTACATTTGTTTGATGGAATCGTGTTGCTGACAACTAAATCATTCGGCAATGAAAGTCTGGCGAAATCACTGTATCCAAAAATTGGTCATGCACCTATGGTGGTGATGCAAAATGGATTAGAGGTAGAGCAACCATTTTTGCAACACGGCTTTCCTGAAATTTATCGCTGTGTGCTTTTCGCGACCAGTCAATCGATATCGGAAAGCATGATACGCTATAAGCCGGTAGCCGTTTCTCAGATAGGTGTTATTAGAGGAAATGATAGTCAGTTGCAAGAGATCATAACCCAACTTGAAAATGATCATTTCAAATTTGCTGCCTCTTCAAACATTCAATCGATCATTTGGAAAAAAGCCATTGCAAATAGCGTGTTCAATTCCGTTTGCCCACTTTTAGAAATTGACAATGGATTATTTCATCGCAATGATAAAGCCAAAGAAATAGCCACACGCATCATCAAGGAGTGTGTATCCATTGCTAATGAAGTGGGCGTAACACTCGAAGTTCATGAGGTAATGAATAGTTTGTTGATGATCAGCAAAAATTCAGATGGTCAATTGATTTCAACACTGCAGGACATCAAGATGAAGCGGAGAACTGAAATTGAAACACTCAATTTTTCGATTGTGAACATCGCGCGTCAATTGAATAAAGAACGTTGGGTAACAGAGACAAAACTGCTGGGAGAGTTGACGAAATTGAAATCAGACCTGACGCTGGTAGAATAAGCACCCAAACAAAAGATTTGAGTATTCGTTACGGGTTGAAATGATTTTCCATCAATAGGCTCCTATCTACTTTTTTCGCAATTAACTAATTGAAGCAATGAATTTTAATAGCACATTTTTACTTCGTATCGCGGTAGCGATTATTTTATTGGTGCATAGTGTGCCCGGCATGTTTAATGGGGGCATAAATGCATTTGGGAATCTCTATCTGAATCAAATTGGCTTTGCTCCGATCGGTTTGTATTTGGCATGGCTGATCAAACTCTCGCATGTAGCGGCCGCATTTTGTTTACTTTTTGAGCGCTATATGAAATGGGCTGTGTTAACAACCATTGCCATTTTAGTGGCCGGAATTGCGATGATCCATTGGCGCGAAGGGTGGTTTGTAGTGGGCGGAGGTAGAAACGGGGTAGAGTTTAATTTTTTATTGATCGCTTCATTGCTAACCATCTTGTTTCCAAGTGGGTTCGGTAAGGAAATAAACTAATGTTCCAACTTTTTACGAGTCAGAGGGGTCAAAGAAAAAGAACGATTTAGGTAAATGAACCCTACTGATATGAAGAAAATAGCTTTTGCAATAACAACGATGGTTTTTCTGTTGGCTTGCCACAGCGAAAAGGAATTAGACCCAACGGGTGCATGTGTAAAAGTAAGGCTGGTGTCTGTTCTATGCAGTCAGGCCGTTATGAAAATTGAAGATCCGGCAATGTACAACTTCGGTGAAAGTTGGAAAGATCATTCGAATGTCTTTCTGGGCTTTCTGGATTGTTCTGCAAATGAGGCGGCACTCAAGGATGCGCCTTTTTTTTATGTTGAGTTGAACACAAAGCCTTTTCCGGATGACACTTGCCCTCGGTGCGCTGCTGCAATAGACTATTCGGGTGAAAAACACTTTTATGTTCGAGTGGTACCGAACTGTGGAGGAGGATCAATAAACGAGTAGCTGTTGCACAATTTTCAAGCCTTCCGAAAAACTTCGCGGTTGGTAGCCCAATTCTCTTTTCGCTTTCGCGATGATGAATCCTGTTTTCGGAGGACGTGCAGCGGGTTGTTTAAATTGTGTGGAGTCTGTTTTTTTGATGAGCGATGGATCGAGATTGAAAAATTCCGCAGTTGCTATTGCGATGTCATACGGAGTCATCATCGTTTCTCCGGAAATATTATAAATGCCTTTCGCTTTCTTTGTAGCTGCCAGATAACAACCCATTGCTAGATCCTCTGCGAGTGTAGGTGTGCGCCATTGATCATTCACCACCTGAATTGTTTTTCCTTCTTCCAGACTTTTCT
>JAJTHV010000459.1 GCA_021300095.1 Flammeovirgaceae bacterium | reverse complement strand
CCTCCGAAGCCGCCCGCGCCTGCCTCGACCACGCCCGCCGCGCCCTGCGCCTGGGCCGCATCGTCGCCATCACCACCCCGGGCAATGTGGCGTCACAGGCGGTGCTGAAGAAGATCGGCCTGAAGGCGGCGGGGGTGGTGCGGCTGCCGGGGAACGACGAGGAGAGTGCTTATTTTGTTTCGGAGGGGTAGGAGGGGTTAGCTCATCGACCGTTCGAGCTTCAACTTACGGCTCTCCCAGTCCGGTAGCACTCGCTGTAGCAACTCCAGGAATTTAGGCCCGTGATGCGGCTCCGCAATGTGACAAAGCTCATGTGTAATCACGTAGTCGATGGCGTCGATTGGCGCCTCGATCAGCCGCACATTGAGCAGGAGACGCTTGCGCGGGCTCATTGAACCCCAGCGCTGCCCAACCTTTCGGATGAGCAATCCGCTTGGCCTGAAGAGCTCTGGGTCTGGAAAGCGCTGCAGGTTGAACTCCAGGCGTTCCAGAAACTTGGCGCCAGCCCGCCTTCGATACCAATCTTCCACTAGGTTCCGGGTGACACCACCGGATCCGGGCTGCGATGTCCGAATGACGAGGTAGCCGCGTTGAAGTTTGGCTTCCTTTTCGATGTGAGGCTGAATTTTCAGCCGGTACTGCCGACCCAGGTACCTGAGCGTCTCGCCAGAGACAAACTGCCGTTCCGGCGTTCGTGGAAGGAACTGCTGAAAGTACCGTTGTTGCCGGCGAATCCATGCGCCACGCCGCCGGACCTTTGTCTCGATCGAGGCGACGCTGGCTTCATGAGGAGCAGCGACGCTGACTGAGGCGTCGGGTTCCACGGCAATCTCAAGCGTTCGCCTGGCACGGCGGACAACAGAGACGGCTATTTGTTGATCGCCATAGCTGACCAGCAAGTGTTCCACACTCATCCGGGGAACCTTGCCCTCGCCAGCGCCATCAGGCGGGCCTCAATTTCGTCGAGTTCCTGGACGGAAAGCTCGATCCCCATCTGATCCCGAACGACATCGAAGAAATAGTCGTCGATGGCATTGCGCATGTGGTTCTGAGCGACTTCGTTGGACCAAACATCGACGATGTGATGAGCCTTGATGATGTCGATAACTGAAATCGCCAGAGCCGCTGTCGCCTCTGGCCCTATGTCACCCTGGGGTCCCTTCAGCTTTCCTTTCAGGACCCCAAAGAACGCCCGTCCATCTGGGTTTTCTTGAAGGGCGACGGGCACCGGAGTGTCCGTGTCCCTCCTCGCGACACGGCCAGCCAGCGTTGCGACTTGCTGCAGGTACTCCCGTTCCGAGAGGCGCTTCTCGCGATAGCTTAGAATTGTGTCTTCCAGCAGCTCTGAGAAATCCTTGTAGAAGCTGGGGTCCTCTTCCATCTTCTCAATGATCACTCGCCGAGTTGCACTCGCGATACGGTCCGCCTTGGAGGCATCGGACACACCGTTCTCGTCGACCACAGCCTTTAGCGCGGCGGGATCGTTGATGTTGACGATGCTGATGATGGTCTCTGCAGGCATCGCCACCACATGATCGTCCAGCAGCTTTTGGATCTTGGGCTCAAACTCCTTGAGATCCACGACCTCCTGGTACCGCAATTGTACGGACCGCTTGAGCTCCGTGAATTGCTTCCAGTCGCGCTTCAGAGCATCGATATGATCGGCCTGGAACACCTCGAGGAATTTATCTGAAGACATTGAGATGTGCAGGCATCTACCGAAAGCGCTCAGCCTGCTGTAAAAGTCCTGTCGCAGCGCCTCATCGCCGAGAAACTGCTCGAACTGCTCCATGTCCTTTTTGTTCTTGATCGACTTGAACAGTTCCCAGACTTGCTCATGCAGTTGGGGCAACTTGCGAATCTCCTCACGGACATCGTGAAGTGCACCTGCGAGGTCATTTACCTCATAGCCCTCGAAGGCGCTGTAGGTCGTCAGCGCTCTGTCGAGTTCGCCAAGCAGGCCCTCGTAATCGATGATGAAGCCAAACTTTTTCTCTCCTTCTTCGCCTTCGTAGAGCCGGTTCACCCTGGCGATTGCCTGAAGAAGGTTGTGTTCCTTCAACGGCTTGCAAACGTAAAGTACGGTGTTTCGCGGAGCGTCGAAGCCCGTGAGGAGCTTCGAGACGACGATCAGGATTTCCGGCTCTCCGGAGCCCTTAAAGCCCTCAATGACCAGGCGATTGTACTCTTCTTCGGTTTTGTACTTCGCCATCATCTGAGCCCAGAATTTGCGCACCAGATCCTTCGATTCCTTGTCGACCTCTTCGTTTCCCTCGTTGTCATCTGGTGGAGAAATGATGATCTCGCTCGTCACATGGCCAATCTCGTCCAGCACCTCCTTGAATCGGACGGCCGCGGCCTTGGAAGGTGCGACGAGTTGCGCCTTGAAGCCGGTTCCCTGCCAATGCTGGCGGAAGTGCTCCGAGATATCGAAGGCCTTTGAGCGAATGGTCTGGGCGGTCTTTCCCAAGGCGTCCAGGCGAGAGTATTTCCGTTTGAGATCAGCTTTTTGCTTGTCGGTGAGGCCCTGGCTGATCTTTTCGAACCAGAGATTGATGACGTTGCCGGTCACCTGCTGGTCGACCATTCGCCCTTCATAAAGCAAAGGCACGACCGCCTCGTCACCAACGGCCTCATCGATTGTGTAGCTGTCGATGAGGCTTCCGAACGTGGCCAGCGTGTTTCGTTCTTGCTTGAGGAGGGGCGTTCCCGTGAAGCCAATGTAGCAAGCTCTCGGCAGGAGACGGCGCATCCGTGTCGCGAATTGGCTGTAGCCTCCATATCGCCCTGTCTGGGTTCGGTGACTTTCATCGACAAGGACGAAGATGTTGGGATCGTCGTCAACGTGTTCGTCGCTTCGTAGGGCCGTATCGAATTTATTGATGATGGTGGTGATGAGCGGCTTGCGGTCGCGGATCAACCTGAGGAGGTCCGACCCACTTGTGGCCCGCGCCGGCTCCATATCGCAGGACTTGAACGTCCCCTTGATCTGCTTATCGAGATCATCGCGGTCGGTAACGATGATGATCCTGGGGTTCGGGATCGACTTCTCGAGCGCCAGGGCACGCCCGAGCATGACCATGGTCAGCGATTTCCCTGAACCCTGCGTGTGCCAGATAACGCCGCCCTCGCGGGCGCCGCGAGGATTAAACGCCACCACCTTCTTCAGGGTCTTGTTGATTGCGATGTACTG
>JAJTHV010000211.1 GCA_021300095.1 Flammeovirgaceae bacterium | reverse complement strand
TGAATATGAAAAAATTAGTAGTTGTACTTGTTACCGTGCTGATCAGTCAATTTGTATTGGCACAATCGAGCACAACACAGGTAAAAGAATTTGAAGCCTATGTAGAAAAAGCGCGTCTTGCCTGGCAAGTGCCCGGCATGGCAGTAGCCGTGGTGAAAGACGGCAAAGTAATCTCCATGAAAGGATATGGCCAGCGTGCCTTAGATGCCAATGATAAAGTCGACACACAGACACTATTTGCCTGTGCCTCCACCACCAAAGCGATGACAGCCGTGTGCATGGGTATTTTAGTGGACGAAGGAAAAGTGAAATGGGATGATGCCGTTGTTAAATACTTGCCGGAGTTCCAATTGTACGATCCGTATGTAACGCGCGAATTAAAAATCCGCGATTTGTTTACACACAACAGTGGTGTAGGCAACACCGATTTTTTGTGGGGCGTGATGGACATTCCGGCCAACGAAGTATTGCGCAAAATGAAAGAAGTAGAGCCCAGCTATTCGTTGCGCTCCGGCTTCATTTACCAAAACATTTTTTATTTGGCCGCAGGCAAAGTGATTGAAAAAATCTCCGGACAAAAGTGGGAAGATTTTATTCAGGCTCGTGTATTTGCGCCACTCAAGATGACACGCACCTATGCTCTTTTAAAATCAGCGCCCACCAGCAATATGGCGAAGCCACATTATCTGGTGAATGGCACCATCAAAGTGATTACACCCACTAATGCCGATGAAATCGGGCCAGCAGGAAGCGTGAATGCTTCGATTGAAGACATGAGCAAGTGGATGAGCAGCATGCTCGATAGCAGCAAATACGAAGGCGGAAGATTATTAAAAGCTTCTACTTGGAAAGAACTATTCAAGCCTCAAGTAATTGTGCCTGATGATCAGTTTTATCCTACCATGGTTTTAACCAAACCCAACTGGACGACTTATGGACTTGGCTGGTTTCAACACGATTACAAAGGCAAGAAAATTAACTTTCACACCGGCAGTTTAGCAGGGCAAGTTGCCATTAACGCGCAACTGCCGGAAGCTAAATTGGGCATCTATGTGTTCGGCAATTATGATCATGCCGAAGTTCGCCATGCCTTAGTTTACAAAGCGTTTGATCTTTTTGCATTGGGTGGCAATCGTGATTGGAGCACAGAATTTTTAACATTGTACAAAAACATTCAGGCCGGAAACGATAAAGCAGAAAAAGATTTCGAAGCCAAGCGCGTGTTGAATACTTCGCCTAGCAAATCATTGGATGAATATGCAGGTATTTACAAAGACAACCTGTATGGCGAAATGGAAATCAAAGTGGTCAATGGAAATTTAGAAGTTGTAGCCAATCAATTTTTGAGAGCCACTTTATCCCATTGGAACTACGATACGTTCCGTGGCCCGTGTGACAATGACTGGTACGGAAACGCCATCGCAAGCTTTCAGCTAAACGCCACCGGACAAGTTGAGAAAGTCAATTTTGAAGGAATGGAGTTTAGAAAGGAGAAGATGTAATTCGGTTGAAAGGGTCAGAAATTATCTGACTCTTTTTATTACCCTATCTCAATCACCACATCATCCGTCAAAGGGTGGCCTACACATGTAAGCACGTACCCTTCGGCACGCTCGCTCTTCGACAATCCTTCTTCCTCATCTAGTTTTACTTGACCGGAAAGTGCCTTTCCGCGGCAAGCGGTACACAATCCGCTTTGACAAGAATACGGCAAGTCAATGCCTTTGTCCAAAGCCGTTTCTAAAATGGTGCGATTGTGCTCGACCATGATTTTATACTCGTTTCTATCGTAGCGGATGGTCACTTCACGCGCTTTCTTCTCTGAGCTACCGGTGGCTTCTTCTTTCTTCGCTTTATCCAACACACCGGACACAAAGCTCTCTTTGAAAATCTTATCGGCAGGAATTGAATGCTCAGCTAACAAGGCCTCCACATTCTTCATCATCCCTTCCGGTCCGCACATTAAATAAGTTGTCTTTTCCAATCCCCAATTTGGAATGCGCTCAAACAACTTGGTAAGCATTTCCTTGTTCAACAAACCGGAGTAACCTTGCCAATTCATGGGAGCATTGTCCAGAACATGAATTACATGCAACCGACCTTCGTAGGCTGTTTGAAGTTGATCAAAATGATTTTTAAAAATAATGCTATCGATATCACGATTACAATAAATCAGCGAACAGATGCTATCCGGCTCCTGATTCAACAACGATTTGATAATCGACATCATGGGCGTAATTCCAGAACCTCCGGCAAACAAAATCAGATGACGTTTATTTTCTTTTTTGAATTCGGTGGTGAACTGCCCCATCGGCTCCATCACCCGCATCTTCGCTCCTGCCTTTAAATGGTCGGGAAGCCAGTTTGACATCAATCCCTTGTCAACACGCTTTACACTTACCACTAAGTCATTATCAACAAAAGGTGAACTGCACAACGAATACGCTCTGCGAACCTCTTTACCCTGCACGGAGGCGATCAGCGTTAAAAACTGACCCGATTTATAGTTGATTTTGCCTGAAGCAGGCTGCTCAAAAGCAATGGAAATGGCATCTTTCGTTTCGGTAATGATTTCCTTTACCGTAAGATCGTAATAATGAGGCCCTGCGGGAACCTCTTCCTTCTTCGCACTTTTCTTGAATAAACCGAATGCCATACTTTTTTGGTATTAAAAACCCAAATTTACGGATAAGGTTTGATCTCTAATACTTAATTTTTAAGGCGCTTCGCCTGACTGGTTGTGGCAATCGCGATTGAATCCCCATCAAAGGTTCAACCAATAGGTAAATTTGATAACCAGCGCTTGGTCGCTCGACTTGGAATTGACTGGCAATTTATTGTCCACATAACTATACACAATAAACAAATCCGAAGCCGGACGGAAACGCCACTGCAAGCGAGTATTTAAATTCAAGCTTTCGTAACGCGAATTGGCTTGTAGCACAGTTGTCAAAAATAATTTGGTACTGAGTGTAAAATCTAACCGCGGCCGAATCAGCAAAAATTCAGCATCACCAAAATTCTCGCCCATCTGCAAGCTGTTGTAGTCGGCTGTTAAGGATATACTTCCATATGGCTGATACCGGTAGCTGAGTGTGCCACTGTAGCTCTGCCGTTTGCCGGAATAAAATTGCCCACCGGAAGCTTGCAAGTTGTACGTAAAAACTTTTCGGGTATTGGAGTTGTATTCTATCTGAAACTCGTTCCAATGAAAAGGATCGCCCATAAGCAATTTGGTTTCCACTTTCGGTGAAAGGGGAGAAAAATTCTCCGTCAAACGTTGATAGATATTGGCGAGTGATAGGGATATGTTGGATGTATTTAAAAAATTGATTGCGAAATCCACCGCCAAATTTAAATCGGTGCGAATGGAGTCAGGGATAAATGTATAATTGCTTTCGATACCCGAGGTCATGGTGGCAATTTTTTTGCTCTTTGGGTAGGCCGTTCCTTCCACACGTCCAAATCCACTCCAATAGCCGGGGTACACATCCATCTTTGGCAGATAGCCCGTTTCGGCTACAAAGTTTTTACCCACTACATTATTACCAAAAAATACACCGAGGTGACGATCGCGATAGCCCAGAAAAGCTCCGGCCGAATAGTTTTTATCTGAATGAAAATCATCAATAGATTGATGATAATAAAAATCGCCAAACCATTTATTGATTTTTGTTACGA
>JAJTHV010000353.1 GCA_021300095.1 Flammeovirgaceae bacterium | reverse complement strand
CGATAGTCCGCTCCTTTTTCTATTTATACTATTTGTATTAATTCTTGTTCTTCAAGTCAAGCGCAAAATCTTTTGCGGTTTTGGCAGTCATGATATCCATAAAGTTCAGCGCGCCATTGGTAGTTGGGCCACCGCCTGTTTGAATTTGCGGCACTACGGCACCTGTGTATTTACTAAAGGCATCGGCCCATACTTTTTGCACTTCTACCTGCGCCTTTAACTTCATTTCCAAAGCACCATCGGCTTGCATGATACGTTGTCTAGCATACGCATTGGCATCCGCCAATTCTTTGATCTTCTTCGCTTCAAGGATAGATCCTTCATAGGCGATTTTCTGTTGCAGTTTATCTTGCTCGGCTACTTTTACTTTGGTTTGAGCTTCAACCACCTGGCGAGTTTGCTCTTGTTTTTGTTGATACTCAATTTCTACAAGCGCTTGCTCACCTTTTGCCTTCGCAGTTAATGTTTGTTGCTGTGCCGTCATCAACTCTTGTTTAGAGATCGATGATTTGGTAACGGCATCAATAATTTTCACTAGTTTTTCATCTACTTTGTTTTCATAGTCTACATCAGTGATAGCCGCATCAGCTACTGTGATTCCGTATTCTTTGATGGATGATAATTTTCTTTTTGGTAGATTGGTTTTCTTATCAAATTGAATTTCGGTTTGATACACTCTTTTCTTCTCCATCTCTAATGAGTCGAAGACTAAATTTTCTTCTGTTACCAATAAGTACACACCTTCCTTCAATTGATCTAAGAAGTCTTGCGCCATTTGTGCACGACCACCACCATAGTGTTTTTCACTGCTCATCAATTGAGCAGAAGACTGCAAACACTCTTTGGTATACGGTGCCAATCGCTTAACCACCAACGATTGTGGCGTACGGTGTGTGTTGT
Source organism: Flammeovirgaceae bacterium (assembly GCA_021300095.1). GTDB lineage: Bacteria > Bacteroidota > Bacteroidia > Cytophagales > Cyclobacteriaceae > ELB16-189. Next base: position 12,153 of record JAJTHV010000353.1, on the reverse strand, counting down.
GGATCAAGATCATTTCTTTTTCATCGGATGGTAAAATGAATTGTGTAATTCCTCGCACATCGGCAGTAGTTGCATCGCTGAAACGGATCATGATTTGACCTACTTCAATTCCGTTGTCTTCTATGTCTAGTTTTGCCTTTGCTTCTTGGTAAGTAACAGAAATTTGGTTGGGCCATTCCTTTTCTTTAGCGAAAAACCCTGCATAAAAAATGCCCGGTGCAAATTGTACAATCTGTTGCCCGTTGGTTCGCTCCACTACGGTGCGGTTACCAGCATCATTCCATGAAAATGGATTGACAATTAGAAAAAGAATTAAGGCAATGATCGATAAAACGCCCAGTACAATTGTGCGTTTCGAAATGATAGGATTGTTCATGTCCATGGTACTACGAGTTTTGGTTTTGGTTTTTGTTTGAGTTGTTTTTGTTTGAGAAATAGTTGGTCAGCAGTAAGATTACTGCATAGGCAACAATGCCGAATACGGCCAGAAATCCGACCGCGAGCGCTAGTCTAATCATAATGGTTTTTGTTTTTAGTGTGAAAAAAATTTGAAAGACGGTTTGTCTTTAGGGAAACTTGCAACGATTGGTTACATGCCTTGGTAAATTTGTACATCTATTCAGTGGCGTTTCGGAATGAAACCAACACAATTGAAATATATTTATAGTTCTTGCAGGTATCTGATAGTGAGCTTATTGCAGATGATAGAGCGATCAATTATATCAACTTTTGGCAGGTTACTTCTTCCATTTACTCTGCCAGCGGGCTGCTTCATCTTCTATTTTCTTCGTTGAACTCTTCAGAAAGGTAGCTAATTTTGGATTCATGGTTCCCTGGGAAGTGAAATGATAATACCCGCAATCTTCGCACTGATAAATAGCAATGGGGCCTCCGCTTTTCCCATAGTCAAATCGTACATGCGCCTCCAGCAGTGCATCTTCTGCAATTGCCTCGGTGGGGTACATTTTTTTTCCGGTAGGGCAGGTCTTCACGGTAGTATTGTCAATTGAATAGAGGCTGTTAACTTGCGCTAAAATTTTATACTAATGAAGATAGCAGAGATACACACAAAAAAGGGCGTAATGAAGATTAATTTTTTTGAAAAAGATGCCCCAAACACCGTTAAAAACTTTATTTCATTGGCCGAGAAGGGTTTTTACGATGGATTGATCTTCCATCGTGTGATTCCCAACTTTATGATTCAGGGCGGATGCCCCAATGGCATTGGTAATGGCGGACCGGGATACCACATTGATTGCGAGTTGACGGGTGAAAACCAATACCATGATCGCGGTGTTTTGTCGATGGCGCATGCCGGACGTAATACCGGAGGTTCACAATTTTTCATTTGCCACACGCGCCAAACGACCAAGCACTTGGATCGTAATCATACTGTATTTGGCAAAGTAGTAGAAGGGTTAGACGTGATCGATGCGATTCGTCAGGGTGATGTGATGGAGAAAGTAGTAATCACCGAGCAGGCTTAGGCCAATTCTGCAACACATTCAATTTCAACCAACGCCTCCCGTGGAAGTCGGCTGACTTCCACGGTGGTGCGTGCGGGTTTATGCTCACCAAAAAAAGCTTCATACGCTTTATTCATTCGCTCGAAGTCAGCAAAGTTTTTAAGAAATACAGTTGTTTTTAAGATACTGGCACGGCTTGATCCTACTGATTTGAGTACAGTTTCAAGATTAGTGAGCACCAGTGTTGTTTGCTCGGAAGCGGTGGCTCCTTCGATCTGCATGGTTGCTGGATTCAATGGAGTTTGTCCGGAGCAAAACACGAGGTGGCCGGATACAATGGCGTGCGAATAAGGGCCGATTGCCTTGGGCGCATTTTCAGTGAATACTTTTTGCATTTTCTGTTTTTTATAAGCTATACATTTTTTCAATTTCCGTTTTGTAGTTCTCTAGTATGATGGAACGAATGGGTTTTAGAGTAGGTGTTGCTTCACCACTTTCCACCGTCCAGTCCTGATGACATAAAACAAAATTTTTGATACGCTCTACGTTGGGCAACTCTTCATTCAAGTGATCGAGCTCTTGTTGAAATTTGGCCCGCACTTTGATATTGTGAATCATAAACTGCGGAGCCGTCCAATGAATATCGTTTTGCTCGCACCACGAGTGCAGAATTTTAAAATGTGGAACGATCAATGCCGTAACATACGGACGCTGGAAACCGATAATCATAGCCCGCTCAATCAAGCGACTTCGTTTGAGGTGATTTTCGAGTGGCAGCGGAGCGATGTATTTTCCGGAGGAAGTTTTGAAGATGTCTTTTTTGCGATCGGTGATTTTCAAAAAGCGCTGATGCACCCACTTGCCGATATCACCGGTTCGCATCCAACCATCCTGCAGCACTTCGGCTGTTAATTCCGGTTTTTTGAAATAGCCTTTCATCACGTTGGGGCCTTTCACTAAAATTTCACCTTCGTGGTTTTCGTTGGGCTCGTGGATTTTTACTTCGATACCGGGAACCACCAAACCAACGGTTCCAAATTTATTGAGACCCGGCTCAAATCGATTCATCGAAATGATGGGAGCCGTTTCGGTCATGCCATAGCCTTCTACGATTTGTATTCCTGCGGCTGAAAACAATCTACCAATTTCAGGGCGAAGAGCGGCTGCACCTACGGCCATGTATTTGATGCGTCCACCGAGGCGATGTCGCCACAAGCGCAAGACTAGCACACGAGCGAGTTGCAGTTCTAATTGAAATAATGGCTTTAATCGTTTCTCAGGACCATATCGTTTGCCTACTTGCATGGCCCAGGTAATAAGCTTTTTCTTCACCCAATTTTTTCCTTCGGCTTGCTCTTCCATGAAGTCGTACATTTTTTCTAGTACACGTGGAACGCAGGTGCAGAAAATTGGTCGTACAGTTTTGAAATCGTGACTAAAGGTTTCTTTGTTTTGACTGAAATAAAGCGAGCAGCCAAATGCGAGGTATGCATAACAAGCGGCACGCTCGAAGATATGACTAAACGGAAGAAAACTGAGCACACGATCGCCCGCTTCCAGCGGGAGGATGGTGAGAATGGCTTTGATGTTGTGAACGATGTTGCCGTGGGTGAGCATTACACCCTTGGGTACTCCGGTGCTGCCGGAAGTATACAGAATGGTAGCTACATCATTTTCAGAAATTGAATTTCTTCGTTCGGTGAGTTGAGTAAGTAGTTCGTGCGAACTTTTGGCTTGGAGCAGCGGACTGAAGAAATTGTTCTTCTCAGAATGAAGATGGTAAAGCGTGATGGCCAAACTGGATTTTTCTTTGAATGAAAAATATTTGAAGTACAGACCTTCATCGTGTGTGATGCAAATGCGTGCTTCGGTTTCGGAGGCGATTAATTGAAACTCTTCTTCTTTGACGGTGGGATGTACCGGCACCACAATGATGCCAACTTGCTGACAGGCGAAATCGAGTAACATCCATTCTACACTTCCTGCCACCGGAATAAACAGAATGGTGTCGCCCGGTTTGAATTGATTGGCAATGAACCAACACGAGAGCGCATTTACTTTGTTTTGAAACTCTTCGATGGAAAGTGAACGCCACTGGCTGCGTTGAAAGTAGTTGAGGGCAGATCGGTTAGGGTACTTTTCTTTTTGATAGCCGATGAGATCGAATACGCGGGTGAAGTCAACTTTTTTGGTAACGATGGCCATGCTATTCTGTTTTTTCTGATTTGGGATGGATGTATAAAACCGAATATAGTATCTCGAAGAATTCCTGGTAGTCGGGGAGGTTGTTGTGGCGAGCGCCCTCTACCGGATGTAAAATGATTTTTTCCGGATAGAGTGCTTTGAGCTTTTCGCTTTGATGAAAGGAAATGAGTTTGTCTTTGGTGCCATGAATGATGTGAACGGGGCACGTAGTTGTTTTTAAATATTGGTCGGTGCGGATGTCGTATTTCAACATCCAGCGAAGAGGGGTAAAGAAGATGTAGCGGTTGATGTTGTAGAAGAAACTGAAGTAGGGTGAATCGAGGATGAGCATGCGTGGCTTGTTCCACGATGAGATGCGGGCCGCTATGCCGCTGCCCCACGATCGGCCATACAATACGATTTTATTTTCGGGGTAGGATTGTGACAGCCATTTGTAAATGTATTGGGCATCGTTGAATACTTTCTCCTGGCTGCGTTTGCCGCGACTCTTCCCGAAGCCGCGATAGTCCATCATAAAAAAATCATAGCCGTTGCTGAGAAAGTCTTTAGCGAATTTTCCCCAGCCTTTGATGCTCTTGGAATTGCCTTTGAGGTAGTAGACTACCCCGCGTGAGTTGGGCACTTTGAAATAGATGGCGTTGATGCGGCCACCATCTTCCATATCGAAATCGAGTTCTTCGAAAGGGAAGGGATATTTGTATTCGAATGCGCGCGTGAGTTTTTCGGGGCGGAAGAAAAATAGGTGTTGGAAGAAATAGAAGAATAGACAGAAGCCTACGTAGAAACTTGCGATAATTACTAGCCACACCATTGGAGTGAAGATAGTGGTTTTATTTGAGATTGGCTACACGATGGGATGAAGCGGTGATTTTTATGATTCGATGAATGTGGTGCTGGCGTGGGCAAGTGATTGAAGCGAAAAGCCCGCACCCCGCTTAAGTAGAAGCAACATGCGGGGGAGGACTTGTAGCGGAAAGCACGGTCCCGCTTCTAGCGGGATGCCCCAAAAATTATTGAAGTACTTCTGCGAGATGTTGGTGATAGGTATCGAACTCACGCAAGTTGCGATGGCTGCCGCCTTCGATCAAAAAAAACTGATCGCTTGAGGTTAGCAAGGGTTTTAATTTTTCGGCTGACCGTAGTGGCACGACCCAATCGTTGGTGCCATGAAAAATAATTTTAGGACACGCTATTTGTGGTAGGTGTAGTTTGTTGGGAAACTGATAGCGAAGTGGAATCCATGAGAGCATGGCTTGCATGGGGGGATTGACAACTCCGGCTAATTCATCGAAGGGAGTTTCGAGAATGAGCAAGTTGGGTGTGTGCTGTGTGGCGAGCTGAGAAGCAACGGCTGCACCCAACGAGCGCCCGTAGAAAATAAGTTTTGTAAAGGTGAGCTGTTGCTGGGCCCACGTCAATACAGTGCTTGCATCCTGATAAAATTCTTTTTCTCCGGGTGTACCCGTACTTTTTCCGTAGCCGCGGTAGTCGATCATGAGCACGGTGTAGCCCAGTTTTGTAAAGTCGATGGCATATTGCCCCCAGCGTTGCAAGTTGCCGGCATTGCCATGAAAGTAGAAGATCAATCCTTTGGATGAATCGGCCGGTGAAAAAACCAATGCATTAAGTTGTTCGCCATCGGTGGTGGGAATGGTGAACTCCTCAAATGACTGATTGAATTTAAATGCGTAATCAGCTTTGAGTGATGTGGGTTGAAAAATGAGTTTTTCCTGAAACATATACAATACTGCCAGCAGCGTGCATGTAAAGATGAAAACAATCCACGCTATTTTTTTGAGTCGGCTTGAAAGTTTTGACTTTGTGGTTTGCATCGATGCGGCTTATGAATTCACCTTTTTATTTTTTGTATTTAAAACTTTTGTCGGGATAGGGCGGAGCTTTGGGAATTGTAACAGGTTCTTTGGCTAGCTTATCTTGCAGATACTGAATAGCAGCATCGAGTTGTGTGTCTTTACCCATGTAGGTGGTGTAAGGTTCGTTGTCTACAACCAGGTCAGGCTCAACACCATGTCCTTCGATCAACCATTTGCCATCGGCATAGACACCAAATTCAGCAGCGGTAGCAATACCACCATCTACCAATCGGTTGCTGCTCGTTAACCAAATTTCTCCACCCCACGTGCGTGTGCCAATGATTTTGCCCAGCTTGAGTTGACGGATTCCTTCAGTGACAGCTTCACCATCAGATCCGGTCCACTCATCGCACAGCACTACGATGTGACCGCGGAATGCGTATTGCATGTTCCAATACGGTTTGCCGATGCGCGGTTGCCAATAGAACCATGCTTTGCGCATGAGTTTTTCCAATACCCAGCTGTCGATGTTTCCACCACCATTGTGACGCACATCTAGAATCAATCCACCGCGATTGAAAACGGGATAGAATTGTTTGACAAAATCATCCATGTCTTCGGTGGACATAGCAGCGAGGTGAATGTAGCCGACTTCTGAATTTGTTTTCTTTTCTACTTCTTGTCTGCGCGCGTAGCGCCACTCGTTGTAGCGCAAATATCTTTCTTCACCTTCGGTGATGGGCTTCACCAGTTGTGTGTTGATTAAACCGTTTTGATTTTGTGTTTCCAACTTTACCCACGTGCCGGCTTTGCCGCTGAGGCGTTGTGAAAGACTAGCATAATCATCTACGGGTTGATCGTTGACTTTAAGAAGGATGTCACCAACTTTAATTTTTGAGTGTGGTGCATTTAGTGGCGAAAGATTTTCAGGATAGTCGGGGTCGCCTTGATAGATGTGTGCTACTTTAAATCCTTTGCCTGCCGGATTTTTTTCGAGGCGTGCACCGAGTGTTCCGATGGGGACACTGACAGGTGAAGAGCGTTTATCACCCCCATACACAAAGATGTGCAATGCAGAAAGCTCCGAAACCATTTGTGCGAGAAGATGATCTAACTCGTGACGATCGGTAACGCGTGGCAGAAGGGTTTCGTATTGTTTTTTAACACCTAACCAATCGACACCGTGAAGGTTGCGGTCATAAAAGTAGTCGCGCTCCATGCGCCAGGCATCGTTGAACATTTGTTTCCAATCATCCACTGGATCGAACTGGAATGTCCAGGCTGAGAGATCTAATTTTGTTTTATCGAAGTCTGGTTTGTTGCCATCGGGTTCGTTGATGTACAGCGATCCTTCTTTGTCGATGATGAGTTTGTTTTTGTTGGGCGATAGATCAAAACCCACTATGGCTTCAGCAACCAGTGTAGGTTCTATTTTTTTGCTGAACTCCATTTTGAGTGCGTAGAGTTTTTGCTGATCGTATTGATTGGATTCGATTTCGGTCCAATACAAATATTGATCGGACGTACGCAGACGAAGTACATTTTTTCCAGGCAGCGGAATTTCGTATAAACGTTTTGTGGCCTGGTTCCAATCGATGGTTGTAATGGCGATGCTAGGAGTTTTAGAAGTCTTGTTGGTGGCTGATTTTTCTTTGGTGGTTGACTTGATTTCATCAGTTTGAGTTTCTTCTTTCCAGCCATCAGGTTGAGTGAACGGAAATGCCAATGATTCTTTCAATGCGAGTGCGTAAAGCTTGGTGGTATTGTCGTAGTGTGGTTCGGGCTGGCGTGGACCCCAAGGTGAGCCAACGGTTGTTTTCAAATTACGCTCGGATAAAAAGTAGAGCCACTCATTGTCTTTCGAAAACTGTGGATTGAAACTATTCAAGCGATCACTGGAAATAGTATTGATTACATTCGTGTTGACGTCCACTACTTTAATCACCACGCTTCCATTTGGTAATTCAGATTCGTAAGCGAGGTATTGCGAGTTTTTATCCCACGTAGATGGATTGGGTGAATTGTGTTCGTTTTGTTCGATGAGTTTAGTGGTTCCATCGGTTGTGTTTAACAATGTTAATCGCCAATCTTTATCGGTGAATGCAATGTGTTTCCCCGAAGGTGAAACGAGAAAACTAGTGATGAGAACCTTGGCGTTTTTTGTGAGTTGTATAGGTGCGCCATTTCCATCCGCAGGCGCTTTCCAGATTTCGTATTCACCAGTTTCGTCTGATAGGTAGGCAACGGTTTTATCATCGATGAATGCGACCATTTTGTAGCGGATGCCACTCTTACGGGAAATTTCTACCCACCGACTTCCATTGGCGGGTGTTACAAACAAACGTCCTCTGGAGATGAGCGCGACTAGTTTTCCATTAGGCGATATTTCCCAATAGGAAATCTGTTCGTGTCCATTTTGAATCCAACGTGGTGCGCGTTGTTCAAAATCGGAAATGATGGAGATGTCCAATATTTTGTCTTCGTTAGTATTGATATTGAAGAGGCCGATGTCCGCACCTTTTTGATATACAATGTTTGCATCGTGAATAGCCAGCGTGGTGATGTCCCACCCGCTAGAGAAGGTATGTTGCTTTGCATTTTTTCCATCGCGATCCATCGACCAGATATTCATGGTGCCATCACAATCGCTGGCAAAATAAATCTTGCCTTTGAAAAAAAGTGGTTCGCGGCTGGTGCCTTTGTAATCGCACGTAAGGCAAATGGACGCTGCATTGCCCGCAAACTTCCAGATGTTTTGTGCGGTGCCTCCCGTGTATCTTTTGGTATTGCTGCCTTGGTGTGAAAAGCGTGTGAAATAGAGTGTGCCTGATTCATCGTAGCTGCCATCTGCTGCCTGTGCCAATGGAATCATTTCCCGAGACAGCGTTTCGGGATTTAACTTTACTAGTTGATAATCTTCTAATGGACTTTCGTTGGGAGTTGAAAACAAAATCGTGCCGTCTGTAAGCCATGAAATAGCCTTAATGTTTCTTCCATTTTCATAGGTTAGTCTGCGAGGAACGCCACCCTCGACTTTCATTTCGTATAATTCCGGTGAGCCTTCCATTTCTCCGGTGAAAACGATGCGCTTGCCATCGGGACTAAAAATGGGTTCTGTTTCTAATCCGTGGTGAGTGGTGAGGCGCTGTGCTTGTTGGGTATTGAGGTCGTACTTCCACAAATCACCTTCGGCAGTAAAGGCTACAGTTTGTGCGTGAATGGCTGGTGTGCGATAGTAGCCTTTTTGTTGTGCAAATGAAATTTGTGCCAGGCAAATGAAGAGGAGCGTCTTTTGTAGCATGTGATAACAATTGAAATGGGACAATTCAATAACTGATTTACAAAAATAATGATTGTATGCAAGGTAAATCTACCACTTAAAGTTTTCACTTCATCTTGATATAAAAAATAAGAATGACTTCAATTCTTTTTGTATTTTACAGTATTACCTAAAAGCTATGACCAAATACCTACTCGCACTTCTTGTTTTGTTTGCTGCCGAATTGCATGCACAAACCATCGACTCGAAATATTTTGATAAACTAAAATGGCGCAACATTGGCCCCGCACGCGGTGGCCGTTCGCTAGGCAGTTCGGGTAGTCCGGGCAGGCCCAACGAGTATTATTTTGGTGCCACCGGTGGTGGTTTATGGAAAACGACTGATGGAGGGCAAGACTGGTTTCCGGTAACAGACGGACAAATTTCCTCTTCGTCCATTGGAGCGGTGGCTGTGGCAGAAACCAATCCGGACATTGTATACATTGGCGGTGGTGAAACACAACTTCGCGGTAGCATAACGCAAGGCGATGGTGTTTATAAAACAGTAGATGGTGGCAAAACGTGGCGACATGTTGGCTTGCGAGAAACCCAAGCTATTTCTAGGATTCGTGTACATCCCACAGATCCGAATATTGTTTATGTCGCTGCACTCGGTCACCCTTACGGGGATAATGAAGAGCGCGGAGTATTTCGCTCGATGGATGGTGGCAACACCTGGAAGAAAGTTTTATATGTAAGCCCCAAGGCAGGTGCGGCTGATTTGATTATTGATCGCACCAATCCAAAAGTCATTTATGCATCTACCTGGCAAGTGTACCGGAGAACCTGGAAGATGTGGGGCGGTGGACCGGATTGTAAACTTTGGAAGTCAGAGAATGCCGGAGAGACGTGGACGGAGCTAACCAAAAATCCGGGTATGCCCGAAGGACCTATCGGGAAAATTGGTATTACGGTTTCACCTGTTGATAGCAAGCGCTTGTGGGCTATTGTGGAAGCGAATGAAGGTGGAGTCTTTCGCAGTGATGATGCAGGCGCCACCTGGAAGCGAACCAATGATGAACGCAAACTACGACAAAGAGCATTTTACTATTCACGCATTTATGCAGATCCGTTTGATCGTGAAGCGGTGTATTGCCTCAATGTAAATTTCTACAAGTCCACCGATGGCGGTGTGAAATTTGATCAGGAAATCAAGGGAAAGCATGGAGACTATCATGATTTATGGATCGATCCAAATAATCCACAGCGAATGATTTTGTCGGATGATGGCGGTGGATCGGTTTCAGTGAATGGAGGAAAAAGTTGGACCGATCAAGATTACATCACGACACAATTCTATCATGTGACCACCACCAATCATGTGCCTTATCATGTGGCCGGTGCACAACAAGATAATTCCACTATTGCCATTCCCAGCAGTGGTTGGGATCACATGAATGAGTTAGGTCAGTGGGGCTATGATGTGGGAGGTGGCGAGAGTGGTTACATCACATCGCACCCGGATAATCCCAATGTGTATTATGCGGGCAGTCAGGGTGCATTGCTGACGCGCAAAGATGTGACCACCGGACAAGTGCGCGACATTCAAGTGTATCCACGATTTTTTTCAGGAGAGCCTGCGAATTCGTTGCCCGAGCGTTGGCAGTGGACGTATCCGATTGTATTTTCACCAAAGGATTCAAAAATTTTATATACCTGTTCACAACATGTTTGGAAGACAACAGATGATGGACAAAGTTGGGAAAAGATTTCACCGGACTTGACGTATGCTGATCCTGAAACGTTGGGCATTTCGGGTGGTGAAGTGACACGTGATATGAATGGACCTGAAATTTATGCTACCGTGTTTGCATTGGCGCCCTCGTTTCATGATGTGAATACCATTTGGGCCGGTAGCGATGATGGAAAGATTCAAATCACCCGCGATGGTGGAAAAAATTGGACGAACATCACACCGAAAGATTTACCTAAAAATTCGGTGGTGGCCATCATCGATGAATCAAGACATAAAGCCGGAACAGCGTATGTGGCGGCCTTCCGCTATCAGGTGGACGACCGACAGCCGTATGTTTTCAGAACAACGGATTTTGGAAAAACGTGGACGAAGATTGTAAACGGAATTAAAGACGGACATTTTTCACGCTCCGTCCGTGAAGATCACGTTCGGCCCGGACTTTTATTTTTAGGAACCGAGCATGGCGCGTATGTTTCATTTAATGCAGGAGACAATTGGCAACCATTGCAACTCAACTTACCCGACACACCGATTCGCGATTTGGTGGTGAAAGATGATGACGTAGTGCTCGGCACACACGGAAGAGGATTTTGGATATTGGATGATATTCGCCCCTTGCGGCAACTTACTCCAGAGTTGATGAAACAACCCGTTATCTTTTATCAGCCATCCGATGCCATCCGCGGAATCAATCAAGCCATGTTTCAATATTATCTCAATGCAAAAGTTGACTCGGTGGTGATTGAAGTGTTGGATGCGCAAGGCAAGAGCATTCGCAAGTTTGTAGGCACCAAGCCGGAAGAAAAGCCTACTGCAGGTGATTGGTGGGGTGGGGGTGAAAGCAAACCTACCACTGCCGTGGGACTAAATTCTTTCAGTTGGAATTTACGATATCCGGGTGCGACTACATTTGACGGCATGATCATTTGGGGTGCGCGAACACAGAACGGGCCGAAGGCTCCGATTGGAAAATACCAAGTGCGATTTACTTGTGGAATTTATTCGCAAACCTACGCTTTCCAAATTAAGTTGAATCCCAATTTGAAAGGAGTGACCGATGCCGATCTGAAAGAGACATTTGATTTGGCTTCTAAAATCAGAGATCGTGAGAGTGAAGCCAACGAAGCCGTGATTCGCATACGCGAAATCAGGAAGCAAATTGAAGAGCGCGTGAAAGAAGTAAACGATGCAGCTTTTTCAGCTTCAGCTAAAGATCTGTTGAGTAAAATTACCGCGATCGAAGAAAAGCTTTATCAAACCAAAAACAGAAGTGAGCAAGATCCTTTGAATTTTCCGATTCAGTTGGGCAACCGCCTTTCTGCTTTGCGCAGAAGTTTGGAGACGGGTGATGCCAAACCCACAGCCGGTGCATACAAAGTATTTGGTGAGTTGAGTAAAGAGTTAGATGGACATCTCGCTAAGCTCAATGAAAACTTAAAGAATGGTATCGATGCGATCAATCCCGTGTTGATGAATAAACAGATGAAGGCGATTATCGATAAGAAGAAGTAATACTCTTGGTTTAGTTAAGTTAGGCTTTATTTTTCTAATTGAAAAGAAAGTTACTATTGTTTAAATTTTTCTTAGTGCAATCTGAAATTGTTTAAAAGTAACTAGCTCGAATTTAAATTTGGTATGGATTTATCTACCTCG
>JAJTHV010000311.1 GCA_021300095.1 Flammeovirgaceae bacterium | reverse complement strand
TCATCGCTCGTTCGTCAATACCTTAACCGCAATCAAAAGAAGTACGACCTCACAGCGGATATTTTCCTAAACAAGTCCCTGCACCGGTGGAGCACCTATTTTAGTTGGAATACATTCAAGTCGCTCGTGCAATCCGGCAGTCTTGATATTAACAAAACCTTAAATCAAGTTAATCAACAATACTTCGATCACCCCAAGTTGGTACAACTTTTCAATCGGTATGCAACGTACAATGGCTCTTCCCCTTTTGTAACACCGGGCATCATGTCCATGATTCCACATTTGGAAATGCACTTCGGCACCTTTCATCCTACTGGTGGCATGCACGAAATCTCACAGAGCCTCTTTCGTCTCGCAGAAAAAGTGGGCGTTAAATTTCATTTCAATGAAGCGGTCACTTCGATTGATTACAAACACAACCGCGTGAACGGAATAACAACATTATTGGGTAGCTACGCTGCGGATGTGGTGGTTTCGAATATGGATGTATTTTCAACGTATAAGCATCTGTTAAAATCTGCCAAACAACCCACGCAAATTCTGAAGCAAGAACGGTCCAGTTCGGCTCTCATTTTTTATTGGGGAATCAACCGGTTATTTCCGCAGCTTGATCTCCATAACATTTTGTTCTCCGATCATTATCAGGATGAGTTCAAAGAGATTTTTGAAAACAAACGTCTCCACGATGACCCGACCGTTTACATACACATCACGAGCAAGGAAGAGGCAACCGATGCACCTCCCCAATGTGAGAACTGGTTTGTGATGATTAATGCCCCCGGCAATGTGGGACAAGATTGGCCGGCACTGATTGCCAAAGCACGTGCGAACGTAATTCGAAAAATCAATCAGGTGCTCGGCACAGACATCGAGAAACTGATTCTCACCGAATCTATTTTAGATCCGATCCTTATCGAACGCCAAACAAAATCGCATCAAGGTTCTTTATACGGCACATCGAGCAATTCAAAATTTGCTGCCTTTTGGCGACATCCGAATTTCTCCGGTCAGTTTAATAACCTGTACTTCTGCGGTGGCTCAGTGCATCCGGGGGGTGGCATTCCACTGTGTCTCTTATCTGCCAAGATAGCCACCGAACAAATTGAGCAAGCATGAACGAAGTGATCATGACAGATAAAATCATTCATACAAAATCGTGGGCTATTTTTGTGATTTGGCTTTTTCAAGTATCCGCCATTATTGGTATTTCATTAGGCTTTCAGGAATGGTTTATTACGAAAACACCTTTCAATCTTGTGCTCACCGCATTATTGTTATTCATGTATTACCCGATTGATAGTTTTCGAAAAGCAATTCCGGTACTAGTTATTTATACGACTAGCATAATAGTCGAGTGGATCGGTGTACACTTTGGTTTTTTGTTCGGAAGTTATGCGTACGGAAACAATCTGAGTTTTAAAGTAGACGGAGTTCCGCTGCTGATTGGTGTAACCTGGGCAACATTAATTCTTTGCACCGCATCCATGGCCGACCAAATGGTAAAGCCCATTTATTTAAAAGTTGTGGTAGGCGCTTTGCTGATGGTGTTCATCGATTTTTTTATTGAAACCTCTGCGCCTCCGTTCGACTTCTGGGTATGGGCAGACGGTGCTGCTCCGCTCCGAAATTATGTCGCGTGGTTTGGAGTGTCGCTGCTGTTGCATAGTTTCTATCAGCAGCAAAAGATGAAAGGCGATTTCAAATTTTCTTGCCATATTTACGCTGCGCAACTCGTATTCTCCATCTACTTCTATGGATACCATCGTTTATGATTACGCCATTGTTGGTGCAGGTGCTGCGGGCCTGAATTTGGCTATGGCAATGAATCACGATGGATTCTTTGACGACAAAAAAATTCTTATTGTCGAAAAATCTCAAAAAAGTGAAAACGACAAGACGTGGTGCTTCTGGGAAAAGGGACTAGGCAAGTGGGATCACATCGCAACGAAAATCTGGGATCAGGCACAGTTCCTATCGACCGATCAATCCCTCTCATTAAACATGGGAGTCTATCGATATAAAATGCTGGCTTCCCTTGATTTTTACAACTACGCAAAAAGCGAATTAAAGAAAAAAGAAAACTTCGCATGGGTGAATGCCGAAGTGAAAGATATTCTTTCCGCACCGGTCTGCACCATTGAAACCGATCACGGTTCGTATTCGGCCAAGCATGTGTTTGACAGCATCATCCCTCCGGCATTCTTTCAAGCAAAAGATTCCTACACCCGACTTCTTCAGCATTTTAAGGGGTGGATGATTGAAACCGATGAAGAAGTTTTCAACGATCAATCTTTCGTGATGATGGACTTCCGAATTACGGTACCCAACACAACTTGCTTCACCTACGTATTGCCCATCAATCAGAAAAAAGCGTTGATTGAATTTACTTTCTTCTCACCATCATTGGTAGAAGACGCCCAGTATGATGAGTTGCTGCGCACGTACATCAGCGAAATTCTGCATCTCAATCACTACCGAATTGAAGCGCAGGAAAAAGGAGTCATTCCCATGAGTGACTTTCCTTTTCATCAATTCAGCAATCAACACGTGACCAAAATTGGCACCGCGGGCGGTTGGGTAAAACCTGCTTCAGGGTATTCATTCAAAAATGCCGAGCGGTATAGTCAGCGTGTGGTGGATAACATAAAAAATAATCGCCCTCCCGGCTATCGGGTTTTAAATACACTCTTCCGTAAATACGATATGCTGTTCTTGGATGTATTGTATCATCACAATGAATTGGGAGTTGGTCTATTCAAAACGATGTATGGAAAAAATGAAGCGCATCAGATCTTAGCCTTTCTCGATGAAGAAACCACGCGCTGGCAAGAATTCAAAATCATCAACTCCTTTCCGCGTTGGCCGTTCATGCGGGCGCTTTTTAAGAAAATCTTTTAGGGGTCAAGCCTCAACGTATCAGGAGCCTAGAAACTCAGCTAATGGATTTTTTTCATTCCACGTACCAATCGACTTATACGGTTTAAAGCGCGCGAAGAGTTCTTCTTTGTACCAATTCAATTCGCGTGTTTTCTGAATGGCCACCCGATGCTCGTTGCTTGCATACGCGAAATGATTCAGGCTCTCTTTACTCTTCCAGATGCTGAACGTAGCCATTTGAATGATCGGCACTTCGCCTATACCTTTTGTGTAGATGAGTCCATCGTTATCTTTTAAAGGCTGATGCGATGTAGGTACATACTTCCAGAAAGGAATAACCTTATGCCACTCAATTGTAGCACGGGTCAATACAACCATCAATTCTGTAGAAGGTAAATTTTCTTCAACCTCAAATGGGTTTCTCCCGTCCCACTGACCATGTGCTGAAATGTTCTTTAAGAATGTTGTCCAAACTTCCACTGCATGCTTCCGATAGTGGTGCATGATTTTACTCGCTTGCAAAAAGGAATGTGCAGAATCTTCACCTTCCCACACTTGAAGCAACGCATAGGTTGACCAATCCGGCAAAGCATTAAAACCCAATCCACGGCCACTGCCCATTAACTTGTAAAAAGATTGTCCGGACACTTTCTTTAAATCTGCATGCGCCAATTGCATCATCGACAGCGCCCAGAATTTATCCGCGATGGTATTGAATTTAAAAAAAGTGACGGTCGTAAGCTGTGACATGGTTCAATAACAACAACTTTTACAATGTGTTCTGAACTTGTTAAACCATAAAAAAAGGCGTCAGGATATATCCTCACGCCTTTTTTGAAGTGGTTTTCCTAAAATTTAAGCTGCAACCATTTCTTTTTTCTTTGGCTCACTTTTCTTCTTTGCCTTTGCCAATTTCTTTCTGTCTTTTTTCATGCGCTCAGTTACCACTGCCGCTAATTTCTTTGCGCTGCGCTCCACCAATTTATCAGCTTTTTTGGATGATTTTGAGATCCCCATTGCTTGAATGGTTTGATGTAGTGAATCAACGAGCAGATTTTTTACTTCTTTCTTTCCTTTCAATATAAGTTTTTCCATAACGATTTGATAAATGTTGGGATACGAAAGTATCATGTTACCGTAATATTACCAAGCAGTTAAAAAAACTTAACATTGGACTACTTTTTCTTCTCAATTTGCTTGATTTCGGGGTTTTTCCGGATCAATTCAAATTGACTTTGTACCTCTTCCAACCGCTTCACAGTGATTTCATATACTTCTCCTTGCTGATCGGTGGGCGGTGCATCGGCACTGAAAATCTGGCTTTCCTTACCCAAAGCCAGGAATCGCTCCAATACCTGCGCCCCGCTCCGGAAGATATCCCAGCGTGCTCCAGTCTGATTAATGTCAAACAATACGGCTTCGAGCTGGTAAATTTTTTCTTCCAATGCAGCTGCCTTTTTATCGCCCTTTTTTGCTAATAAAACCGTGCGCATTTTTTCCATATCATCAATCAATTGCAATGATGTTTTGATGGAGGTATACAGTTTCACGCCCAATGCATATTGCCGCTGCATACTCTCTGGTGTTGATTTTGTGTTAGGATCTTTCAACACCGAAACGGATTGTTTAAATTCCTTGCCGTGTGCTTTCAATACCACTGTATAATTACCGGGAGGCACCATGGGTGGCGTTAAACCAGGGCCGATGTCCAGATCAGGAATAAATAAATTACGCTCGCCCTTTTCATCCAACTCTACCCACTCTTTGCCACGTGGACGTGTGCGTAGCTTAGGCATAGCATGCTCTTGTAAACGCAAGTTCCACCAAACACGCTGGAGCCCGGGCTGGTTTTTAGTTTTCAATTTTTGAATTAATTCACCACTTGGATTATAAACCAATAACTCGACACTATCTTTTGATTTCTCTTTTAAATAATAAGTGATCGCTGCCCCATCCGGAGGATTTTGTCCGTTCACAAAACTGTCTTCCGTTTTGATTCCATTCACATCCTGAAAGCGGTACGCTTGTCGCAGTGAAAACAAATGAGCATCGGTGTTTTGTACTTGCTCCGTAAACTCACGAATCGGAGTAATGTCATCTAAAATGTAAATCCCTCTGCCGTATGTTCCAATCACGAGATCTCTGAAATTTTTCTGGATCTCAATGCCATAGATCGGCACCGGAGGCAAATTACTTTTCAGATGAACCCAGTTTTTTCCATCGTTGGGTGAGAAGTACAACGACTTATCGGTACCCAACCATAATAACCCAGCCTTGGCGGGATCTTCTTTTATTTGATTCACGAAGTTGGAGTTGGAGGCAGGCAACTCGATTTTTAATCGTGTCCATGTTTTTCCATAATCCGTAGTTTTGAAAACGTACGACCCAAAATCGTTTACGTGATGCGCATCCACCGAGAGATAACATGTTCCTGCATCAAAGTTCGAGGCATCGATATTATGAATGGTGCCCCAAGCCGGTAAGCCCGGAATATTCTTCGAAACATTTGTCCACGTTTTACCTCCATCTTGCGTTACGCTCACTTGCCCGTCATTGCTTCCTGTCCACAGAACTCCTTCTTTCACCGGAGATTCAGCCATGGAATACAAGGTGCAACCATCCCACGTCATCAGGTTGTCACTCGCAATGCCTCCTGAATTTTGCTGATGTGTTTTATCGTTTGTTGTTAAGTCGGGGCTAATTACTTGCCAGCTCTGCCCCACGTTGTTAGTTTCATGCACAAACTGACTTCCCACCCACACTCTACCTTTCACATGCTTGGATAACACCATCGGAAAATTCCAATGCCAACGATACTTTGCATCAGCGGGCTTCGATCCAATTTGTGTTTGTGGCCACACCCGAACATCGCGCGGATGCATGGTTTTTAAATCAAATACGTCTAAACCTCCATCATAGCAACCACTCCACACGATTGAATTATCAAATGGGTCAGGCTGAGCAAATCCGCTTTCGCAACCTCCTACTCCATGCCACGCTCCCAGAGGAATATTCCATCCACCCAGATAACAGCTTGGTCCACGGTAGCTCCATCCATCCTGCCGGTTGGAATAAACATAATAGGGCACTTGATTGTCCACTGCCACGTGGTACATCTGTGCGATCGGCAAATTAATGTTGTTCCAGGTCTTGCCCTCGTTGAAAGTCATGTTGAGGCAACCATCGTGTGCACACAAAATGCGCTTACCATCTTTCGGATCAAACCACATATCGTGATTATCTCCACCGGGTGCCCATTGATTAAATTTTTTATCAAAAGTTTTTCCTCCGTCTGTTGTTTTCATGATTCCAACTGAAATGGTGTAGACCGTGTTTTCATCAGCCGTAGAAACACGCAAGCGGGTATAGTAGCCGGCACGCTGCCCCATGCCGTGATGTTTGTGCATAAGCTTCCACGTATCTCCGCTATCTTCCGAGCGATAGAGTCGTGGTTCTTTATCTTCTACCAGCGCATAAACCACTTTTGGGTTAGAGAAGGCCACGTCCACCGAAGTTTTTCCAACAGGATGTGCAGGGCCAGATTCAATTCCATTTCGCAAAGGTTCCCATGTTTTGCCACCGTCTTTTGTGCGATAGATGCCACTGCCTTCACCTCCGCTATTGAGCAACCATGTTTTGATTTCCACCTGCCACATGGCCGCATATAAGATATTTGGGTTTTGCGGATCGATGGCTAAATCGGAACAGCCCGTATTTTCATTTACAAAAAAGACACGATCCCACGTTTTACCACCATCAGTAGTTTTATACACACCGCGCTCTTGTTGTGGGCCGTGTGTATGGCCCAATGAGGCAACATATACTGTGTTTGTGTCGGTTGGGTGAACAATCACACGACTGATGCGAAACGTTTTTTCTAAACCCAGATGCTTCCAAGATTTACCGGCATTGCTGGATTTGTAGACTCCATTACCCACTGCATGAGCAGGCCTGATTAAAAATGTTTCTCCCGTGCCGGCCCATACTTGCTTTGGGTTGGAAGGTGCAATGGCCAACGCTCCAATAGACGAATCTTCCGTGTCATCAAAAACCGATTTCCACGTGATGCCCATATCTTCCGTTTTCCAAATACCTCCGCTGGCGGCTCCGGCATAAGACACCATCGGATTTCCGGGTTCACCTACGACAGCAATCATTCGATTTCCATCGGGACCGATAAAACGGAACCGAAGTGAGGAAAATAACTTTGGGTCAGGTGTTTGAGCCGAAAGATAGAGTGAACTACAGATCAGCGCACTTAGTATGGCCAGTTTTCTCATAGGATAGATTTTAGATACTAAATCTACCGATTGAAAGCTGATGGCTAACTATACTATTTAGCCGAATGAGATATAATTTTGATGAGTGGTATTACCACAGGCGATTGAACTCCAATCAATGCTGCATGGCAATCTGACCTAAATGAGAGGCTTTGTGTGTAACACGGCTGAGCATCACATTTAATTTGTTACGATGCGGTTCCCTTGCAAAATCTTCCTCAGATACCGCCATATGCCGGTTTAGCCAATCTTGTTCATTCATCTTTTTAAATGCTTCATCCAATGCATCCACTACTTGCTTCCATTTTGTTAGCAACTCTTGCTTGGATAGATGTCCGCTTTGATTTACTCCTTTGGTATGGTGATATATTTTTCCGAGATCCGGATACATGCGTTGTCGAATACCAAACAATTCCAAAAGCATATCGTCTGTATCGGCCAAATGCCCTAAAAGCCACGAAGGCGAATTTCCATTCGGCATGATAGGTGAGAAGAATTTTTCATCACTGATCGATTCGAACAACTTGAGCATGCGTTTGTTCGAAATATCCCACTGTAGTAAAGCAATTTGTAATGGCGTCATAGAGATAGGTTCTTTAGGTAAATATAAGGCAAGAACTTCCTCTATGACAAATAAGTTCAACTATTCACCGCGGAGTGAATCCACTGGCTTTGTCAGCGCAGCCTTGAATGCTTGAAAGCCTACTGTAATCCAAGCAATAAACAATGCACCTAATGAACTGATGGCAAAAATGGCAAAGGTAATTTCAACGCGGTATGCAAACTGACCTAACCAATAATCGAGTAAGAAATAGGCGGGTATCACTGCTAGTACAATGGAAATAATTACCAGTACGGTGAACTCTTTAGAAAGAAGTGTGGTGATGCCGGCTACACTCGCACCCAAGGCCTTGCGAATTCCAATTTCTTTTGTACGCTGCTCAGCCGTAAAAGCTGCTAGGGCAAATAAGCCTAAACTCGCAATAAATATGGCCAAAACAGTGAACACAGTAAATAAGGAACCCAACCGCTGTTCCTCACGAAAAAGCTCATCAAAATTTTGATCTAAAAAAGCATATTCAAAAGGATCACCGGAAGCATATTCTTTCCAAAGCGCTGCTGCTTCTTTTACTGTGCCTTCGGCTGTGCCTGAATAACGTATCAACAAGTTGTTAGACTTATCTGTCAATCGAATCACCATAGGGCGCACCTTTAATTTGTAGGACTCGAAATTAAAATCCTTTACAACGCCTACCACATTCATCGGGATCTCAGTTGTAACTCCTTTGCTTTGATCGCCACCGAATATGATTAATTTTTCTTGCAGCGGTTTATCCCATCCCAATTCGCGAACTGCCGCTTCATTCAATACTACTGCATTCGAATCAGAAGGAAAATCGCGTGAGAAATAGCGTCCTTCCAGCAATTCCAGTTTCAATACATCCGCATGATCGTAATCTGCGAAGTAAGTTCCCATAATATGATCTTTGCGTGACACAGCATTGCGAAAGGCAGTTGTATTGTTTACACCTGGAAACACATTGTTCGTGAAACTGATTTTTTCAATTCCTGTTTTCGAAGCTAACGCATTCTTAAATGCAGTTTGGTTAGTTTCCAATCGGCCAGCATTGTTTATAACTAATATATTGTGTTTATCCATCCCGGCATTGCGCGCTTGCAAATACTTAATTTGTTGATACACCGTGGTGGTACAGATAATCAAAATGATAGAAAGTGCAAATTGAAATACAACCAGTCCGCTGCGAATTCCCTTACTTTTTAAACCGGCTCGTACTTTTCCTTTCAATACTTCTACTGCACTAAAACTGGTGAGATAAAAAGCTGGATAGCTTCCGGCCAATAAACCAATAATGAAGGTTAACAAAACTGCGCATAGCAAAACCAATGGATTAGCAATGGACATCATGGGCAGTGCTTTGCCTGAAAGCAAATTGAATTGCGGCAGCAAAAGTACCACGAGTACAAAAGCTAGAATGGTAGCGATCATGGCATACACCACCGACTCCGCTAAAAACTGTCCAATCATTTGATTGCGAACTGAACCGAGTGTTTTGCGCAAACCAACTTCTTTAGCGCGACCGGCAGAGCGGGCGGTAGACAAATTCATAAAGTTGATACTGGCAATCAGCAAAATAAAGATACCAACACCACCAAAAACATAAACGTAAGTGATGTTGCCTTGTGCTTCGATATCATCATTCCAGGTAGAATACAATCTGGAATCAAGCAAAGGCATGGTGTAATAACCATACTCGTTTCCGGTTTGTCTAAACTTTTCAATTGAACTACCCAGGAATTGTTCTACTTCCGGTGCAATGTGTTTGTCAGTGACTGCATTCAACTTTGAATTGATATCCGCTATTTGCGTTGCTTCATTTTTCTTGAAATAGGTGTACAAACCATTGTTCAACCAATAAGGCGAATTGTAATACTCTTTATCTGAGCTAGTAGAGATGAGTGCAGCAAATGTAAAATGTGAATTATGTGGTGGTGTCGCAGCAATGCCTGTTACTTTATAAGACTTATTCTGATTGCCGATGGTAAGCAACTTACCCACAGCAGAATCTTTAAAATATTTTGATGCTAGATCCGGAGTTAAAACAATGCTGTTGGGCTCTTTCAGTGCGGTGGCAGGATCTCCTTCTATCAATTTAAAATCGAAAAACTGAAAGAAATTAGAATCAGCAAAAAAGATTTTATCCTCTGTAAATGCCAAGTCGCCATTCTTAAAAACCATGTTATCTCTGCGATTCAGACGCGTAGCCGCTTCAA
Organism: Flammeovirgaceae bacterium; assembly: GCA_021300095.1. Taxonomy (GTDB): domain Bacteria; phylum Bacteroidota; class Bacteroidia; order Cytophagales; family Cyclobacteriaceae; genus ELB16-189. The sequence goes on along the minus strand of JAJTHV010000311.1, from coordinate 2,157 downwards.
CACCAGGAATCTCAGTCACCAGTGCATTGGCCAGTGGTGGACATGAACTGGCTGTTTCTAATTCCTGACCACTGATTTTTCCATGCAATCCAATCCGATAGATACTGGAAGCATCCTTATGAAAATTATCATAGCTCAACTCATCCACGATGTACACCAGAATGAATAATGCAGCTGCAATACCGGTTGCTAACCCAAAAATATTAACAGCTGAGTAAAAAGAATGCTTTCGAATGTTGCGAAGTGCAACAACCAAGTAGTTTTTTATCATGAGATTGTGGTTTTGTCAGTTAGACGCTGCTTCAAAAACAAAAGTTACAGCCATACTGTAACTTTTGTTTTACTCTATTATTCATCGCGTAGTGTTTTTGTGGGATTCATGGATGCCGTTGAAACAGTTTTGTAACCAACCGCTAAGGTGGCAACTACTACCAATACACCGACAGAGACTAGCAAGGTTATCGCGCTCAGTTTCAAATAGTACTCCCAGATTGAATCCATGAGAATGTCGGCAGCAAAAAAACCTACTGCACCTCCAACAATTACAGCAATCCCAAGATTAATGATAAACTCAAAATTAATAACACCAGAAATATTTGCTATCGATGCGCCCAACACTTTGCGCACACCTATTTCCTTCATCTTCTTTTCGATATTCAAGGAAACGAGTGTGTATAACCCAATACCTGTCATGAGTACAGCAAAGAATCCTAAGAATGCAAACATGATCGAGACGTTGGCATTAATCTCATTAGTCTCCTGCAACTCCTGATCAATCCATTGACCGTTGTAAAGTGTATTCGGAAAAACTTCTTTCCATTTCTTTTCCATGTATTCGCTTACAGTAGCCATTTTGTTTGGCTCCACCTTCACCAGTAGCTGTTGGTACTTTTCTTTTGCCGAATAACGAAACATCAAGGGTTGCAACGGACCCCAAAGTGCTTGTGCGTAAACATTTTTCATAACGCCTACAACGTACAACTGTGTCGTGTCCATCCACACTACGCGTTTGCCAATTGGATTATCTTTCCATCCAAATTGCTTTACGAATTCTTCGGTTACAATAACCGATTCCTTTCGATCCGTCTCAGAGTCTTTTTGAAATTTTCGACCACTCAGTAAAGTCATACTCATCACATCGAAGTAATCTTCGCCTACGTCCATAATATCCACTTCTCTTTCGATGGATTCGTACTTCACAGGATCATTATAGCGCGCATTAGCCACATGGTGCCTCGTGCCCGCAATGAGTTGTATATCTTTATTCGATGCGAGGGCATCGCGATAAGTATTGTAGCCACTCTCTGTATTTACCCATGAAGAAATAACTCCATGTGTCGTATATCCCAAATCATAATCACGTTGATATTCTCCATTTTGATAAAAGGCGACACCCATGATAATGGCTAGTAAAGAGATGACAAACTGGCCAAACAATAAAACCCTTGTAAACCAATTGGTACCACCGAAGCGGGCTTTTCCTTTTAGGATGCTCACCGGCTCAAAAGAGGTAATGTAAAAAGAAGGGTAAGATCCAGCGATTAACGCGGTGATCACCAAAAGCACTGCAAGAAAAATAAGGAAGCCAGCATCTTCTGTATAGCTTAATTTTAAATCAAGCCAAGCCCACATATTATCATAGGCTGGCACAAGCCATTCAGCCATGAGCAATCCGGCTAACAAGCCTAAAAAACATAGAATTAAATTTTCTCCTAAAAATTGAATGATCAATTGCTTTCGCATACTACCCATTACCTTTCGTATGCCAATTTCCTTTAGGCGCTTACTCGAAATGGCGATGGATGTGTTGGTAAAATTAAAACAGGCTAGCAGCAGCAACAGTACTGCCATAATAGCCGGAACAGTCACAGCTTCATCGGGAATACCACCACCCAAAAAATCACTATCAAGCCGAGGATTGGCCCGATTTCGTTGCATCATCCCATCAAAGTTTTCTAGATAATATTCAGTGATCTTAAAATCTTCGCGCGCCTTATTTTGTGGCTCGATATATTGCTGCAGTTGTTTATTGATACTGGCGATGTGTTCGGGATTTTCAACTTGCAAGAACAGAACATGGGTCCATCGCTTCCAGCTCGTTTCATTTGCTTCTGGATCCAGATTGACGTCCCAATAGTTATCGAAGAGTGTTATTAC
>JAJTHV010000227.1 GCA_021300095.1 Flammeovirgaceae bacterium | reverse complement strand
GCATCTATCACAGCGAGTACAACAAGAACAAAGATTCGAAAGTAAACTTTTTGCAAATCTGGGTTTTCCCAAAAGAACGCAACATCACGCCCCGCTACGATCAGATTACTTTCAAACCGGAAGATCGTGTCAACAAACTGCAGCAAATTGTAAGCCCTTCTAAAACTGATGATGGCGTATGGATTAATCAGGATGCCTGGTTTCACTTGGGAAATCTGAAAAAAGGTTTTTCAACTTCGTATGATGTTAAGCTGAAAGGCAATGGAGTGTATGCGTTTGTCATCAATGGCGATGTTACGATCAACGGTCAATCACTGAATAAGCGTGATGGATTAGGAGTGTGGGATCTGGAGAAACTAGACATCGTAGCAGACAGCGATGCCGAGTTGCTGCTAATGGAAGTACCAATGAACTAATCGTGTAAAGAAAACCATGAATCCATTACACATTCTCATCATCGGACGGCACCCGCAAATTATGGAAACGGTAGTTCGCTTGATTGAAAGTCAACGAGGTTGGACTGCCAAAGGCGCACTGACCGATGAGGAAGCGGTTGCTATCTTTCAATTAGAGAATTTTGATTTGGTGCTGATTGGTGGAGGTGTGGAAGAAACATCGGAAGAAAAATTGAAGGAAGTTTTTTTGAAGAAGAATCCTGCAACCAAAATCATTCGCCATTATGGTGGAGGAAGCGGTTTGCTATTCAATGAAATTCACGAAGCCGTTGTCGAAACAATAAAGTAAAACTTTGTCCTGAATTGGTAGGATATAAACATTCGTAAAACATGAAATCACGAAGCGTTTCTCGTTTATTATATGCACATCAAATGGATATGGGAGGTATGCCCATTCGCCAGCCACTGCCTACGCAAAATGTAGAGCAGATTGATCCATTTTTATTATTACATCATGCCAACATCAAAGCGCCTTCGCATGTTGAGCCGGATCATGCCGGTGTAGGCCCACACCCGCACCGTGGTTTTTCTCCGGTCACATTTATTTTTCAAGGCGGTGTGCACCATCGCGATAGCCGCGGAAATGATAGTGTGATTTATGCAGGCGGTGCGCAATGGATGAATGCGGGCATGGGCATTATTCACAGCGAACGACCACCGCACGATATTCATGAAATTGGAGGACGGCAAGAAATCATTCAGCTGTGGATCAACACACCGGCAAAGAATAAAATGGATCAGCCTGCTTATTACCCGCTGAGCGCGGAAGAAGCTCCGAAAGTAACTTCACCGGACGGACTCGTAAACGGAAAAGTTTTTTCAGGTGAAGTGTTGAACGTAAAAGGTCCCATTCCCTCGCAGGCAGTAGTGAATGCGGCTACATTCGAATTGAAGAAAAGTGGAACGATTTCAATTCCTATTCCTACATCACATAACGCGTTCATCTATTTGTTGGATGGTCAGTTGAAAGTAGATGGATTTGGTTTGGTAGACGCGTTGCATATCGTTCATTTTAAAAATGATGGAGAGGGGATTTCATTCACTGCGGTAGAAGACACACGTATTTTGTTTTTAACAGGCGAACCGCTGAATGAAGAAGTAGTTTCGTATGGACCTTTTGTGATGAACAACCAAACACAGATCATGGAAGCCATGCGCGATTATCAAATGGGAAAAATGGGAGTACTCATAGAACACTAAATCTTACAAAAATTATAACAAACTTGATTTTATGGAAACACAACAACTTACTATTCGTCAGGCGCTGAAAGGTGGCGCCATTGCCGGCTTGATTGCTGCGGGACTTAATAATATATGGACACTGATTGCCGGAGTATTAGGAGCAACCATTCCGGCTGGTTTTTTCGTACCTGTAACAGTCTCTTCAATTTTTCCTTTGCTGATCGGTTCGATCATTTTCTTTTTGATGATTAAGTTTTTACCTAAAGGAAAGTTATTCTGGTTGGTATTAACCATCGGTTTTACATTGATTAGTTTTTACCCGGTTTTCAACACACCGGCTCTTCCAGATGGTACCACATTGGATGATACGTTCCCTTTATTGGCCGGGCCGATGCACGCCATTTCAGGCGTGTTGGCCGCATGGGGTATCCCTAAGTGGGCGAAGTAATTGAAACAAGCTTTGAACTTCTCACCTGGAAATTTGTTTGAGTTGAAGTTCACATAAATCAGAATTTAAACGACAAAATGAAAAAGTCAAGCACTATTGAGCAGCCCTTATTAGAAGTCATCGAGCGCAGAAGAAGCAGCCGCGCTTATGCAGATAAACCGGTAGAACCTGAAAAAATTAAAGCGTTGTTTGAAGCAGCACGCTGGGCACCATCCAGTAGCAACGAGCAGCCTTGGGTTTATATTTATGCCACCAAAGAGCAATCGGAGTTGTGGTCAAAACTTTTAAATACCCTTTTAGAAGGAAACCGAATTTGGGCTAACAAAGCACCAGTGTTGGTAATGGCCCTTGCGCGAAAGAATTTTTTAGCAAATGAAAAGCCCAATGGATCAGCTCGATACGATTTAGGTGCTGCGAATGCATTCTTGTCGTTGCAGGCTACAGAGCTTGGATTGAATGTGCATCAGATGGGAGGTTTCAATCGCGAGACAGCAAAGGCGGAGTTGAATATTCCGGACACGCATGAAGCCGTGGTGGTAATGGCAATTGGTTATCCGGGTGATGTGGAGATGCTCGCAGAAAATTTTAAATTACGTGAAGCTGCACCACGCGAACGTTACGTGCAAGACTCGTTTGTGATGAACCAACCATTTTAACATGGCCATAGCAACCATCGGCAAAGAACATTTTCGCACCGAAATAATTTCAGGTGCAAAGCAAATTGTGGCCGATGAGCCCGAAGAATTGGGTGGCACAAACGAGGGCCCGGCACCGGGAGAATTTTTATTGATCTCATTAGCTTCGTGTACCGCCATTACCATTCGTATGTATGCCGATCGGAAAAAGTGGCCAGTCGAAATAATTACCGTGGAGGTAGACTTTGAAAAAATAGATAACAAAACGGTTTTTAAAAGAGAGTTGCAGTTAGAAGGAGATTTAACCGATGAGCAGCGCACGCGCTTGTTGCAAATCGCGAATGCTTGTCCTGTACACAAAACACTCACCAACCCTATTGAAATTCAAACTGTTTTGCGGGATTAAGTTTATGATCCCTCACTCTTAACCTAATTTTTTGCTATGAAGGATATCACCAAAAAATACACTAACGGAGAAGTAACCGTAGTTTGGAAACCCAACGAGTGCATTCATTCCACCATTTGCTTCAAGGGCTTAGGCGAAGTATTTGATCCGCGCAAGCGCCCTTGGATTACCCCCGAAGGGGCAAGCACCGATAAGATTATTGAGCAAGTGAAAAAATGCCCTTCTGGCGCACTCAGTTACTATCTGAATCGAGATGCGGATAACAAGGTGAAAATAGAAGCAGAAACCATTGTGGAGACGATGCCTAATGGCCCGCTACTTGTATATGGAAACGTATCAATCAAAGACAAAGATGGAAACCTCACTCAAAAAAATAATGTGACTGCTTTTTGCAGATGTGGCGCTTCATCGAATAAACCATTTTGTGATGGAAGCCATAAGAAAATTGGCTTTGAAGGTTAACTGAGGGGTAGCGAGAAGGTGACGCGTGTCCCCTCTTTTAGTTTGCTGGAAATCGAAAACTCTCCACCATTTCGTTTTATGAAATCTTTGCAAAGTAATAATCCAAGTCCGGTACCTTTTTCTTGATCGGTGCCCACCTTGGTGAAATATTCGTTCGTATTCAAAATCATATCGACTTCAGCTTGCGTCATTCCTATTCCATTATCCTGAATGGAGATAAAACAGAATTTACCTTTGATTTCTGTGGTGATCATGACTTCCCCATCACGTTGTGAAAATTTGATGGCATTGTTAAAAAGATTACGAAGGATGAGGTGTACCTGATTGATATCCGCCAAAACAAACACCGGATTTTTACTATCCGATTTCACCAGCAGTTGCTTGTGGTTAGCAGCTTCTTCTGAAAGCTGCGCTACATCATCAATAACCGAATTAATGTTAAAGGCCACCGCCTCTGTTTTTATTCCTTCCATTTGCCCCATTGACCAGTTCAATAAATTTTCAAGTGTGCGCTGGGTCACATTCAGGTTCGATTTCAATTTTACGGACAACTCAGCAAACTCTTGTGGCGTAACAATTTTTTTGGTCACCATCTCCAAAAGCATATACAAATTTTTGATGGGGCCGCGCAAGTCATGACTAATTACAGAAAGAATTTTTGACTTCAGTTGATTGATTTGGTGAAGTGAATCAGATTGCGATTGAATTTCTTCATTTTGCAATTCAATCTCTTGATTTTTAATAGCCAAAGCTTTGTTGAGTGTTAATTGATTGCCGCGCATTCGCCAGAACAAATACGATAAGAGGCCTAACAATACCATAATGGTAGTTACCGACAGCAGCAGAATTTTTTGATTTTGTGCAGTTTTTTTCTCGATCAGATTTTCATCTTCCAATAGCCGGATGATGTGATCTTTTTCTTCCAGTTCGTACACTGCCTGCATCTCTTGAATTTTTACATTTTTTTCCAAGCTGTACAAGCTGTCTTTCAGCACAGATACTTTCTTTAGTTCTTCAATAACCTGCGAGTTCAGATTTTTTGTGTGATAGAGATCTGCCAGAGTCGATCGAATATGGATGATGTTTTGAATATTGTTCAATTCTTCCGAAGTACGCAAGCTCCTTTTCAAATAGGCAAGCGCTTGCTCCGTATTTCCCAACTTCCATTCTATGAGCCCCGCCTGATAAAGTGTTATTCCCAACCCTCTTCTGTTTTTAACCAAGCTATCCATAAGTAAAGCTTGATGGATATATTCTTTACTTTCTTTTAACTGACCAAGTTCAAATAACAACCGTGCTTTTCGACTGGACAAGACACTGATGTTGACCGAGTCGTTGTACTTATTATAAATCGAGATGGCTCGGTTGATACACTGTAATGAAGAATCGTACTTTTTCTCTTCGAGGAGTAGAAACGATTGCTCGCGAAGCACTTCGGCTAACAACATTTCGTGATTGTTTTTGATTGCCAGCGATAAGCCTTTATGAATGTATTCATGAGCTAACGCATAATCTTTTTGATCAGCGAATGTTCTTCCGAGCGCACTCAGGCATTCACCCCAATGATAGATTTGCGAAGAATTCTCATAAAATTTTAATGATTTAAAGGCATACTTTGTGCTCAGTTGATAATTGCCTTTGGCCCAATGCGCCTTGGATAACACATAATAACTAAAGGCCTGTTGTTTGACAAATCCGTTCGCTTCAGCCAACGAAAGTGCCTTTTTTGATAGTTCAATCGAAGAATCGGGTGTGGATAGGTATTGTTCAAGTGCTTTAAAGTTTAGCTTGGCAATAATGACGCTATCCTGTGCCTGCGAAAATGAACACTCGCCATGAATCAAAAGGACTCCCAAAAGGAAAACGACTCGAAGGTGGGGCATGGGGCAGTTTAAACCGCCACTAAATTCATAAATTTTATGTTTAGGTAACTCCCGATTCTCCTTATTTATTTTTTTGTTGAAGGGAGCATAATTCGGTGGCCATTCAATCAGTTTAATTATTTGATCGCTATTTTTGTTCTTTGTTTCCGTTCACGGGTATTTAGCTCAGCTGGTTTAGAGCACTACCTTGACAGGGTAGGGGTCACAGGTTCGAATCCTGTAATACCCACATATTAAAAGATTGTTGGATGCGGCTGGTGATTGTTTCTTTCCTTCTGATTGCTTGCGCCATCAACGCACAAGCCCAACAAGTTCGTTTAACGGGCGTGGTGGAGGATAGCTTGTCAGTTCCACTTTCGTCTGCGCATGTGTTTATTCAACAACAAAAACGAAAAACGGTCACTACCAATTCAAAAGGAGAGTTTTTTGTTGATCTTACCAAGGGTTTTTTTAAACTGGAGATTACCTACACGGGTTATCAGAAATTCTCTGCGAATCTAAATATCTCTGGCGATTCTACACTTCGAATTGTCATGCGCCCTAAATCTGAAGAATTGGAGGAAGTGACCATTACAGCCGATCGCACATTGCAATCCGATCAATTTCAAACTACCCGCATGAGTACCAATTCCCTTACGGGGAAAGAAATCAGCTCGATACCCGTTTTGGGTGGCGAAGCCGATGTAATTAAAACCATTCAATTACTACCCGGAGTTACGAAAGGTGCCGATGGTACTACCGATCTTTTTGTGCGTGGCGGAGCTGCTGATCAAAATTTGGTTCTACTCGATGGTGCTCCTGTTTACAACACGGGTCACTTGTTTGGATTTTTATCGGTATTCAATCCGGATATATTAGATAAAGTTGAATCGATCAATGGTGCATTTCCTGCAGAGTATGGCGGCAGACTTTCTTCTATACTCGATGTCACTTCGCGATCTTCTTTTCCGGCTAAAACTCAAATGAAAGGAAACATTGGCTTACTAGCATCCCGGTTAATGATCGAGCAGCCCATTTTAAAAGACAAACTTTCTTTCACTTTAGCAGGAAGAAGAACCTATGTTGATCAGGTGGTGAAGTTAGTGGGGCAAGAGTTGCCCTATTTTTTCTACGACCTGAATGGAAAAATTTTGTATCGCCCCAATGCCAATAGCCGATGGGAGTTTACATTTTATGAAGGAAATGATGTGCTTAGTTTTTCGAATTTACCACGCGCTTCGCTACGCAACCGTAACATCACGACCGATTTTATCTTAGGGAACTCTACACAAACTTTGCGATGGGATCGCTCGTATCGCAAATTCAATTCTACACTTTCGTTGTATCGCACAGTGTTCCAATATTCCATTCGAAACACCTACCAGGAAAATAGTTTGTTCGTTACTTCTCGAATTGAAGACGTAGGAGGAAAGTGGTTAGTCACATCCGATTCAGTACACCACCGCGTTTCGCTTACTGCAGGAATTGAAATGATTCGCCACCAAGTAGCACCGAACCGTATAACTACGACTGGAGAAATTTCAGATATATTAAAGTCTAATTCATCGCTTCCGCAGACATCGCTTGAGTCTAGTTTATTTATTCAAGGCAACGCAAGTATTACGAAGCGTTTGAATGCGAGTGTTGGGTTGCGTACATCTTCAGCCTATGTCGACCAAACATTTTATTACAACTTCGAGCCAAGATTTGCACTTCGGTACAAATTAGATTCAGTCACGGCTTTGAAATTTAGTTTCAGCCGGATGAGCCAATACTTGCACCGTGTGTCGAGTGCGGCTGTCGCTTTTCCTACAGACATTTGGTATCCTGTAACGCGCAATGTAAAACCACAAACGGCTGATCAAGTGGCGTTGGGTATGCAACGCACTATTCCTGAACGCAATTTATTTGTGAGTATCGAAGGATACTATAAATGGATGCATCAGTTAATTGGTTACAAAGAGGGAGCGAGCTTATTACTCAATGTTGATTTTGAAAAGCAATTGGTGCAAGGCCAGGGCCGGGCGTACGGACTAGAAGTGTTAATAAAAAAAGAGAGCGGCAAATTAACAGGTTGGCTCAGCTACACGTGGGCCGTAGCCGAAAGACAATACGATGCTGTAAATGGTGGACAATGGTTTTTGGCGCGCTACGACCGCAGGCACAATGCAGCGTTGGTATTGAATTATCAGTTATCAAAAAAATGGTCGCTCTCATCAGTGTTTGAGTTTATCTCCGGCTCTCGATTTACCCCTATAATAGGTCAATACGTGGTGCCATCGCCAACCTTAGTGGGATTAGATTTGATTCCGGTGTACGCTTCTGCCAATTCAGTGAAGTTGGCCGATACACATCGGTTGGATATTGGTGCGAAGTTTCGTCCGCATCCTAACAAAAGATTTCAGGGCGAGTGGTTTGCAGGAGTGTACAATGTGTACAACCGCGCTTCTCCTATTGGAATAGTAATTATGCCCAATGGCGATGGATCTTTTCGCTATGAGCAACCGGGACTTTTTGGATTATTACCTTTTGTAAGTTATGGATTCAAATTTTAGAAAATATTTTATGAAGCTTTCTATCATCAGTAGCATCATCATGGCCGGTGTGTTGCTGACCAACTGCATTCCAAGTCCGCTGGCCGTTGATGACATTGAGCAATTGAAGCCAAAGATTGTAGTGTCCACCCAGTTGGCACCTTCAGGTTCGTTGATTGTACTCATCACGAAAAGTATTGGTGCGCTTGATGCAGGTCGTGGCAGCGACCCGCAAGCATTGATAAGCCAGATAGCCTTGGATAGTGCTGAGGTAGTACTAAAACACAATGGCGAAACGGACGTGCTGCCGGATTTGGGCAATGGCCTCTATGGAAATATAAATTTAGATTTGGTGCCGGGGTATGAGTATGAGCTTGTCATAAAAACAAAAGAATTGGGCGAAGTTTCGGCTGTTGCCCAATTAAAAGGTCAGGTTCCTTTTGCATCGGTGAATGCATCGCTGTATAATTCAACCTATGATTCTTTGGCACTGGTCAATTATAGCTTACAAGATCCGGAAGGTCCTAATTGGTACATGATCAACGTTCAAAAGTTTTCACAGTCCAATGAAGTTACAGCCTATTTAAACCCACGGGTGTTTACACGATTGGTGCGCGACAGCATTTATGATGGTAAAGTAATGCAGGAAGAGTTTAAAGTTCTTTTTCGGAAATTTTCCAAAGGCGACACGGTAGCGGTTTTTCTATCCAACATCAGCGAGGAGTATTATACTTTTCTGAAAGCCAGAAACGACAGGCGCTACAACCTAAGTGCATTTGCTTCAGAGCCATTGAATTTCAGTTCAAATGTAAAAGGTGGACTTGGTTATTTTAATTTACATCTGCCCGATGCCCGAATTTTTGTGTTGGAATGAAATGGTTTGGATAGATTGCGCCTGAATTAATCAGTTACTACTATGCGTCTTTTGATTGCTTGCGTATTTGCCGTTTTTATTTTTTCATGCCAATCGAAGAAGACTGAAACTCTATCGAAAGATTCTACGGCCACAAAACCTGCCAAAGAAGAAGGTGCCATCATTGATGAACAGTCGCAAGCAGACTCATTGAAAGGCAGCGTCCGCGCACGTGCTTTCGGAACGCTAGGCCAAGCAGAAATAAAAATGTCTTATTACTCTCCGGCTGTGCGTGAGCGAATCATCTGGGGCGGGCTGGTGCCGTTTGACAAAGTGTGGGTAACCGGTGCCCATTCAGCCACCAGCATTGAGTTCAATCAGACTTTAATTATAGGTGATAAAGAAGTTCCTGCTGGTAAGTATGCATTCTTCACCATTCCCGGCAAAAAAGAGTGGACGATTGTTATCAACAAAAATTGGAGACAACATCTCACCGATTCATACGATCCAAAAGACGATGTAGTGCGTGTGCAAGTAACACCCGAGATTGAAACCAAAAATCAGGAACGCTTGCGCTATATAATCGAGTCTCAGTCGGCTACACAAGGCGAAGTTGTCGTGTACTGGGAAAAATTGAAAATTACGTTGCCGATTCGTGTCAAATAAAGCCCAAGAAATCTAATCACGATTAAGGATTTTACCCCACCACAAAACGGTAGCCAATTCCCTTGATGGTGATAATTTCAATAGAAGAATCCTCCTTCAAGTAATCACGGAGTTTGGTGATATACACATCCAGATTGCGCGAATTGAAAAATGAATCATCGCCCCACACGCGCATCAAAATTGTTTTGCGATCGATATTGTTATTTTGGTTTTCTGCCAGTATTTGTAACAAAATGGCTTCGCGATGGGAGAGTTTACGGATGGAATCACCTTTGCGCAATTCATACCGCTGTGGAGCATATTCAAATTGACCGATGGCAATGTTCTCTTTCGGGCTGGCCTGTTGTTTTTGCGTGAGTTGTAGCAAATTGTTGACACGAACAATTAATTCTTCCATGCTGAATGGCTTGCGTAGATAATCATTGCCGCCTACCTCAAAGCCTTTAATCAAATCTTCCGTCTGTGTCTTGGCCGTTACAAAAATGATGGGAAGAGTTGGGTCAATCTGGCGAATTTCTTTTGCCAATGTGTAGCCGTCCTTACCAGGCAACATAACATCCAAGACGGCAATGTTCGGCTTCATATCGTTATAGGCCATCATCACTTCTTTGCCATCCGAAACCATGCGCACGTCAAACTGCCGGCTTTCCAAACTCTCTTTTACAATCTTACCTAAGAAAGGCTCGTCTTCCACATACAGAATTTTCGTCTTCATGCTTTCGCAGATGGTTAAGATTTGTTCAGCACGATTGTAAACGTACTGCCCTTGCCGATTTCACTTTCAACTACCAATTTGCCATGATGTGCTTTAATCACGCTGTCCACATAACTGAGACCAAGTCCATAACCTTTGCTGTTGTGCACATCTCCGGAAGGAACACGGAAGAATTTTTCAAAAATCTTTTTCTTGTACTCAGGTGCAATGCCTATGCCATTGTCGGTGACGGATAACTTTAATTCATGCCCCATCTCATGTAATCGAATCTCAATCATGGCATTTTCACCACTGTACTTCAACGCATTGTCCAGTAAATTGTAAATCACATTCGTGAGATGCACTTGGCCGCCTCGCAGTTCAAAATGACTTCCGATTTTTTCAAACGAAACAATAGCCTTGTTTTTTTCGAATACCAATTTCATGGATGTAAGAACTTGATCGATGATTTGATCAAAGTGGACATTCTCAGGCTGAAAATCAACTCCCTTGTTTTCGAAGATAGCCGTTTTTAAGATTTTATCGGTGAGAAGTGATAGGCGATTCAGTTCGTTTTGTGCAATGGTCAGATATTCATCCGTCAGTTCTTTATTTTCAATACCATTAAAATTCTTCAACGCCTCGATTGCAACGCCTACGGTGGTTACGGGAGTTTTTAATTCGTGTGTCATGTTACTAATGAAATCATTTTTCAATTCAGCCAACCGCTGTTGCGCACGAATGCTTTTGTACATCACAATAAATGCTCCTATAGTCAATGTGGAAAGAAAAACAGAAAACAAGATTTGGGGCATGATTTCAGCGAGCAGAAAATTTCTGAAATGTTGAACAGTAGCGGCATAGCGAAAAGCCGGATTGAATTGGGCCCAGTCAGTTTGAAATTGATCTGCAAAGGGGTGGCTATTCACTTCTTCGTGTTTCCGCGCTTTTTGCTCTGACCGAAAAATGTCTTTGAAATGATTCATAGACATCGGAGGAGGAAGAAACGATTTTTTAAGAACTAAAAACTCAGAAGGTAAATTAGCTTTACGTAATGCTTTTTTGAAATTGATTTCAATGCTGTCGATGCGCAACGAATCCGGCCCCAGCCGAAAAACAAAATTTCCGTTATCTATTTTCCCTTTCCGGATTTGAGCTGAGAGCGGACGAATGAATTGATTCAAAGAATCGCGCGAGTCAGTCGATGATATGATAATCTGAACTTGGGAAGATTGCTTGTTGATATTCATTCGCATGCGCTGATTTTTTCCAACAAGCGAGTCAATGGGTTGCCGGAAGAAAACACTTTGTACACTATCATTGGGCACCCGCTGAATACTACCAGAAATGAGCGAATCGCGCATGGCGCTTACAGTCATCTCAAAGAGGGTAGAAGTTTCTTTGCGCAAATCGTAAAATGCTTTTTCGTACGTAGAGGTAAGCCACACCACTTGCAATACGAGCAAGAGCCCAATGCTGGTGCACATTAATAGGAGTGTAAGCCGATTCTTTTTTGGATTCACCATACAAAGGTAACGGCCTTTTTGGTTCATTGATCTACTCATTAACCTTAATTAACATTCCTTTCAGAACAATTAACCTAGCTCAGTCATCTTTAGCCGTACGTTTACAGCAGATAGAAAATACGGTCAATAGCCAGTTTTCTATCAACCAAGTAAAAATTAAATGAAAACCTCAACCCTTATGAAAAAACTAGTCTTGATTCTTGGCATCATTGTTTCATTGACCGCTTTTAATGTTGTGTTCGGCCAAACGGGCACCATTGAGTATGAAGTAAAAATGAATATGCACCGCACGTTGCCGCCCGGTCGGGAAGAAATGAAGGCCATGATACCGGAGTTTCGTACCAGCAAGCAACAATTATTTTTCAATGAGAATGAATCTCTTTATAAACCCATCATTGAAGACGATGATGAAGAAATAGAAGGATCATCGGGCGGTGGAGGTTTTAGAATGGTGGTGCGCCAGCCCAATAACGAAGTGTATATCAATCAATCTACAGGCAAAAACGTTTCTAAGGAAGAATTTTTTGGAAAGACCTATTTGATTCAAGACTCGCTCAAGGTTACTCCTTGGAAATTTGGAACCGAAGTGAAAACCATTCAGGGCTATGATTGCCAACAAGCCTACTATACAGATGAGTCTGATCCAAAACGGAAGCGCGAAATCACCGCTTGGTATACTACTAAACTTCATCCCTTCTTGGGCCCCGACCGATTCAATACGCTACCAGGAGCCGTGCTGGCAATCGATATTAATAACGGAGAGCGTGTAATTCTCGCTAAGAAAATTGAACTGAAGCCATTAAAAAAGAACGATATCAAAGAACCCAAATCAGGCGAAAATCTTTCGCGTGCGGAGTTTAAAAAAGTACAGGAAGAACAGTTCAAAAAAATGAATACAGGAGGTGGAGGTATGATCATTAGAAATTAGCAGTTGAAACAGCTTCAGAAAAAATAACCCATTGTTTATGAGAGTAATTCTATCGGCAGTCATCGGATTGTTGTTGTTGGTAAGCGAAGCGAGTGCGCAGAAGTTTACAATCAAAGGTCAGGTTATCGATTCATCCAAAGTAGCTTTGCCTTCATCCACCGTCATGTTGTTGAATCAAAAAGATTCCACACTCGTGAGTTTTGCCGCATCCGATGCGAAAGGCTTTTTTGAGATGAAGAATGTTTCGACTGGTGATTTTTTATTGAAGGTCACTTTCGTGGGATACGCCACGTATCAAAAACAACTTTCTGTAAAAGGATCCAACAGTGAAATGAATGTAGGACTTGTTCGAATGATGCCCCAAGATCGTCAACTCGATGAGTTGGTCATCAAAGGTGAAAAGGCCCCTGTTACTGTCAAGCGCGATACCATCGAATTCAATGCCGGATCATTTAAAGTAAAAGCCAATGCCAATGTCGAGGACCTCTTAAAAAAACTGCCGGGCGTTGAAGTGGAGACAGATGGAACCGTGCGCGCCCAAGGCGAACAAGTGCAACGTGTGATGGTAGATGGCCGCGAATTTTTTGGTCGCGATCCGAAATTGGCCACGCGCAATCTACCAGCAGATGCCGTAGAAAAAGTACAAGTGTTTGATAAAAAATCGGATCAGTCTGTTTTTACAGGAATTGAAGATGGCCAAAAAGAAAAAACCATTAACCTCGAATTGAAAGAAGAAAAACGCAATGGTGCTTTCGGAACCATGATGGCGGGCGCTGGATCTAATGATCGGTTTCAGGCAAAAGCCAACATCAACCGCTTTGCCAAGGGCATACAACTTTCATTTTTAGGAATGGCAAACAACATCAACGAACAAGGATTTTCGTTTGGCGATTTCATGAACTTTACCGGAGGCTCGCAGCAGATGATGGGCGGTGGCGGAGGTAGAGTAAGTTTGCAAATAGATGGAAATAACACCAACGGAGTGCCGCTCAATTTTGGTGGAAGACAAAACGGAATCATGACCAACTATGCCGGTGGGATCAACTTCAATAAAGATTTAAGTAAAAACACACAACTTACTTCCAGTTATTTTTATAATCGCCTTGATCAAGACATACGTCAAAAAACAAATCGAATCAATTACTTGCCCAATGGCACCACGTATTTGTTTGATCAAAATAGCTCCCAAGTAAATACGAATGACAATCACCGTGTCAATCTGAATATCGATCATAAAATAGATTCAGCCAACTCTTTAAAGTTTTCCAATAGCCTAACCTATTCCGAATCCGGCCAGCGATCAATAACCAAAAGCCAGACGTACGATCCCAATAATGTTTTGCAAAATGAGAGTGATCGAAATAACATCAACAGCCAGATTACGACTAATTTAAATTCAAGTTTATTATTGCGACACCGCTTTGCAAAAAAGGGACGGAGCCTTTCGGCAAACGTAACCCTAGGTATTTCACAAACCGACTCCAAGAGTATTTTAAATTCGGACAACCAGTTTTTTGGAACCAATCCAAGTGTGCAGGAGGTGGATCAACGTAGCGTGCAGTCGAATGCGAATCAATCGTATGGTGGCACTCTAACTTACATTGAACCACTGGGTGGCAGAAAATACTTGGAAGCCAGCTACAGTTATCGGATCAACAAAAATCAGGCTGACCGAAAGATGTATAATGAAAAAGGAGCTGTCGGCACTTTAATCGATTCGCTTACCAACAATTATAATAGTAATTATGTCTACAATCGTCCGGGAATTAACTTTCGAATCAACCGCACGAAATTCAATTTAGCCGTAGGTGCTAGCTATCAAAACACGCGTCTGGAGGGAACGCTGTACAGCATGAAGACCAATCAATTCACCAACATCGATCGAACGTTTGAAAATTTCTTGCCTGTCCTTCGCTTCAACTACGACTTCAGCAACTTCAAACATCTGCGCCTCGACTATGAAACATCCATGCAGGAACCGACCATTCAACAATTGCAACCGATCGTAGATTATTCAGATCCGCTCAACTTATCAACGGGTAATCCGGAGTTGCGCCCCGGCTATGTACATAGTATTTCTGCCAACTTTACCACTTTCGATCCGGCTAAGTTTATCAACTTCTTTGGGTTTCTAACAGCTGTGTATACCACCAACGCAATCAGCACGTCACAAACCATTAACCCCACCAACTTCGTACGCACCACAAAGCCGGTGAATGTAAACGATAACTTAGCTCTAAACGCCAACTTTAGTTTTGGCTTTCCGGTAAGGAAACTCAACAGCCGATTTAGCTTGGGCCCTACCGGAAATTATTCCAACGGAATCAACCTGCTGAATGATCAGGAAAATAGAACCCGACAAACAACATTGGGCGGAAGTGTTCGCTATAACTATACATTCAAAGAAATTTTGATTGTAGATTTAAGTGCGAACCTCAGCAAGCAACAAACGCAGTATGATTTCAATCAAAAACAAAATCAGTCATACTTCAATAAAACCTATACGGCTGAAGTGAATCTTACCTTTTTGAAAAATTACCAATTCAATACGGCCTTTAATTATTATACCTACACCAGCGAAACAACCAACTTTAGTCAGGAGATCCCCATTTTGAACATTGGCTTGTCACGCTTTTTGTTAAAGAATAATGTGGGCGAATTGAAAATTGGAGTGAATAACCTGTTAGATCAAAGTTTGAGTGTAAACCAAACTGCCACAGCCAACTACTTACAACAAACTACGTACAACAATCTGGGTAGATACTTCATGGTGAGCTTCACGTATGCACTCAATAAGCAACTTAATCCAATGGGCGGAGGCCGCAGAGGCAGACCGGGTGGTATGCAAATGATCATAAACAATTGATTACATAACTAATTAGTGTTTTAATTCCTCATGCAACCCAAATAGACCGGTGGAGCCAAAAGACAACTTTTGGCTCTTCGCTTTTTTTTCTTTGCTTATCTTTGACCATGCGATACACAATCCTTCTCATGGTTCTACTTTCAGGCATGGCCCGGGCTCAATTGATTCCTACATTTGATGTGCAAGGTCACCGCGGGGCCAGAGGCCTCCAACCCGAAAATACCATTCCGGCATTTCTGGCCGCCCTCGACTTAGGTGTGACAACCGTTGAAATGGATTTGGCTATTACTAAAGATGGTCAGATCATCGTTTCACACGAACCGTGGATGTCCTCCGAATTTTGCCTTAAACCCGATGGCACAGAGTTTTCGAAAGAAGAAGAGCTTACCTACAACATCTATCAGATGACGTATGATGAAGTTCGCCAATGGGACTGCGGTTCGAAACCACACCCGCGTTTTCCGCAGCAACAAAAACAAAAAATCGCAAAGCCGTTATTAGCCGATGCCATTGTGGCAATTGAAAATCACATCAAGAGCTACACTAAATACGAAGTAGATTATAACATCGAAATTAAAAGTGAACCGGATGGTGATGGGGTGTATCATCCAGCACCGGCAGAATTTTCGGATAAGGTGTATCAACTGCTCGATCAATACCTGCCCATGGAGCGCGTAGTGATTCAGTCATTTGATTTTCGGGTGTTAAAGTATTGGCATGAAAAATACCCGGAGATGCGTCTGGCGGCTTTGGTAGAGAATAAAAAATCTCCGGAAGAAAATTTGAAAGACCTCGGCTTTGTGCCCTCCATCTATAGCCCCGATTTCGCCTTGCTCACGAAAGCCAAAGTGAAGTGGCTGCACACCCAAAAAGTGGACTTGACAGCAACCCAGAAAAAAGAGAAAAGTAAAGTACGCTTGCGCGTGATTCCATGGACCGTAAACGAAACGAAAGATATGTTAGTGCTGAAAGGAATGGGGGTAGATGGAATTATTACCGATTATCCGGATCGTGCCGCAACCTATAAGTTAACACTGAAAATTGCAACCGACAAAAAGTAATTCAAGGTGCTGTAAATGAAACGAGCCTCAATTTTCTGAATTTTCAGCAAACAATTCTGTATCCTTGCACCCAAATTCAAACTAATATAAAATGGCGAAGTATGATGTGTATGCAATTGGTAATGCAATTGTAGATATAGTAACAGAAGTAGAATACGACTTCTTCGAAAAAAATGAAGTGGAGAAAGGCGTCATGACCCTGGTAGACGAAAAGCGTCAACAGCACCTCATGAAAGCCATCGACATGAACAAAAGTAAACTCACTGGCGGTGGGTCAGCCGGAAATACCATTGCGGCAGTAAGCCAATTTGGTGGCAAAGGATTTTATTCTTGCTTGGTGGCGAAAGATGAACTCGGTAAGCTTTTTCTGGAAGACTTGAAAAGCAATCAAGTAGAAACCAATCTTATTTACGAGCAGCTTCCTCAAGATCATACCGGTCGTTGTTTGGTAATGACAAGCCCTGATGCAGAAAGAACGATGAATACTTTCTTAGGGGTGAATTCATTTTTCTCACCGGCTTATTTAGATGAAGAGGCGATTAAAAATTCTTCATACATCTACATGGAAGGCTACTTGGTGGCAAGTCCGAAAGGGCTCGAAGCCATGAAAGAAACCAAGCGCATAGCAGAGCGACACAAAGTTGCTACTGCTCTCACTTTTTCAGACCCCAGCATGGTGAAGTATTTCTCCAAGCAAATGGAAGAGATTGTAGGCGCCAGTGTCGACTTACTTTTCTGCAATGAAGAAGAAGCTATGATTTTCACGGGCACCAATGATATTTTGGAAGCACGTGAAAAATTGAAAGGCTTAGCCAAACGATTCGTGATGACGTTAGGTAAAAATGGTGCTTTGGTTTTTGATGGTGACACGTTCATCCAAATTGAGCCTTATAAAGTTACAGCTGTAGACTCCAATGGCGCTGGTGATATGTTTGCCGGTGCGTTTATGTATGCCATCACTCATGGCCACAGTTTTGCCGAAGCAGGCAAATTAGCATCGCTCGCCTCATCCAAAGTGGTAGGTCAATGGGGCCCCAGATTAACAAAAGAGGAAATTGAGCAAATACTCAAACATTTGGTCGGCTAAACATTTTTGCCACTCACTTTTTTTTATACTTTGCTTCGTCAAGTAAGATGTAGTATGAAGAAATCTTAATAACAAAAACAAAAAAGAAATATGAAAGTGAAAATTCTCTTGTTGTTGCTGATGGTTTCGGCTGTTGGTTTCGCGCAAAACAAAGAAAAGGGAAAGCCTGCAGGTGCACAAAAAAAGGGCTCGCCTGAAAAGCAAATTACAGGCTCGTTAACAGCACCTGTAAAGGTTACTACGGTTGAAGGCATTACCGAATACAAGCTGGCAAACGGCCTGCGCGTGTTGCTTTTTCCCGATCCTTCCAAACAAACCATCACGGTAAACATTACCTACATGGTGGGTTCGAAGCATGAAAATTATGGGGAAACAGGAATGGCCCACTTACTCGAACACCTCGTTTTCAAAGGAACACCCAATCACCCGGATATACCAAAGGAGTTAACTGAGCATGGCGCTCGACCCAATGGCACTACGTGGGTAGATAGAACCAACTACTACGAAACCTTCAATGCCACCGAAGAGAATTTGAATTGGGCAATTGACTTGGAAGCCGACCGCATGGTGAACTCCTACATCGCTAAGAAAGATTTGGACAGTGAAATGACTGTGGTGCGCAACGAATTTGAAAGCGGTGAAAATAGCCCATTCAGTGTATTGATGCAGCGTGTGATGTCAACCGCATTTTTATGGCATAACTATGGCAAGTCAACCATTGGCTCAAAGGCCGATTTAGAAAATGTGCCGATCGAAAAACTGCAAGCCTTCTACAAAAAATATTACCAACCCGATAACGCGGTTCTTTTGGTAGCAGGAAAATTTGATGAAGCAAAAACGCTTGATCTTATTGTTAAGAAATTTGGACGGGTTCCTAAACCTGAGCGCGAGTTAAACAGAACCTATACACTTGATCCCGTACAAGATGGTGAACGCTCGGTGGTATTGCGTAGAGTAGGAGATGTGCAACTGGCGATGGTAGCTTACCATATTCCAGCAGGTTCACACAAAGATTATGCAGCGCTGGAAGTTTTGTCTAATATTCTGGGAAGCGAACCATCTGGTAGATTATACAAAGCCTTGGTAGATTCCAAAAAAGCCAGCAGCACAGGTGCTTTTTCATTCCAATGGAAAGATCCCGGATTGATGCTAGCCTATGCGGAAGTGCTGAAAGAAAATTCGTTGGAAGATGCCAAAGCAACATTCTTGAAAACATTAGATGATGTATCGACTATAGCTCCTACCAAAGAAGAAGTGGAAAGAGCGAAGAATGAAATCATCAAGCAAACTGAATTAGCCTTCAACTCTTCCGAGCGCATAGGATTAGAAGTAAGTGAATTTATTGGCACAGGCGATTGGAGGTTGCTGTTTGTGACTAGAGATCGTATAAAGGCAGTAACAGTTTTAGACGTTATTAGAGTAGCACGCCAATATCTTAAGCCAGATAACAGAACCACAGGAATTTTCATACCTACGGAAAACCCGGAGCGTTCCGAAATACCAGCGTCACCGGATGTTGATGCATTAGTAAAAGACTACAAAGGCACTCAAACAATCGCACAAGGCGAGGCTTTTGACCCTTCTCCGGCAAACATCGAATCACGCACAACACGATCCGAACTTCCCAATGGAATGAAATTCGCAGGTCTATCTAAGAAAACGAGAGGTGAGTCGGTAGAGGCTCGGATTACGTTGCGTTTTGGAAGCGAAGCAGCTCTTCAAAACAGAGGTACTGCCGGTGATTATGCAGCGAGTATGCTCAATAAAGGAACTGCTAAACGCACGCGTCAGCAGATAAAAGATGAATTTGATCGCCTCAAAGCAAACGTCTTTATAGGAGGCGGTGCAACTCAAACCGTTATTAATATTACTACAACCAGACCTAATCTGGCCGAAGTGATGAAGTTAGTGGGCGAAATTGTGAAAGAACCTACGTTCCCAGCGGACGAATTCGAGAAACTGAAAAACGAAGAGCTTGCCAATATCGAATCACAACGCAGCGAACCACAGTCAATAGCATTCAACCGCATTCAACGTCACACCACTCCATATCCAAAAAGTGATCCTCGTTACATCAACACATTCGATGAAGAAGTAGCAGCGATAAAAGCCGTCACAATCGATGAGGTAAAAAAATTCTATCAGGATTTCTATGGCGCTAACAACGCTACGATGGCAATTGTTGGAGATTATGATCCAACAGAAGTAAAAACGCTCACTACCGAATTGTTTGGCAATTGGAAAAGTGCTCAGCCCTACAGCCGGATGGTTAATAAAGCGATACCCGTTCAAACCATCAATGAGTTTGTAGAAACACCGGATAAAGCCAACGCTTTTTTCGTAGCAGCCTACAATTTTGAGTTCCGTGACGATAACGCGGATTATCCAGCCATGGTCATGGCCAATTTTATGCTGGGTGGTGGATTTTTGAATTCAAGATTGGCCACACGCATTCGCCAAAAAGAAGGATTGAGCTATGGAGTAGGCTCCCAGTTTTCAACCGGATCGCTTGACCCGGTAGGCTCTTTCTTCGCTTATGCAATTTATGCTCCTGAAAATGTGGAGAAATTAGAAACGGCTTATAAAGAAGAAATAGAAAAAGTTGTTACCACCGGCTTCACTGAAGAAGAGTTAACAGCCGCTAAGTCAGGCTGGTCGCAATCCAGATCGGTATCCCGCTCGCAAGATGGCGGTCTGGCCGGAACTTTAAATAACTACCTATTTATCAAGCGCGATTTGAAATGGGATGAAGAATTTGAGAAAAAAGTGATGGCATTGACAGTTGATCAAGTGAATGCCGCAGCAAAAAAATACCTCAAATATGAATCCATGAACATTATTAAGGCAGGCGATTTTGCGAAAGCGAAGGCAAAAGCAGCCGAAAAGAAATAGTAAAAATCAACCTAAAGCCCTCACTTTCAGCACAGAAGGTGAGGGCTTTTCTTTTAATTATACCCTTCTTTCCCCTTAATTTGGCAACTCATTGTTGGAAAAACCGATATTCTTAAACATCTTTGCAGCCCTTTTAGAAAAAGGTAAACAGATTTTTTATGAAACGCACCTATCAGCCTTCGAAGAAAAAAAGAAAGAATAAGCACGGATTCCGCGAGCGCATGGCATCTGCCAACGGACGCAGAGTGCTTGCAAATCGCAGAAAAAATGGCAGAAAGAAGCTGACCGTTTCTGACGAAGGCACTTCGAAGACTAAATAATTTTAGGTAGTTTTCCCTGCGCACCTGCCTTTTGATTCAAAATCAACAGTCAGACTGTGGCACCATGCAAGAAAAATGGGAAACTTCACCTTCCGTAAAAACGAAAAGCTAACAAGCGAAAAAGCAATAAAGGAACTCTTTGAAAAGGGTTCCTCTTTTTATTTAGACCCCTTCAAGGTCCTCACCTTACCGCAAATCAACCCGGCCGATTCTACCAAAGTTTTGATTTCCGTGCCCGCTCGTAATTTTAAACGTGCCGTAGATCGCAATAAAATCAAACGAAGAATCCGCGAAGCCTACCGTTTGAATAAACAACTACTCGTATCCGAACAAAAGTGGCTGATTGCCTATATTTACACAGCTAGAAAAATAGTGCCGTCAGCGGAAATCCATCAAAAATTGATTCAAACGCTCCATCGGCTG
>JAJTHV010000154.1 GCA_021300095.1 Flammeovirgaceae bacterium | reverse complement strand
GAAATCATTCCTCAAAGCGATCCTTATCAAGGTAGAAAACGGAGTGGCGATAAGGGGCAGTCAGCATTAGGAAAAATCTTTAATTCACGTTCAAAAGCAAAGGAAAAAGCCTGGAGTGGCGATGTGTCGGGGAAAGCCCTTCGCAGAAATTCTTCGAATAAGAAAACGGAGAGTGCCGGTCAGTTTTTCTGGCCCCGGAAATTCTCAGTTAGTGGAAAAGGCAAAGGCCCCGGTAGGCCGATTAAAGGCAGCGGTTATCAAACCACAGGTGGACGCGGAAGAAACAATAAGCCGCTGTCTGCTCGTATTCCAAAAGGAGGAGCAGGTGTAGCCAATTATAGAGGAAGTTACAAACAGTCGCTATTCGGTGGCGGAGGCGGTTATGGAGGTGGTGGTGGAAAAGGTATAAAACCTAAAAAAGGAGGAGGCAGCATCAGTGGTTCTTTGAGAAATAATCGGGGCAACCCCGTGCCTGCCAAAATACCCTTGGGAGGCGCACGCATAGGAAGTTATCAGGGCAATGTAAAGCGTTATCAGCTCTCTCCGGGTTTCACCATGCAAGGCTCCGGCTACAGAGGCAGTATAAAATCACGGAGACCATTCAAAGGCGGTGGCAGCATCAGCGGGCAAGCGCGGAATAACGGCAACCAATCCATTGCAACACGTATTCCAAAAAGACCAAGTGCAGCTCGAGCCGGAACCTACCAAGGAAATGTTAAACGTTGGGATCTCTCACCCGGATTCACACTGCAGGGAATTGGTTCACGGGGAAACTTAAAGGCCAGAAAACCTCAAATAGGTGGCGGAAGTGTCAGTGGACTGGCTCGTAATAACGGCAACCAATCCATTGCAACACGCATTCCAAAAAGACCAGGCGCAGCACGGGCTGGAACCTACCAAGGAAATGTAAAACGTTGGGACCTCTCCCCCGGATTCACACTGCAGGGGATTGGTTCGCGGGGAAACCTAAAGGCAAGGAAACCTCAAAAAGGAGGTGGCAGTATCAGCGGACAACCACGTAACAATGGGGGTAATTCAGTTGGAGCTAAAATACCACCGAGCTTTGCAGCAAAAGCCGGCAGATTCTCTGGAAATATGAAAGCCAGACGGCCGAAAAAAGGTGGCGGAAGCATCAGCGGGCAACCCCGAAACAACCAAGGAAATCCAGTATCAGCGAAAATCCCTCCTTCATTTGCTGCAAGAGCTGGAAAATATACCGGAACGATGAAAGCAAAACGACCTCAAAAAGGGGGGGGTAGCATTAGTGGACAGCCCCGAAACAATGACGGAAATCCAGTAGCCGCTAAAATCCCTCCTTCTTTCGCTGCCCGAGCCGGAAAATACACCGGAACGATGAAAGCAAAACGACCTCAAAAAGGCGGTGGTAGCATTAGCGGGCAACCCAGAAACAATGACGGAAATCCGGTAGCCGCTAAAATTCCGCCCTCTTTTGCCGGAAAAATTGAAAAATACAAAGGAACCATGCGTGCCAGACGACCTGAAAAAGGAGGTGGAAGCGTGAGCGGGCAGTTATTGAACAATGATGGAAACCCAATTAAAGTAAAAGATAAAAAGCTGGTTGACATTGCCAATGCTCGCTATAGCGGTTTCTTGAAGCGACCCAACTATGTAAAGGCGCCCAACGCAAACAAATTGGCCACACGACAAGAAAAGCCGAACAAATCCACCTTCAAAGTAGATGGTTTACAGGTGCGTGTGAAGGAAGCCGATCACCAACACAACAAGTTGAGCGCCAAAAAAGCCATCGATGGTAAATCGCCTGGTAAAGGCAGTGTTCGAGCATCCGAGTTCGAGGGAAAAATGAAACAATTGTGGAGTTATAAACACAATCCCAGCAGTGCGAAAAAAGCATTGCAAGTTAAAGATCCCGGAAGAGCCTACGCGAAAATCAATAATTACCAAGGGAATTTACGCATGAGCAAGCCACACGGAAGCAGGTTGCATCCGGATGCAAAATTTGCCCATGGCCACATTGACAATGTAAAAAAAGAAAGAACTATTCTGGTCAATGTTAAGTTGTTATGGTCAAAGCTGTTTAAGAAAAGTGACAATCAGCCAACAGCTGTAAAAGAAAAAGTGCGTAAACCCCGCTATGACAAAAAAGAGCGGGAGCTATGGAAAGACCTATATGACTAAAAACATCATGAATTGGATACCCCTGACAAAAGTAGAGCAGTTAGCAACCTTGGTTGAAGCATCCCATCAAAAACCGCTTTTAATTTTTAAGCACAGCACCACTTGCTCCATCAGCAACACCTCGCTGAATCGGTTAGAGCGAAATTGGAAACAAGAAGAAATGCCGCTGGAGGCGTATTATTTGGATTTGCTAAACCATCGTCCTGTTTCCAATCAGATTGCTGAGCTATTTCAAGTAGAACATCAATCTCCACAGGTACTTCTCATCCAAAACGGAAAATCCGTATACAACGTATCGCATTTCGATATCGATTACGCTGAATTAAAAAAGAAAGTATCTGGACTTACCGTTTCTAAAAATTAAACGTAACCGTCTGCTTGAGGTCGGGAGATAAGCTCAACGCCACCGGGCAGGTGCGAGCCGCATTCATCAATTTTTGTTTTTGTTCGTCCGTAGCCACTAAATTCGGGTGGGTAAAATGAATTTTGATCTCGGCTATCTTTCGCGGATTCGATGACATTACTTTTACAACTTCCGACTTTAGCCCCTTCAGTTCAATGCCATCGCGCTCTGCCACAATTCCCATAATCGTCATCATACAACTGCTCAAAGCAGCGCTCACTAAATCAGTCGGACTAAAAGCCTCTCCTTTGCCGTTGTTGTCCAAGGGAGCATCGGTAATAACCTCATTTTTTGATTTTAAATGAACCGCCTGGGTGCGCAAACCTCCCTGGTATTCTACAGTGGCCATGATTGTATCCATGCAATAAACTATTAAGGTGTTTTTTTCGTTGGCTATTTACCTTAAATTTCGGAATAGTCTTGTCTTGCTATGGATAGAAGCCATAAAAATATTTTAACTCTTATTTTAATGCTTGTTACAACCTCATTTGGCTACAGCCAAACGCAGGATAGCTATGAATACAATTCTGAATTTACTTGGGGGATTAACAAAAATTCTGCGGGCGGATTGATTGGAGGTTTTACATTTAAAAAAGCGCGCAGACTCAACGAGCGCCTGTTCGAAACCTACGGTTTAGAAATCATGAATGTGAAGAACCCTCAGGAAGTGAGAGTGCAATCGCTTCAAACCGGAAATTTTTTCACCCTTGGCAAGAGCAACTACCTTTTCACATTCCGACTGCAATATGGCCGCGACCTGATTCTTTTCACCAAAGCCCCTCAGCAAGGCATTGAAATAAAAGCAGTGCTGGCATTGGGCCCATCCATCGGCATTGTAGCACCTTATTATATTGAAAGATCGACTGGTTCTATCTTTAATACCGTTACAGAACAATATGATCCGGAAAATCCCAATCATACCTACGATCGTATTTTAGGAACAGGCTATCTTTTTGAAGGACTGGGTGATTCTAAAATTCAATTGGGTGGTAATATTAAGTTTGGATTCAACTTTGAACTGGGCGTAGTCAAAAGTCAGGTGACCGGATTCGAAGTTGGAGTATTGGTAGATGCGTATTTCCAAGAAGTGATCTTGATGCCCAAAGCCCCCAACCATTCGGTGTTTCCGACCGTCTACTTTACGCTGTTTTACGGAAGCCGAAAATAAATTTCCCGATTTAGGCAACAAAATAGTTCGCTCCCATCGGGCAACTCACACCACAATTCATCGTAAGCTAATTCAGTGGTTAATTTTTTACTGAATTAGTATGGAAGCGAAAAAATCAAAACAAGCAGATTTGACAAGTAAACGGGGGTTATTTTTTTCTATAGGCCTTTCGATGGCATTGGCGCTATCCCTCATGGCATTTGAATGGAAACAATATGATGAAAAGGTTGATCTTTTGTCTGTAAAGAGCACGAATACATTTGAAGAGATGCTCGATGTACCCCTAACAGAGCAATTGCCACCTCCGGCACCGGTGGTACAACAACCACAAATTATTGAGGTGCCTGATGAAGAAGAGATAAAACTCGACCTGAACGTAAATTTTGATGTAGAGGCACCACGCGTGGAGGTTCCCAATCAAATTGGGGTATCAGACGAACCTGCCGAAGAGGTAGAAGAGATTTTTACTATCGTGGAAGAATCAGCATCCCCGGTAGGTGGTATGACTGCTTTCTACAAATATTTGGTTGAAACCATGAAATATCCTCCTCAAGCCAGAAGATTGGGTGTGGAAGGAAAGGTGCTGGTGCAGTTTGTAGTCGACAAAAATGGCAATATCAGCGATGTTAAAGTTCTAAAAGGCATTGGAGCCGGCTGCGATGAAGAGGCGGTGCGGGTAATGCAAAAAGCGCCTGCCTGGACACCCGGAAAACAGCGAGGCAAGGCCGTAAAACAGCGTTGCATCGTTCCCCTCAACTTCAAGCTTTAAAAAAAAAATTTAAGAATTGGAATAAATAGAAGCTAGTGCCTGTTAGGCGCTGGCTTTTGTTGTTTAAATTCGAACATTTAGAGCTAAAAAGTCTCAACTTTTTGTGTCTTCCTATTGATGAAAGGATTCTATTGTTATATTTGAAATCCTAAACTGAAACTGTATGGAAGCGAAAAAGACAGAAAAAGCCGATTTGACGAAGAAGTCGGGCTTATTTTTTAGCATCGGGCTATTGTTTACACTAGCAATAGCAGTAATGGCTTTTGAATGGAAGAGCTACGATGAACAAGTAGATTTACTACAAGGCAAAAGTACCAACACTTTTGAGGAAATGATCGAAGTTCCGCCAACGGAACAACCACCTCCACCAGCACCAGTTATCCAACAACCTCAAATCGTAGAGGTTCCGGATGAAGAAGAAATTAAAGAAGACCTGAACATCAAATTTGATGTGGAGGTAACCGAAGATACTAAAGTGGAAGCTGTAACAGTGGTAGAAGAGGTTAAGGAAGAAGTTGACGAAATCTTTACGGTGGTTGAAGAAACAGCCGCTCCTAAAGGTGGTATGCCTGCTTTCTACAAATACATTAGCGAAAAAATGAAATATCCTGCTCAGGCTAGAAGAATGGGTGTGGAAGGAAAAGTATTTGTTCAATTTGTAATTGGTAAAGATGGCTCCATCACAGATGTAAAAGTGATTAAAGGTATTGGAGCTGGTTGTGATGAAGAAGCTGCGCGTGTAATGCAAGGAGCACCACCATGGAATCCAGGCAAGCAAAGAGGTAAGGCGGTAAAACAACGTTATACCTTGCCCATTCAATTTAAGTTAGGATAATAAGTATAAGTTATACGAAAAGGCCCCTTCCGAGGGGCTTTTTTATTTGATCAAAATCCCCAGCAGCAGACCACCGGTAATAATTGCCCACGAGGGGATTTTTGTGAATGTCATCAGACAAAAGGTGGCAATGGTAATCGGATAATTGATGAAATTATCTTCGAGCGGTCTAAATAGTAAAATAGCAGCGGCAGCAACTAATCCGGCACTGGCGGCATTGATGCCTTCTAGTGACGCCCGAATGGGCCTGTATTTTTTTAGGCTCTCCCAGATTCTAATCATAAAGAAAATAAGAAATGTGCCTGGAAGAAAAATCCCGATGGCAGACATTATTCCACCTAACACTTGTCCACCTACACCAAACCCGCGGCTATGCATTGCCAATGCACCGATGTATGAACTAAACGAAAACACGGGGCCGGGTAGCGATTGAGCCAACGCATAGCCCGAAAGAAATTGCTGGTCGTTCAGGTAAGGCTCTCGCAGTCCTTCCACCGAAGGTTTAGCAAATTCAACAAACTCGGTATGAAGTAAAGGTGTAAGAACCTGCCCTCCACCAAAAATTAAACTTCCATTCCGATAAAAGTTTTCAAACAAGCGGATGGGTAAATAATCTGGCAGTGTTCGCGTCAAACTACCTATCACAGCCGCCAAAATCAACACACCGATCCATAGCGAAAAGTTTGCCCAACGTACTTCAAACTTCTTCTTTGCCTCACGTGGGTGGGCTCTGTAATTAAAAGCGGTGATGGCTCCGGCTACCAATAAGGTTATGGGAAAAACAAAAGGTGTGCGAATCAAATAGGATACAACGCCTGCACCAATCATAATGGCCAACGCTCTCTTGGAGGTTACTGTTCGTAAGCTGATGGTGTATGCCGAATAGGCAATAAAACCGACAGCCATCGGCTGAATGAATCTTGCGAAATCAAGTGATATATTTTTAGATTGGATGTTGGCCATCAATATACCGGCCACCGTCATGATCATCACGGAGGGTAACATCCAAATGAGTAAAGTAAGGTAAGCAAGATTCGGTCCACCTAATTTGTATCCTACGGCAGTGATGGTTTGAGTAGAGGTTGGTCCCGGCAACACCTGACAAAGGGCGTTTAATTCGATCAGCTCCTCTTCGGTCACATAGTTTTTCTTCTTCGCTAAGATATTTTGAAAATGAGCCAAGTGTGCCTGCGGTCCTCCGAAGCTGGACACTGACAGTATCGAAACGTCTTTTAGAAAATCTTTATATCGAATCGATGCATTCAAAATCTATTTTTTTAACCCAATCTCGCGTAAGCGTTGACTTAAAAATTCCCCGGCAGTTATATCTAACCATTGTTTCGGGTTTTGATCATCGATGCATCCCGGGAGTGCCGACAGACTCATGTCAGAGCGTGGATGCATAAAGAAGGGAATCGAATAGCGTGGTTTATTCATCTGATCGCGTGGCGGATTTACCACTCGATGAATAGTAGACTTTAATTTTTTGTTAGTCAGCCGCTCGAGCATATCACCTACATTCACTACAAGTTGATCAGGTAAGGCCGTGATGGGAATCCACTTTCCATCTCTGCGTAGCACTTGCAAGCCATCGGCACTAGCGCCCATTAACAATGTGATCAGATTGATATCACCGTGCTCTGCTGCGCGAACCGCATCAGCAGGAACAGCATCGGGATTTTCTATTGGGAAATAATGGATTGGACGTAAGATGCTGTTGCCGTGTTTTACTTTAGCGTCAAAATAATCTTCGGGAAGCTGCAGGTAAAGAGCAATGGCCTT
>JAJTHV010000140.1 GCA_021300095.1 Flammeovirgaceae bacterium | reverse complement strand
TTTAATGTTCCTATTAATTATTATCTAGGGAGACCCACAATATCGATCCCACTATACACCTTTCATCATGCAGGTTTAGATGTGCCCATTGGACTTTCCTATGATGCATCGGGCCTACGTATAGATGAGGAGGCCACTTGGAGTGGATTAGGTTGGAATCTTACTTGCGGTGGATTTATTGTTCGCGAAATGAAGGGGGGGCGTGATGAATATCATGCAGGAGGTTATGCTAGGCCTCAAGTGAATCCATGGATATGGAATTCAGCTGCTTTTGATGACATTACGTCAACTACATCTTTTGTCAGTGACGCTGATGCAGATCAAGTTGTTTTTAAAATGAGATCTGGTTTAGATACACAACCCGATGAGTTTCATTTTACCATTAATGGAAGAAGCGGGAAATTTTATCTTGACCAGAATGGAAATCCAGTCACTGATGACAAAGTTAGTATCACCTATACCTTAGAACCCTGTAGTCTATCACAAACTGCATTTTGTAATTTATTAACATTTACAATCACCGATGAGTTTGGCATAAAATACCACTTTAGTGCCCGCGAGTTGCAAACTGTGAGTAGTTATTATTCGGGAGCAGGCATTTACCCTGTCTCTGAATCTGGAGAATATGTTGAGTGGTATATGACATCAATGGAAACTCCGGATGGACTTGCTAAAATTAATTTTGAATACGATTTATCAAAAAACTCACCAGGAAGCACATGGGAGTTGCGAACTTCTTCCGAGCAATTCAAAGTTCTAAATAAAGCAGGCACTATTTATAAAATATACGATTACAATATTTCGCAAATTAGACAAGGAATGGTGTTTTTGAGCCGAATCTATACTGATAATGAAGAGATTCTTTTTGATAAACTACCATATAATGGTAGACTTCAGGCAAAATTAGACAAAATCAGAATCAGGAATAGAATTACAGAACAGGAATGGCATTATAAATTTTTTACGTCCGATTTTGGAGTTTCAAAATTTTTACTTGATGCAATTTCTAAAGTCAGCGGCAGCGTGCAAGAGACTTTTTATCAATTTAGCTATAATCCGGAATCAGTGGCCGTAAGCTATGGAGACTGTCAAGAATTTTCGTATGCTGGTTTAGATCATTGGGGCTACCATAACGGGGCAAAAGTATATCAGTCTAGGATACCCAGTGGAGAAACAATGTTCAATTATCAAAATTTGCCAGTTGTCCCAATTAGTAACAGAAGTGTAAATTCTTCAGCTGCCAAAGCTGGATCATTGGAGAGGATCACATTACCAACTAAAGGAAGTATTAATTTTGAATATGAAAGTAATGACTACGGTTATGTAGGATCAACTGCATTACCGTTTACTAAGTCTGCTGGTGGGTTACGTCTCAAAAAGATCGCGTATAATGATGGTGATGAAGAAACCATTGATGTCGTTAAAATATTCAATTATCAATCCGAAGAGAATCCACTTTTATCAAGTGGAGTACTTCCATTTGAACCGATCTACAACTTTAATTATGCCTCAGACGATTACTCTTGTAATCAGTGGGTAAATAATCCCATCTTACCAATTGATATTGGTTATTCCCAAGTAACCGAGATAAATAATGATGGTAGTAAGTTAGTATATCGATTTAACTCATCAAAGGAGTATCCACCAACTAGTGACCCGGGTGATTTAGCGATAACCTATCATTCACATGGTGCTGGTATTTGGACTCAGCTGTACAAAAGAAATACTGATTTATCGAATCCCTATTTTAAATCAGATTTTGTGAATAACCACATGCGGGGAACTCTAAAAGATAAACTTGTTTACGACAATCAAGGTAATAAGGTGCAAGAGACTCATTATGATTATACATCCTGGATAGTCGGTAAACTCCTGTCAATCAAACAATCATACTTCGAGTTAATCACACCTTCCAATACTAATTACCCTGGGGTTCCAAATTCTGTTTCATTTTTGCTCAAACACTATATTAATTTGGGTAGATATGAATTGAGTAAAGAAACAGTTAAGACTTATCAATCTGGGGATTACGTAAACCCCCTTGTACGCAGTACGGAGTATGTCTACAATTCCAATTATTTTGTAAAAGAAACTAGTGAGCTGGGGAGTGATGGCAAAGAAGTTAAGAATTTCTTTTCCTACCCTACAGATTACAATAATAGCACCATGAATGGTGTTATCGGAACATTACGTTCGATCAACGCAATAGCCTTGCCCATTGAAGTGCTTAAGACTGTAGATGGAAAAATCACAGAAGGTACGGTCTATGAATACGATAACTATGCAAGACCAACAAAAGTTTATTCTCTTGAAACAGTTGGGGATATTATCCACTCATCATCATTACTGAACCCGAATGCTCATATCTCTTTACCCTCGCACTATCGTCAAAAGTATTCTTATGTATATAATAGCGGAAGGCTTGTGGAAATTGATACCTATGGTTATAAATCCAGTTTGCTCTGGGGTTATTCAAATTCAAAGGTTATTGCTAAGACAGAGAATTCAGGTTACAATAACTCATTTCATACTAGTTTTGAAGAAACTGGAAGCTTAGATGCTCTTGCAAAGTCTGGGATTAAGTCAGTGAGCACACCGTTTATTCTTAATCCGCCTAATTGGTATGTTGGTGGACAAGAAAATATCCTTTCATATTGGTTTTGGGATGGAAAATGGAACTTTAAAGAGGTGAATTTTAATGGTGGTAATCTTACAATTTCAGATGGTACAAAAATTGATGATCTTCGAATATATCCAAAGGGTTCACTAATGACGACTTATACTTATGATCTTATTGCTGGAGTTAATAATATTTCGGATTGGTCTGGTCTAAATCAAAGGTTTGAGTTTGATAATTTCGGAAGATTGATAAAAACAAGAGATGACCAATTTAATCTTTTGATAACATTCAAGTATTCGTATAAACAGTGAGTTTTGTTGTGCCCGATATACTAACATTTTCTATTGGAACCAACCCGTTCGAGGATAGGATTCGCTATCATCAATACGATGATTATGGTAACCCTTCCGAAATATCGCGTGAACGTGACACCCGCGTTTCTTTTCTATGGGGTTATACAGGACAACTGTTGATTGCACCATTAGATAATGCTTTGAACAATGAAATCTTTCATGCCTCTTTTGCAGACAAAGGTGGAAATTCGAATACCGATGACAGTCGCATAGGTCGGTACAGCAGCATCACAGGTTTCCGCAAACAACTGACTGGGCTAACTTCGAATAAAGAATACGTTTTAACCTATTGGGAGAAGGGCCCAATAAATGGTAAAAGGTCTTTGAAGACATTAGCAGTTGGTCCCAACCCTTCTACCACATTTGATATTAACCTACCAGATCAAGTAGAAGAAATTTGCTTTGCGCCTCAGAATGCTATGATGACCACCTACACCCATCGATCCGGTGCAGGGATTCTATCGGCAACGGATGTTAATAACCGGAGCGTGATTTATGAATATGATCCCTTTAACCGTTTACGGTTGATCAAAGACGATCAGGGTCAAATTTTGAAAACTTTTCAATACAACTACAAGCAGTAATACCAATGAAATACTTTTTTGCTTTCGGTTTTCTTCTACTCAGCCAACTGGTGTGGGGACAAGATATCACCAATGTTCAACTCCGCTGGCAAGTGGATGAAATGACCGATTTAAAGACGAATGAAACATTTGTGTATCAATGCTCTTTTCAATCAAATGGCTCACAACCTATTCAATGGTCGCAAAAAGGGGGTACGATCAGCAGTGTGTTGGCTGTTGCAAGCTCATCCGGATCATGGAATAATGTGGCAGCACCGGGAGATTATGCGTTCCAGATATCCAAAGATAACCTGACCGGAACCGCCATCTTTGAACGAACTGCGGCAGGGGTGTTTATTACCATTGACTTATCTTCTAGCAACCCCAATGCCATGCGAGCCCGGTTTCGAGTTGCAACCATTACTCCCGTAAATTGATTCTATGAGAAAGCATTCTATTCTTTTTATACTACTCGTTTTATTCTTCGCGGCTGGTGCATTGCCTACTTTTGCGCAGACCATTACGGGACCCACCTCTGTAACAACTGGTACTACATCTACTTTTACTTTGTTTGATGACGTTGTGCTCACCAACCCCAACTGGGCGGTAGACAATGGCGTGTTGCTGAGTCAAACGCACTCCGGATTAAACCACACGGCTTCCATTCGTTTCGATTGCCCGGGAACAAGCACCGTTACGCTCCGAGATGGCATGACCGTTCTTTATACGTTACCGTTAGTAACAGTTACTTGCCGATCGGTTAATGCACCTTCAACAACTTTTACATACGTTACAGGTTGTGGGACGGGCTCCATTACCAGGAACAGTTCTCCGACCGGAGACACGTGGTATTGGCAAACAGAGCCGAATGGCACCAGCACAAGCCTTGGTTCAGCTTCTACTTTAAACATTACAACTAGTGGAACCTATTATTTGAGTGCACTAAAAAATGCATCATCACCTTGCTGTTGGAGTGCTACAAGTTTGGCTACGATCTTTGTAGACATCGCACCTCCAACCGCTACGGCAAGCGCCCAATCGATTTGTTCGGGCCAATCTACTTCTATTGCAATCACGGGAACAGCCGGAGCGACTTTTGCGTGGACGGTGACGCAATCAAATGTAACCGGTGCAACTTCGGGTAGCGGAACGACTATTAACCAAACTCTGACCGCCACTTCCAATTTTACCGGCACGGCTGTGTACAGAATTACACCTACCAAAGGTAGTTGCAATGGTACACCCGTAAATGTAACAGCAATAGTAAATCCGCTGCCGATTGTATCAGCTACTAACCAAGCAATCTTTTCCGGTCAAAGCACGAGTATCGCGATTGCTAATCCTAATAATGTGAGTGGAACTACTTTCACGTGGACTGTCGATCAGATCAATGCATCCGGCGGCACAAGTGGGTCCGGTTCAACCATTGCTCAGACATTATCCGGCACCGGCACCGCTTCGTATTCAATTACTCCAAATGCCAGCGGATGCGCTGGCACATCTGTTTCAGCGGTCGTTACCCTTCACGCCAATCCAACGATCACCCCATCTAACCCACGTATTTCGGTTGGAAAAGTGACCTTGGACGGAGGAACCGGATTCGACACTTACTCGTGGAAGAATGCTGCCGATCATGAAGTTTCCACCGCACAAACCTATTCCACTTCTGCCCCCGGCAATTATTATTTAACAGTAACAAAAACAGGAGTAATTGGCAGCGCTATTGCGTTCACTACTTTATTGGATCAATTGGAAGGTGTGAATATGAATTATGTTGTTACAAATTCAATTCTGACTTCAGTTACCATTGAGTCTAGCATCGCTGACCTTCCAATCGAAAACCATAGTCAAGGTATTCAGTATTTTGATGGGCTGGG
>JAJTHV010000182.1 GCA_021300095.1 Flammeovirgaceae bacterium | reverse complement strand
TAAAAAAATCTTATTTTTTTCATAGTCGTAAAATCAATAATTAAAACGAAAAATTGACGCCTAACAATATTACTCTGGATCTTGGGTAAATGTTGTTGTCTATACCTCCATCAACTTCGGGATCCATACCGGTGTAATCCGTAATGATAAAGGCATTTTGAACCGTGAGGCTTACACGGGCCTTCAACTTATCAATGAATAGTTTATCAAAAGAGTAACCAAAACTCATATTATCCATCTTAAAGAAAGATGCATTACTGAGGTAGTAATCGGAAGTGTACTGTGCATTGTTAAACTTAGTGTCATTCAATGCGCGAGGAACGTTGCTAAAGAAATCTAATTTATAGAGGTTGGTATAGAATGCTCTGGAAGACAAATTATTGTTGTAAACATAGTTACCGATACTCAACCTTCCTGAAAACGAAAAATCAAATTTCTTGTACGTAACGCGAGAGTTAATTCCGAACAATACATCGGCTGCCGGTTTTTGGTAACGGTATCTGTTCAAATCACTTCCTACCACCGATCCTCCGTTTCCAGATCGATCAACGTAGAGTCCTTCAATTGGCTTTCCAGCAGCATCATATACTTGTTGATGAACATAGAACGAGTTGATGGGATTACCTACTTGCTGATTTTGAACGTAGTTTCCTACACCGCCTGCGATAAACCCGGCATTCACTCCAGTGTATCTTGGGTCATCCACCAAAGTTAGTTTAGTGATTTTGTTAATATTTCTGGCTGCGTTAAATCCAATGTTCACAGAGAAGTCTTCCCGCTCAATGGCCGTAGCATTCAACTGGATTTCAATTCCCTGATTCTCCAAGTTACCAACGTTCGTAGTAAGGAAATTAGAGAAGTTCGTTCCGCCCGGAATCGGTATCCGGTTTAACAAATCAGATGTTTTACGCTGATACAACTCCAATGAACCGGTAATCTTGTTTTGGAAGAATCCAAAATCAATACCTGCATTGATCGTTTCGGTAGACTCCCACTTGATGTTGGCATCGTATGCCTCCGGACGAAGGGTTGGATAAAACTGGTTACCCAATTGGTATTGAGCTGTTGGTGTTGACTGTGAATAGATGGCCAAATATGGATAATAATTATCCGAAATATCCTGTTGACCTGTGATACCATAACCTACGCGAAGTTTCAAATCAGAAAGGAAATTTACATCAGACAAAAATGCTTCTTCCTTTACCTTCCAAGCAGCCGCTACTGATGGGAATAATCCCCAGCGATTTTCCTTAGCGAAGCGAGAAGATCCATCATTACGCAACGTTGCCGTTAAAAGGTACTTTCCATTAAATGTGTAGTTCAGACGACCGAAGAAGGAAACAAGATAGTTTTCACTTTTATTCGTTTGAGGACCAAAGAATATTAAAGATTCATTAAAGTTTCTATTGTAAGAATAGTTTTCACGGTAAAATTTCTGCCAGCCGTAACCAGCCGTGAAATCAATTTTATGAAGGTTAAACTCTTTGGTATAATTAGCATATAAATCCAAAAGCATGGATCTGCTGGTAGCCGAATAGTTGTTTCTTCTTCCTTGCGGTACTCCTGAAGTGTTGGCCGTAAATCCTGCATTCAATGGAGCGATATTAGCGCCTTCTGAAGTGGTTTGATCCATACCTGCATTCAAAGTAACCTTCACTTCTTTCAAGAAAGGAAGGACATAATCGGCTTGAAAATTTCCAATGAAACGCTTCGCAGTTGATTTGTTGTCTGTTTGCTCAACTAAAGCAACCGGGTTACCGGTAGAGCTTTGATTAATTAATCCATTTGCTGGTTGACCGGGGCGCAATCTGGTATAATATCCACCATAAGCGGTGTTGCCGTCTCGCACAGGTTGTGTAGGGTCCATCGAAATGGCAGCTCCTACCGCTCCAGCATCTCCAAAATTATTGTCAACAATACTTCCTTTTAAGCTTATGTTTAGTTTAAGTTGATCGTTGAGTAATGAAGGACTCACATTGATGTTTAATGAATTGCGTTGCAGTCCGGTATTCTTTAAAATACCCTGTTGGTCGGTGAAACCATACGAAATACGGTACGGGATATTTTTCAAAGAACCCTCTGCACTCAAGTTATGATCGTGCGAAATAGCGTCTCTGAAGATTTCGCGCTGCCAATCCGTTGAAGCATTGCCCAACAGAGCTACTGCCGCTGGATTCAAGCCAGAAACACCTGTTTGTGCTAATGTAGTAATGAGTGAACGATATTCATTGCCTGTAAAAACATCCATGTACTTAATAGGAGAACTTACAGACACGGAAGGGTTGTAACTAAACTTGGGTTTTCCTGACTTACCTTTTTTGGTAGTAACAATAATTACACCATTGGAAGCTCTGGATCCATAAATAGCGGTAGCTGATGCATCTTTTAAAACAGTAAATGTTTCAATATCATTCGGGTTTATGGATGCTAAACCGTTTGAGACTCCGGCCACACCACCATTATCTACCGGAAATCCATCAATTACAATAAGTGGATCATTACTCGCACTCAATGAAGAACCACCTCTGATTCGAATGGTTGAACCGGCACCGGGAGCACCGCTACTTGACGTGA
Source organism: Flammeovirgaceae bacterium (assembly GCA_021300095.1). GTDB lineage: Bacteria > Bacteroidota > Bacteroidia > Cytophagales > Cyclobacteriaceae > ELB16-189. Next base: position 8,045 of record JAJTHV010000182.1, on the reverse strand, counting down.
TAGCCACACCGGCAAATTTACCCACCAATAAATCCTGTGGTGAGGTTAAAACACCCTTGTTAAAATCTTTACTGCCGATATTAACAACAGCACCGGTTGCATCTTTCCGCTTCACTTCTCCATATCCAACTACCACCACTTCTTGCAAAGCCGTTACATCCGCTTGCAATACCACATTAATGGTAGTTTGATTCCCCACGGTGATCTCTTGCGTTATATAACCGATAAAGGAAAAATCAAGAACCGCATTGGCTCCCACACTGATTTTGAAACTTCCGTCTCCATCCGTCACCGTTCCGTTGGTGGTACCTTTCTCCAGAATGTTCACGCCAGGTAGTGGCGAACCATCGTCCGAAGAAGTCACTTTTCCCGAAACCACTTGCTGGGCAAAAATTGGCGCAAAGCCAAATACCAGCAACACCGTCAGGCACTTTCTTGCTGTTTGGTAAAATTTAATCATACAGATACTTAGGGTTAATAATTATTTGGTCAGGTTTCCAATTTGCCCATCCACATACCACGGGCAAATTTTGTTTCGCTTAAAACTAATTAAAGAAGAATGGATTTAGGTAGTAAAAATTGAAAAAAATGTTTCGGAAACGTGACCGCAATCGTTTGTAATTTTTTTAGAGCACTGATTTTCGGCAAACGCCCAAAAACTGAAATAACCAAAGAAGATTTTGTGTGGAACGAATTTGACGGAATAACCCGCAAAAAACTCAACTAAATTACCGTTCCGGATTTAAAAAGAACAGCGCATCTTAGTGATTTGAAAGTGGACTTAAGTGCATGCAAACAAACGTGAAGCAATGTCTCGCACTACCTACTTCTTCACCTTCTTGCGCATGGGGAATTCAAAACCGATGCGCACCATCAGGCGATCGGGATACGGTGCCTTATCATGATCGCTCCAGATGCGATACATCGTCTGCACGTTGCCCATAATGGATTTATACACTTTAAAATCTTTCTTCAAGCCCACGATCACATTCCACTCCCAATCGCGCTTGGCAAACTCCGTCTGACTGAGTAACAAGGGTGGAATCAACGCGTTCACACATTCTATATCGGCCCGCACCTGAAATCCCTTCGGCAGCGACACTTCGTTATAGGTGCGGAAGCCGTACACGCGCTCCGAAACTTTGGGTGTCCATTTGTCAAAAGTAATGCGCTCCACCCAACCCAGACCTGCTTTCCACTTGGGGTAGATTTTGTAGGCGATGGACGGATTGATATCCAGCAAAATGCTCTTTTCATTGATAATTTGAAAAGTCAGTGCCGGCACCAAACGCTCGATCAATGGTTTTCCTTTCAGTGGATTGGGCAGCCGCTTCGGCAGATCGGCCATGCTCTTTACTTCGCTGTAGCGACTCTTCAGCTTCGCCATTTTTTCCATGGCACCCTTCAGTACTTCTTCTTTGCCGGCAAAATGATTGACGGCTTCCGTCTTCACCTGATCTTTGGCCATGTTCAGCATGGCACTATCCGGGCGACTGCCCAATTGCTTTTTGTATTTGTCCAACTCTGTATTTTGGCCGGTGATCTCTTTCATCTGCCCCGACTTTTCCAACTCGCTCTCAGCCGCTTTCTCCACGCTTTTGGCATCCGGCAATTCGCCTTTCGAAAGGGCTTGCGCCTCTTTGCCATATTCGCCCAACTGCTGGGTTGGATTGATGGCCTGATTCACATCCGGAATAGATTGTCCTGCCGGAGCACCGGGTATGTTCACCGGATTCCCTCCTACCCCATTTACACCGGGAAGAGACGGTGTGCCAGAAGGCAAACCACTCATACCAGGCAATTGAACTCCCGGAATTGGATTGTTGATTCCTACATCCGGAATTTTTCCATTCACCATGGGAATATTAAACTTACTGATGGCCTGCTCTAGTGGTGCGGTTTGTCCTTGCAACTCACTTGGCAACTGCAGGTCCTTTAAGCTTTTGGTGGCCTTGTCTTTGAGGGTATTTACTTTTTGGGTAAGCTCGGCAGTCTTGGCAGTACTCAGGCGACTGACACTATCTAGCTTGGATGTATATTTATCTGTTGGCAGATTTAAGCGATTTAAGCTATCTATTTTTTGTTGAAGACTCGCCTTGCGTTCGTTCAGTTGATTGATGGGTTGTTGGTAGACGCGTTGCAGGCTATCGGTTTTGGTTTGAAAATCATTGCGGATGGCTTCGGCTTTGAGGGCTGCCGCACGCGCGGTGCTATCTCCCGGCAGCTGCAAACTATCCAACTTTGTTTTGAGCTGGTTTTGCGCTGAATCTACGAGTTTGAGCTTCTCTTTTGCCGCTTGTGTTGAAATTTGCACGCTGTCCTTCACTTGCGCCACGGAACCTATGCCCAGCAACAAAATCAGGAAAGAAAGGAGTGCGGTTTTCATGGGGTAAAGATAGGGTTTGGAGATTGGTGAGGAAAATAATAGTTCAATATTAGAAATAGTCATTAACTACATCTTTCCTTTAATTGAACCTTTTCCTCTTTCCGTTCATTACCGAGTTGTTACCGAATCAGCACCGAGAAGTGGTTTACAGCCTCTGCTTACACACCGACTGCGATAGGCCTACTATCATCTTTTGTAGAGCATAGAAACACGACCGCCTGTCTTGTTTCTTTCGCGACACACTCCGCGCTAGTGGGATAGTTGGGCGAGATCACGGATGACCTAACACACATTCCATCTCACAACATCCGCGCTAGTGTGGATCATAATTATCCTCGTTTTCTTCCCTTTTGAATAGAATTTCTCTCAACCATTTTTTTTAACCGTTTTGCCTTCCTATGACTAGGGTCTAAAAGAATAGCTTTATTAAAGTAATATAAGGCAAGTGAATCGCTAGTGGGTAGAAAATTGAGTCCAATGTTATAATTACAACTTGCTTCTTTATATCCAAGCTTAATTGCGGTCTGGTAATCTTGAGTGGATTTTTCAAGTTCTTGAATTCCTCCAAAACTATTTCCACGTATATAATATGCCCTGCCGTAAGTAGAGTCTCTCATAATTACCTTATCTAATATGCGAATAGCTTCAGCATAATTATTGATTTTATAGTTAGCATCGGCCATTTCAATTAGTTGACTTGAGTTATAATCGTCCAAATTCATTAACTCCTTACCTAAAGTGACTGTTGAGTCTTTAGTGTTAGCTATTGAGTCTTTAGTGTTGATAGCATTATCATCCATACTCGCCTTGCAAGACAAAAGTAGATAAGCAGCAATACAAACAATAATTAATATTTTAGTCCGCATCTCGCAACAAACGATAATATATAGCATTAATTTGTTCCCTAGACTTGTCCATTTTAGATCCCCACCTATCAGCTCCTTCGGCAAGACTTTCATCTTTATAATCACTTTTTTCGTATGCATACATATATGATAGCCACTGATGCTTATTTGCTAAATATTCGCCATATGCATTTTCCATTATCTGGATCAGCATAAATTCTGACTGACCTATCTTAATTACACCCTCAGCTATCAATGCTTCATACTCAGTTGCTAGTCCTAGAGCAAGCCAAATTGACCTAGCCGCGGCTTCGATCTTATTGCCATGATTGTATTGATCTAATATAGCGGAGAAATCAAGCATATTTGAAACAACGCCTGTCATTCCTCCAAACAATTTCTTTTTAGTTGCTTCATCAGTATACTCTAACATATCGTATCCACCAAGTGTGTATCTCTTAGGATTTGGTCTACCATTTCTTCCTCCACCCAATTCAAGTTCCCTAGCAGTTGCATCTTGCTTTACTTGTCTATCACTATTTTTACCAACCGAGAAAAAATCCATTATAGCATTACGTGCAGCCATCTTTAATTCTTCATTTTGATGACCTTCTCCGTTATATGATAATACTTCAAAAGCACTTACCTCACATCCACACCATTTACTATATACTGTTGGTTCTTTAGTTGACACATTCGAACCCGTTCGTCCACCAGCATTTCCACTATCCATTATTTTTCCAGCCCAAGGGTCATATGCAAAACCTATTTTTAATAATCTCTCCCAAAAAGTAAGCTTTTGAGGAGGGTCGTTTCCTTGTGGGTCATTCCAATATATTGGGTCGTTAAAACTGAAATTGTACGGTGTATAACTAGGATACTTCCCCGCCATCGGATCCACTTGATTCATCCTACCCAATGCCGGATCATAATTCCTGTAGAACAAATCCATTACACCTGTAGTGGTGTTTAACTCTGTGCCTCCGTTAAATAAATAGTTGTTGCCGGTGTAGTTCTCCCGCGTCCAGCTATTGGCGGTTTGCAAACCAAACGGGTAGTATTCGTTGTATTGTATGATGCTGGTCGGTTTGTACATAAACGTTACATCATCAAAATAAACGCTCGTCTCTACCGGCTGTTCGTTGCTGATATATAAAAACGCGTAGCCTTCTTCCTTCACGAGGTAGCCGGTTGATATCAATGTAGGGGTACCGGAACTGGTTACGGGCACGGCTTTAAATTCAACCAATTTATAATTCTTATCAAAGATAATAATGTTTACATACGCATTGATGTACCCATCATTACCTGTTCCATTGGCATAGCCACCGGCTGCCGTTATTCCCCAACTGTTTAATGCAGCCGCGCGTGTGCCCACCTCGCCACCCGGTGGTGGTTGCAGCCCGTATGCATTTAATAAAACTTTGGCAAATTGTGAGCTCAAACTACTGGCGTTGGCTGTTGGCGCATCGTAGCGTGCCTTTGCGCTAATTTTTACAGAGTCACCCGGATATACGTGGTAATCCTTCGAAACACCCACCATGCCCATATAGCCTCCATTCAAATGTTGTGACTTGGTGCCGCCCGCAGTAGTATTATTCGAAGCGATGACGTTTATACCGCTCGTGTTGGGATAATTCCGGAAATTGGAAGCTTCCGTCCCTGTTTCAAAGGAGGCTGTTACTTGTTGCTTTACTATCGGAGCACCCGTAAACAAAACTCGTGTATTCCCCTGATGGTCGGCAATGGGGTTTCAATTAGTTACAGAATCTATAAACCTTTAAAATAAGAAAGACGGGCTTTGATACCCGTCTTTCTTGCTACTTTTTCTTTGCTCTCCTTTTCTTCCCTTTTGGTTTTCAATGCTTTAGAAAGAAATCATACGTTTGATACAATTACCCTTTAATTATCGATCAGCATTTCTGGTGCATTACCATACACTACCGCAACACAGAATCTAAAAATAGATACTTTGGAGCATTATCTATTATTTCTTCTCAGGACAAATTTATAAGGCTCGGCTTGGTCGGGTTTCAAAAAAACATTGACTGTATCATTTCCACTCACTTTTTTAATTCTGCTACCTATCGTGAGTATCTGGCTTAATACCATCGAGTCAGAAATATCACGTGGAGCATAAATAGTTCTTTTCAGTCCACTATCAAACACAACCAGACTAAAAATACCTCCGCAACCACGGGTTTTGGGGGGACAGTAAATTTCAATTACTTCAGAATCGATACTATCCTTAGATAGAACATATGGATATTCTTGCTCTAAAACTTCTGGGGGAACCATTGTCTCATCAATATTTAAAAGCCATACAAAACCCGCAATCCCGAGGACAAATGCAGCAATTACATTTACAATTATTTTTGACTTCATTGTGTTTTATTTAACCTTATCTTATCTGTTTAACCTTATCTTACCAGTATTGACTCCAGTGGAAATAGGTCCTAACACTGAAGCACCAAGGCCAAGAGACAATGATGTAGTCCACACCATATTTGTTCCTTTATCAACTACGCTTGTGCTAATGCCAAATCCCACAAATAAAACACCAAAATAAAATTTATCACGGTTCCCAGCTAAATGTGACTCTGGATCAAAGTCATTTTTATTGCCAGTATAATCAACTCTGCCATATTCCACTTGAGCAGTTACATCCGACCCCAAGCCATGACCATCCTCTTTGTAGCCAATAATTTCACCAATATGCTGTCCCACCATAACTAAGTATATACCTCTATCATTTTCAAAGCCCACAATATTGAGACCTCCATCGATGTAAGCTGCCTCAGCAAAGTACCAAGGATTTGGTGTAGTGGTGTTCAGGCTCGGCATATATCTTAGATATAAGGCGAGCGCAATCATTGAGGGATCTGCCGAAGGTGACATTGTATTACCGTTTGAAGCATAAGTGTTATTATTTCGAATAGCGGTTTGATATATGTTAGAAATATGACTACCTACACCTCTTATCATTCGGAGCATACTCTCCTTTATACCTGGGTTATTAAGATTGAGATTAATTCCGAACATTTTAGCGTGAGCAAGTGCAGAACCCCAAGCTTCAGCTTCTGTGTAATCATAGTAACCACCCGTGCTACTCCAATGTCCTCCGTATTGACCAATTTGATTGAAATCAATTGTTAAATCACCATTACTCTCTCTGTAAATTCCTCGCCCAGCGGTAGGTGATCCTCCAGCGGTTCCATTATCCATAATTCTTCCAGTCATTGGATCATAACCACCCACACTTCCAGCGCCTCTATCGCACCAGCTACAATAGGCTTTACCATTTGTTTTAGAATCATCACCTAACGGATCATTCATAACCACTGGCGAATTAAACGCATAATTATACGGTGTTGCCGCTGCATACATCCCCGCCATCGGATCCACCTGATTCATCCTCCCCAATGCCGGATCATAATTTCTGTAAAACAAATCCATCACACCCGTGGTAGTGTTTAACTCTGTGCCTCCGTTAAATAAATAATTGTTGCCAGTGTTATTTTCTCTCATCCAGCTATTGGCTGTTTGCAAACCAAATGGGTAGTATTCATTATATTGAACGATGCTGGTCGGTTTGTACATAAACGTTACATCATCAAAATAAACGCTCGTCTCTACCGGCTGTTCGTTGCTGATATATAAAAACGCGTAACCTTCTTCCTTCACCAAGTAGCCGGTTGATATCAATGTAGGGGTACTGGAACTGGTTACGGGCACTGCTTTAAACTCAATCAATTTATAATTCTTATCAAAGATAATGATGTTTACATACGCATTGATGTACCCATCATTACCTGTTCCATTCGCATAGCCTCCGGCAGCCGTTATTCCCCAATTGTTTAGTGCGGCAGCGCGGGTGCCTACCTCACCACCCGGTGGTGGTTGCAGCCCAAACGCATTTAGCAAAACCGTTGCAAATTGGGTGCTAAGGCTACTGGCATTTGTGGTAGGTGCATCGTAACGTGCCTTTGCACTAATTTTTACAGAGTCGCCCGGATATACGTGGTAATCCTTCGAAACACCCACCATGCCCATATAGCCGCCATTCAAATGTTGTGACTTGGTTCCACCTGCAGTAGTATTATTCGAAGCAATGACGTTTATACCGCTCGTGTTGGGATAATTCCGAAAATTGGAAGCTTCCGCACCGGTTTCAAAGGAGGCTGTTACTTGTTGCTTTACTACCGGAGCACCCGTGAACAATACTCGTGTATTCCCCTGATGATCGGCAATGGCATATTGATACTCGTAATTACTGCCATTCTTTACCACACGTCCTTCGGGCGATGAGAAGAATGACAACGCATTATTGGTATACACAAAGCCTCCAACGTAGTCGGTAGTAGTGGTGGTTCCTGCCACGATGGCCACCATCTTTAACTTGTTGCCTGCCGCATCGTAGACGTAGGTAACTAGCTTTCCATCTGCGTATTTTATTCGATAAGGTTTGCCCAGCACATTGTACTTGATACTATCAATCCCCTTATTTTTATCGGCAGTCATACTGCCATCTGTATTGTAGGTGTATTCTGTAGTAATGGTTGCGCCATTCTTAAAGTCGCCAATGCCTTTGCCTGTGGTGATTGGTGCGGCATCTTCCACGCTTAACATCTGATTCGTGTTGGTGGTGTAGCTATATGTTAGGTTATCCACTGCTTCAATAGCGCTATTTACCGTAACACTAGTAGTGCCGATCATCAAACCTCTATTATTTTGGTTGCGCTGCAGGGTCAGAATATTTCCATTGTGATCGTAGGTAAGCAACTCGTCCAGAACACCAACACGCTTGTTCCACG
>JAJTHV010000184.1 GCA_021300095.1 Flammeovirgaceae bacterium | reverse complement strand
GTCCAAGACATATTGATAAATGCTTGAGCCAAAAAGTGAATCCCATTGGGGTGAAGCAAAGTCTGGTAAGTCCTCAACCTTGGTGGCTATCGTTGCAAAGTCTTCATCGAAGACAACGTGGAATTGGGGAGTGATGGCTCCGGTTTCCAAATTCAAACACAGAGGAACTGACGATGAATGTTTGCTGCTCATGCCTATATAGAAGTGACGGGAGGAGCGAGGTTTCCATCGGGGAAGTTTCTTTCCGTCTGAGATAGTTTTGTCAAGGACGTAGACGGGGCAGCCCCAAACGTGACAGTGGTGAAAGTCGGAGTGCTTGCCTCGGATTTTGGTAAAGACATCCTGGGGGCTGAGGCCTGTGTGCGGATCGGGCATACGATTGTAGAGTCGAACTGCATGATCCACTGCCAGTGGCCAAAGAGCTGCATCAGCGACGGCAGGCCAATGGATTGCAGAATGAAGCATCATGGTACGTGCAATGGACATTACTGTTTGGATGGCTCGTTCGGCGATTCCATTTTGATGGTGGGCACCGACGCCAGCAAAGCGAGAGATTTGGGAGAAAGTCTCAAGATGCCGACCGAAGGCTTGTGCAGTGAAGGCAGTTCCGTTGTCGCTTAGGTACTCAGCTACCGAAACTCCAAGTTCGCGACATGTTGCTTCGAAATCTTCCTTAGCGGCGATGGTGCTGTGAGTGTCCAGGGTGACTTGGTGCTTGACAAAGATAAACCCTGAGGCATGGTCGACGAACATGGCGCCACCGGAGTATTGCAGCTTGGGGTCTTCTTTACCAAAGGTATGTGCAAGGCGTCCTCGTGTTGAACAAACAAAGTGATCAACTGACACCTTTTGTCCCGGGAATATGTCATCTTGACGCAGGGCGTCCCTTCTCTCACGAATTACCTTTGTAACTTTGCCAGGTGTAGGTTTCCTGCGTTGTTTTCCAAATTGGCAGGCGGCACACATTGGGCAAGAGGTGAGCTTTGCGGCAGAAGTCTGGAGGCGGCGAGCGGATTCGGTGTGGGCCAGTACTCCAGACTGCATCAGGAACTGGATCTTCTTGAAGCTGAGGTGGCCCAGACGACAGTGCCATCGTAGAAGTTCCTTCTCGGCGGCAGTCAGGTTCAGATTTGAGAGCGAGGTGGCGGTGGTGGTGTAGGCCGAGGCAGGGATGGAGTCGCTGGTGGATTTGGAACTATCATAGGCTGTGCCTACATGTAAGTTCGAGCGAGGGTCCACAAGAATTTCAATACCTCTAACCATTGTTGTCTCAGAGCCACTCAGAAGCAATCTATCTGGTAGAAGAGTTATGGATTCCGATGGGTACGTTTGCAGAAGGCTGGTGGTGCTTAGAAGTCGGGCGGTTGCCTTGGGTACGAAGTAGGCTGGAAGCTTCAGAGTTCGAAGTTGGCCGCGGTTGTCGACAAATGACCAAGCCACATGTCCGACACCTTGGACGGCTAGCCCCTTGACTATTCCTTGGAGTCGTATTCCAACGGGGGGAGGTTCCAGTGGTCCAACGAAGTCCGAACGGTGTGCGGATATGGAGATGCTGGCTCCGGAGTCCCAGATCACGGGAAACTTGCATTCTTTGTTGGAGGGTACGCTCGTCGTCATGGCTTGGAGTGCATGTGCAATGTGTTCAGGGAAGGGCACATGTGAAAAATAGGCCTTGGCAGCCGGGGAGTTCAGGATCCTGACCTGGGATGTCGTCAGGCCGGGAGCATTCGTGCGATACTTGAATGGCTTGGACCTTCTGTGGGCTTGTCTTTTTCTCTGTTTGCCTAACCCAACTCCTTTGCTCCTTTTGTCTCCCTCTCGTCGAACCCGACGGAAGGTGATGGCAGCCGCAAAGTCCTGGATAGCGGCGATGGCATCTTGAAGGTCCCCATGGTGGCGATGAGCAAGTGGGAGGCGGGTTGAGACTTTGCGGGCAAGACCATGATGGGCAGGGTGTTTGGTCGGGCGAGGTTTGTGGGACACATTGCGGTGCTGGGAGCGACGAGCTCGAGTGACCTGTTTACGGCGTGCAGGTGTTAGAGGTCGCCAGACTTTGACCATTGGTTCACCGTTGGGACCGAGTGGGTGGCGTCCAGTAAGCAAAGTTCCGAAGCAGGCAAGGAAAAGTGCAAGGGTCCAAAGGATAACCGGTAGGAAGGTAGTCCAGTGGGTAAGCAAGAGACGAATGGCAAAAGACCAGTAACCAGTGGGAAGGGAAGCGAGAGAATAACCGAGTCCAACTGCTAGGGTGCATTGGACGAACCGATGGTACAGGGTTTGGGAAACCATGAAGAAGAAATCAGAGAACAACCATTGGAGATGCACGACAAGGAACCAGTAGTCCGAGATGGATGGAGTCGGATAGAAAGGGGTAAACCAAGCCGAGGGTGCCTCGAACACGAAGATTGCTTGTGGAGAGGCGGTGGCGGCATTACCATCCGGCTTTCGATGGGTGTCGGTGCCGTGGGTGGTAGACCATCGTTTGCACTTGCCACACCAATACCAGGTTTTGCCGTCGGCTTGCTTGGTGGTTGGTTGGCCAGCC
>JAJTHV010000279.1 GCA_021300095.1 Flammeovirgaceae bacterium | reverse complement strand
CGTGCGTAATTTTCCGGGTAAGTAAAAAATAGAAACATTCCCATCTGCTCCAGCGGTGGTGCTACCCATCACCATTGCATTTTTAGACGTCCTCAATGCCATTGCTGTATATTCTGCCTGGCTTTGCGTAATCTCGTTTACCAGGATCACTATCTTCCCAGAGTAATAATCTTTATTGTTGTATCCAACATTCTGTGTAGTTCCCCAAAGAAACGAGCCGGGTTGATTCAAATTGGCTACACTGAATTTTGCAAAAGGTATGGGAGCAGGCATTAAATAATTACCGAGACTAAAAACGACAAACTCGCTCGGATAATTTCGGATGTCAATGATTAGACCTTTGGTGGATGCAAACTTTTTGAACATTGTTGGTAGCAGATTGCTTTCTATGTTTCCCAGATTGATGTACCCGATATCATTTGTAATTAACCGATAGCAACTGTCAGGTATAGAATAACTTCCGTCCAGGCGGGTGCTGATGCTATCCAATCGGAATCGTTTGATTGTTTTAGTGACGATTTCATTCCCTCTTTTTATCTCGATCTTGATAGAGCGCGAATTCCCTCTCAACATATCTTTGGCGAGGTCTCTCAGCTGAGTGGTGTAGTTCGAGGCGGGGTAAAATTCGAGGCGGGCATTCAGGAGTTTCGATGTAGCTATTCCGTCTATTGCCGTAATGATGTCGCCAGCTTCAACACCTGTTTGTCTGCCCAGCGAATCATGGTAAAAGTTTGTGACCACCAGTTTGTTTTCAATGAATTTAGTTTGAATGGGCGGAATAAATTTTCCTTTGTAATTTGACCATACTGAATCTCTTCCCCACAAATTAGCATGTGTATCATGCACTTTTCCGATCAACTCAACCACAGCTTTTCGGTATTCTAGTTTATTTCCGGCAGATGTAAATGAGGGTATGAATTCTAAAAGAACGGAATCCCAATTTTCATCAATGGCATACCGGTACGGAAAGAAATAGCGGATGATGTTCCAATAGCGATACAATGCCAATAACCGAAAGCCATCATCCGGAAACACGTATTGTTCGTAGGGATCTTCATTTATAAATTCTGCGTTTCCGATGCCCATAGCGACAGAAACATAATATTGTTTCCCCTGATTTCTGTTGTTGTAGACATTTACTATTTTTTCTTGCAACTCATTTCCAATTTCTTTAGTGCGAATCCAACTTAAGTCAGACTTCATTTTCACCTGACTATCGGGCACTACTTTGCAAGTTGTGCAGGGATCAAAAGATCCTAGGCTATTGATCCATTGGATTAAAAGTTGATCACGTTTATTGGCAGACGTAGTCTTCAGATAATCAGGCAAAAATTTAAACAGTTCATAGTCCCAATTATAATCACCCAATGCAACGGAGGGGTGATGATATTTTAAGAATCCCCATACTTGCCCGAGTAGTTGAAGATCTTTTATTCTTCGTTTATCTAGGTTAGAAAGTTTTATTCCAGATCCTTTTGAATAACTACTATCCAGACGGGCTTTGTACACCTTGGTTTTTTCAAGCTCTTTTCCTTCAATGTAAACGTTCAACTCATCAAACCAGACTTTCCCCTTGGCGCCTTTCAGCCATCCGCCAATCTCAATTTTTTTTACTTCATCCGTAAGACTCAGTTCGACTGCGTATTTTTTCCAGGCAGTGGTACCTGTTACTTTTTTGGCTTCCATGTAGTTCTTTTCCAGAATGCCCGATGCGCCTTCCACCTGTATATATAATCCAGCAGCGCCATCCGGGTCAATGCCTTCGGTTTTTAGAAAGCCAATCAGTTTTATGGTAGCTCCTTCATAGATAGCAGGAATTTTGAATGATACTTTTTCTGTTACGCTGCTTTCAACGGTCGAATCTCGTACAATGCAAAACGAATACTTGCCTTTATGCCTTATCAGCGAATCAATCCGTGAGCTGAACCCAGATATCTTATCTTTGAATGATGTTTGCCAACCGATGGGACGTTGTGTTTGAAAATGCACTTGCTCAAACCCCGGGTTAAGAAGATGTTGAGAATATACGTTCAGATTTCCCAATAGAATCAGAATAGTAAAGGAAAGCTTCAACATTTTTATTTTCAGGTCAGTAGTCATCATCTCAGGTTTACTCTACTCGTAAAGACTTTACTGGATTGGCGAGAGCAGCTCGTATCGATTGATAGCTGATGGTTAGAGAGACAATAACTACGATGCTAATCAAACTAATTGCGTAGGTCATCACATCGATGGATGTACGATACACAAAATTTTCAAGCCACTGACTAATGAAGTAATACGATACCGGTACGGCTAACACAAAACCCAGAACAATTAGCAGTACGAAATCCTGATAAACTAATTTTAGTATTTCCGGCACTGTGGCCCCCATTACTTTTCGAATTCCGATCTCTTTTACTTTTCGCTGCACAGTAAACAAGACCAATCCGTACACACCTAAGCAGGCAATGAGAATAGCAATGCCAGCAAAGGTCTGGATAATTAGACCAAAGCTTTTATAGTTGGCGTATTGTTGATTCAGTTGTTCATCTAAGAAACTAAACTCAAATGCTTTTTCGGGAAAGATTTTATTCCAGTGGGCTTCCATTGTTTCGATCGTTGCGTCTACGTTTTCATTATCAAATCGAATCGAAAGTGTGTTGAATTGATTTTGATCAATAGAAAGCAGTAGCGGAGAGATGCTGGTTGTGAGTGATAGAAAATTAAAATCCTGTATCACGCCAACCACTTTCCCTTTTTTACCTTCCCGATTAATTTCTTTTCCCAATGCTTTTTCAGGCGTTTCCCATTTATATTCTTTTACAGCTGTTTCATTGATGATGAAGGCCTCTTTCGCATCGGTGCCATACTCTTTACTGAAGCTCCGGCCGGCAACTACTTTGATATCAAATGTTTCTAAGAAGTTGTAGTCTGCTGCAAGGTTGGCTGCGAAAATATTGTCTTCTTGGGTGAACCCTTCGGGTATGGTGCCACGAAAAACCACACCGCCACCGGGCGATCCGGACGATAATGTTGATTGATTTACTCCCGTTTGCCGTGCAATTAAATCTCGAAAACTTTGCAATCTTGTTTGGAAGGTGGAATCACCTTGTTGAAAGTACCCGTTTATATTTTGGCTTTGAAGCGGAATGTTGATGATATGCTCTTTTTGAAACCCCAATGGTCGGGTTTCTAAAAAATTCAACTGCTTTACAATAAGTATTGATCCTGAAAACAGCATGCAAGCAATCGCTAATTGAAATACTACTAATGCCTTTCGGAGTAGTTGTTTTCTTCCGCCCTTTTGCTCGCCCCCTTTCAAGGCGCTGACTGATTCAAACCGAGTGACAAAGTAAGCAGGATAGCCGCCTGCCAAAAGCGTAAGTGCCATTACAATTCCTATGGATAGAGCCAGTAGATTAAAATCTATAACTTCAGAGAATACTAATTCTTTGCCAGTAAGCACATTCAATTTTGGCAATGCCAGATAGAATAGTAGATAAGACGCGACAAAGGCTGCTACACAAAACGTGAAGCTTTCCGCCAAAAACTGAACAATCAATTGCGACTTGGCGGAACCTAATATTTTGCGTAGCCCAATTTCTTTTATTCGCGTAAAGGATTGGGCAGTACTAAGGTTCACATAATTGATGGCAGCAATAAGTAATGTCAGAATGCCCACTCCGATAAAAATGTAAATGTTACTCATCGAGTTGGTAGTGCTAGGCTCCCCCTCATAATCACTTTTTAAATGAAGATCTGTTAAAGGCATTAATGAAAAAATTTGACCCACCAACAGATTAGGATTCGCGTTCTTTTTCAAAAACTCGTTCATCGTGTTATTGATATGAGTGGGTGTGCTGCCCTCTTTGAGAAGCACATAAGTGAAGGAGTGGCTGATTAAAAAATTCATGGCTAAATTTGCCCGAAGAACTTGCTCTGTTTTTTCATCTTCTAGATCGAACATGTCGTCATACGGCACCAGCATGGTAAAACGCAGGTGTGAGTTTTCCGGAAAATCTTTGACCACGCCAATTACTTTAAAGGATTGTCGGCCGGAAAATACGAGCGATTCCCCAATGGGGTTTTTATCACCAAAATATTTGGTCGCTGTTTTTTCGGTAAGCAAAACAGTAAACTTATCATGGAGAGCTCTCTTTGAGTTGCCTTTCAAAAATTGGAATGTAAACATGTTTGTAATTGCCGAATCGGCAAATAAAACATTTGTTTCTTCAAACGTGGTCGAGGTGCCGGGGATGTTGATACTGACATTCCGGGGGTAAACGCGTGCCACCTCTTCCACTTCCGGATAATAACTTTTCAAGGCTGGGGCAATGGGCGGAGGTGTCGATGCTATTTTCATTCCATTGGATACAGTGTAACCAAAGCGGTACAACCGATTTGCCTTCTCATGAAATTGATCGTAACTCATTTCGTTTCTCACATAGGCAAGTATCAACAATGCCAATGTTAGACCGCAAGTAAGGCCTATGTAGTTGATAAAGGAGTAAGCTTTGTTTTTGATAATATTTCTAAAGGCTGTCTTAAAGAAGTTTTGTAGCATAGAAGTAGATGTATTTGATTCGTATTTGTTTTTAGTGCGCTTGATGTTTTTCCATCGAAAGAAACGAAGCACGTTCCAGATAAAAAGTAAGGCAGCTTTGCTCTTAGACTCCTTGGCTTTTCGGTAGAACAATTCATGGGTGTCTCCTTGAATTTCTTCTAACAATTCGGGGCGGCAATACCACTGTAAAAACTTGTCAGCCCATTTGGGGGGTTTTTCATTAATCATTTCGTAGCACTTCGCTCGGACTTTGTTTTGTTATTCTAACTAACTGAGTGGTCACCGTAATGGCGACAACCGCCATCATGATTGACACAGCAAGTATGAATGGCAATGGGTTCGCACCTTTTGGATCCGGATATACTTTTTGGATGAGTGAATTGACTAAAAAGAACCCGCTAGGCGCACCTAGTATAAAAGCGGTGGATAAGATGATCACATAGTCTTTATTCATAAGTTGAAAGATTTGTTCACCCGTTGCACCCATCACCTTTCGAATGCTATATTCTTTCATTCTGCGAGTGGTGTTGAAAAAGACAAGCCCCAATAACCCCAGACTGGCAAGAATAATAGTGATCAAGCAAACGAATGTTAAGAGCTGAACATGTGCGTTGTTGTTTTGATTGAAACTCGCAAACACATCGTCTTGTACGAACCCTTCATAGGTATCATAAGGTGCAATATTTTGCCAGAAAGACTTCACCTGCTCTTGTACTTCGTTCATGTGTCCCTCTCGTACCTGGATAGCCAGAAAGTTAAAATCATCTTCCTTTGCAACCCGAAACATCGCAGGCCCCAACACATCGTAAAACCCTTTGTAATGAAAATCGGCAACCACGCCAATCACATATCGCTTCACGCTGTCAATCTCTATCATCTGACCGATGGGACGAGCCCACCCCAATTTCTTGCCAAATGTTTCATTAATAACAACTGACTCTACCTCATCGGATTGAATCGTTTGAGTAAACGTGCGTCCTTCCACTAATCGAATATTCATTGCCTCCAGGTAATTGTAGCCTACCCGAAAATCGATTGTTTCAATTTGTTGTTCGTGGTGTGTTAATGTGATTTTGTCATCGGATTTACCAATATGATTATCTGCTCCAGCTAAATGAACTACATTCGGATTAGAAGTTAATTGATTCCGCAAAGTGAGGTACTTATCTTTTTCTTCTACTCGCACGGCCATCAGGTTATCGTGCTGGTAGCCCCAATCTTTGTTTTTCAGATGTATAGAGTTATCAATAAAAACAAATGAACCCACCATGGTGATGAAGGCAAACGTAAACTGAAAGGTCAATAACACCCGGCTGAACAAGCTTTTTTGGCCAAACTTTTCTTTGCCTCTAAGAATTTCGATTGGTTGAAAGGAAGCAATGTAAAAGGCAGGATAAGCTCCTGAGATCAATCCAATAAAAAAGAGTAGCCCGGCAAAAAACAGAAACATTATATTTCCCGAAGAGAACTCGAATAAAATATTTGATGGAAAGAGTGCATTAAAACCCGGAAGCATGAACAGATAAGAGATGATACCACCTACAACAAGTGCCAACGAGCACATGAGAAAATTTTCGGTCAGAAACTGGGTTATGATTTGTTTCTTTTGCCCTCCAATTACTTTTCGTATTCCAATCTCTTTTAGTCGAGTGGCAACAGTAGCCACAGTAACATTCATATAGTTAAGTGAGGCCAGAATCAACAGGAAACTGGCAATCACGGCTAACGAAACAAGCCCTTCCATTTGGCTTCCTTGCGAAATGGAACTAATAATCTCATGACTTACCAGTCCGAGACCTTTGAACGGACGGAAGTGGTATTCGTCAACCAGCCATTGCGGTGAAGCCGCATTTTGATCGCGCACAAATGAACGCATGTGATTTTTGACTTCAGCGATGGAGCGATCAGCGCGAAGCAGGATAAAAGTACCATCAACTTTGTAACCCCAATCATTTATTTTATCGGGTTGCATGTCTTGAAAGCTATCCATGGAAAGAAATATGGAAGGGTATAATGTGGAGCCTGTAGGGCGTTCAAACACGGCACTTATTATAAACTCCTGCTTGTCGCGCTCGCGAAATTTGAGCGAGAGACTCTGTCCGATCGGATCAGCTTCGCCAAAATATTTCTTTGCAATACTGCTCTCTAATACAATTTGATTTTTGGTTTTCAACCCTTGCTGGTCTCCGGCTAAAATAGGGAAACTGAAGATTTCAAAGAAGGAAGGATCAACAAACCAAACCTGCTCATTAAATACATTCTGATTGTAGCGTATGTCGGCATTACCATATTCAATGCGCGTAAAAGATTCAATGTTCGTTTGTTCCTGCAGCATGGAAGGGCCTAGCATAATAGGTGAATCACTCCACTCTTCGGTGCCCTTATCGATTTTAACATAGCTTGTGACTTGATAAATTCGATCGATATTCCTGTGGAAGTGATCAGCGTGCAGCTGATTGTCAATCACAATGAAGGTGGTGATTGCAATGGCGACTGCCAGCGATAGCCCCAAAATGTTAATGGATCCATTGAGCGGGTGGCGAAAGAGATTTCTAATACCGGTAGTTAAGTAGCTCTTAATCATTGTGGGAGAATTAAGTGAATAATTTCTTTTTGTTCTCTTAATGTTCGACCATTTAAAAAAACGTAATACGTTCCATACAAATTGAATCTTCGCTTGACGCGGATGGAGGGTGGCTTTGCGATAGAATAATTCATAGGCATCTCCTTGAATTTCTTCTAACAGTTCCGGTCGGCAATACCACTGTAGAAATCGGTCGGCCCATTTGGGTGGTTGGCGATTCATGCCAAACGAAATTGCAGCGCCACTTTCGGTATCTGGCTAAACAACTGATTTCGCAGCTCATTGGCCTCTTCCAAGCTGCGCTTGCCTGCAGCCGTAAGAAGAAAAATGCGTTTACGCCTGCCTCCTCGTTCTTCGGTGGGGTCACTCATTTTAGATTTGAGCAAGCCCTTTTCTTCCAGTCGTGTTAGTACCGAATGCACCGCGCTAATGTTGAGGCTACGTCTAGCCTGCTTTTCAATTTCGTCCATCACGGCTACTCCATAGGCATTTGGATATAAAATGCCAACATGCAATAGCACCAATTCTTCCAGTTCTCCTAAATAACTTCCTTTCATTTTTTTACATGATTAGTTCCGCAAACGTGAAAGTAATAAATATGTTTCATATTTGTAGACTATAAGGTCCATTTTAAGGGGCCTTTCACTCGTGATGAGATGTAAGTAGTAAGTGGGCTATAATGCCTACGTAGCGATTAGTGAATGAATTGATTTCCGTTGGGTAGCCATACCATAAATGTTGTGCCCACTCCAGGTGTACTTTCAAACGTAAGATGTCCGCTTAGTTTTTCTATTGCTTTTTTAACGATATATAAGCCCAAGCCATTTCCTTTAGATTGTTCACTGCCTCTGAAGAACATATCGAATACACGATCGTGGTATTCTTTTTCGATACCGATTCCATTGTCTTTCACAATGAGCTGAATCCCTCCATTCAGATCGCGTATTAAAAAATCAATCATGGCATCTTGTGGCCGGCAAAATTGGATAGCATTTTCAATCAGGTTTTCAATAACAATTTTTACAAAGGCCGGATAGGAATAAAGTGGCTGAAGATTTAGCGTATGCACCTGATACTTTATTTTCTTTCGTTCTATCGCTTCACGAAATGAATCAAGTGTTGATTCCAGCAGTAGTTCTATCGACACTTCTTTATAAACAAATTGCTGTGCGCCAACATCGCTGATAGATTGCAGTTTGATCAGCATGCGATCCAAGCTCAAAGCTGTTTCGCGCACTTTTTCAAAAAGATGGAGTGCATGTTGATCCTTCACTGTAATCTTAGCTACCTCTGCCAGTCCCATGAATGTGGTAAGTGGCCTTCGAAAATCATGTGATGAACGATAAAAAAATGTATCCAATTCCTTATAAGCCTGCTCCAGTTGGCGCGTGCGGTCAGTTACTTTTTGTTCCAACCCTTCGTTTAGCTGGCAGATGATTTCATTGCTTTCGCGCAATTCCTCGGATTGCGCCTGAATCTCTTCTTGTTTTTCAGCCAATGCTTTGTTAAGATCTATTAGCGAAGTGTTCGCTTCTGTCAATTCCTCTGCTTGCGCCAAAATCTCTTCACTCCGTTCCGCTAATTCGGCATTTACATTTTGTAGCGCGTTGTTCGCTTCTGTTAACTCTTCACTTTGAGCGGTTACTTCTTCATTTCTTTCCTGCAATTCCTTGTTCAGAGATTTGGTTTTTCGGGATGACTGAAAGAGTTGGTAAAACAAGATGCCTGAAACGACAAGACCAATGACTGTAATCAGAATAATAATACGTTGGTTGTCAATTTTTTCCTGTTGATTTTCCAAAGCCTTTTGGCGCAATTGACCATTGGCTTGCAACAACTTGATTTCCTGATTTCGTTTATCTAACTCATAGTTACTTTGTAGACTTAGAATGCGATTACTCAACACAGAGTTATTGACAGAGTCCTTCAGTTGCTCATACAAAATTGAGTAACGAAGCGCTTCAATGGACTTTCCTTGTTTGACTAATAAATTTCTACGCGTCTCATAGATATTGACCAACACGTTTCCTTGGTGTGTTAACCGCGCAGTTTGTTCGGCAAGCATTAAGTAGCGATTGGCCTCTGCATAGTTTCCCAGTTTTGTATATACACTTCCTAAATCATAGTACCCCCACGCCATGCCGCTTTGATGTAGTATTTCTTCTTTTATTTGAATGCTCTCTAACAAGTATGCTAATGCCTCTTTATATTTTCCTTTGGCCTCCAGGGTTTCTCCCACATTAGCCATGGTTGAGGCCGCTCCCTTTTTATCATTAGTACTTTTTCGAATAGCAAGGGCTCTCTCAAAAAACAAAATGGCGCTATCGTATTTCTTTTCAAACTTGAGAACTAAACCTTTTTGATTGTAAGCACGGGCGGCATCTGCCGTAAAGCGATTTGTTTCGGCTAGTTGAATAGCTCTGTTGACAAAGATGGTTGCCATTGCAGATTGTTTAAGTCGGTAGAAATTCCGACTGATTCCGATTAGCGCAAGCACTTCATCGTTCAGGTATGCTTTTTCTTCGGCTACCTTTAACGCTTCATAATAATTTTTTAAACTGATGTCGTAGTTTCCGATTTCTTCCAACACCTCGCCCAGATCAATTAACGCATTGGAATAAGCTTTAAGTGAAGCGTTTTTGAGATAGAAATTCTTTACTTCTTCGAAATAAGTGAGTCCCTCGGTATATTTTCCCTGTCGAAAGAAAATGATCGCTTTTTGATATTTAATGTCAAGTTGAATTTCCGTTGCCGATGCATCGGCACGAACGCCCTCGGCTTTTTTCAGATACGCAATTGCCAATTCTAAATTCGATTGCGACAAATGCCATTGGGAAAGATTCACATAAATATCTGCCAGCAACACTTTGTCTGTCAACTTTTCACGAATGACTTTCGATTTTTCAAGATAGAAAAACTCTTGTTTGGGTAATGAAATGTTTCCGTAAAACCGACCCAGGTTGCGGTACAAAACGGACAAATGCCATGGATAAAGACTATCGCCCAACACTTTCATCGAACTATTGTACCAGATTTTGGCGGAGTCGTAAAGCCCTTGATTGCGATAGAAATTTCCTAATTGCGTTAGCGCATAACCTTGCCAACCACGATGCCCAAGTTTACGGGCATCTTCGCTGCCTTTTTGTAAAAGTTGTATTGCTTTCTTTTTTTCTCCACGCAAGTTAAAGTACAAGCCTTCGTAGATTTCGGCCTGTGCTTTGCCCAGTGGATAGTTGATTCGGTCGGCTTCTTTCTTTGTGTTTTGAATCAGTTCAAATGACTTGGTCAGATCAACAATTAGATAATGAAAAGATAGTGCATTGAGCACGTCCACTCGCTCTTTGCCGGTAACCGATCGCAGGCGTTGGTTTAAACTATCGATGTTGGAATTTTGACCAAACGAATCTGACTGCAAAATAATAATCAGGATAATGGGTAGAATGACCCGGAGAGTGCTTTGAGGGGAGCAATGCATTTGAGTACAAAATAAACAAATGTTATAGCAATAACGAATGCAAGGATTAGAATTGTAATCAGGAATTGGGCATGATGATGGAAAATGTACTTCCCTGGCGCGGAGTAGATGTAAGTTGAATGGTGCCTGATAATTTGGCAATGGTTTCTTTTACGATATAAAGACCAAGACCCGAGCCTTGCGAGGACTCGTTGCCACGGAAGAACATATCAAATATTTTGGTGTGAAGCTCTGGCGCAATGCCTTGGCCATTGTCTTCTACATGCAAAGTGAAAGAGGCGGGTGTTAATTGCAGATGTATACGTATGTATTTTTTTTCTTTGCGGTGATCGTGATAGCGAATTGCGTTTGAAATCAAATTGGAGATAACAACCCGCAAGCGCTTTCCATCATTTATTACATGGAGCGGAGCAGGTATTTCGTTTATGAATTCGATGTCTGTAGCATCTGAACTGTATTTAAGAGATTCCCAAATTTCGTTTGCCATGGCATCCAGACAAACCGACTCACGCGAAATTTCTAAGCGGTTGTTCCGGGAGTAGTCGGTTATCTCTTTGATGAAGGAGTCTAGCGCTGAAAGTCTCTGCATAATCATCGCATCGTATCGCTGTCGTTCATTGATATCGGTGGTTTGCCCGGTCAATCGTATGAGGCCTTGAACGGAAAGCAACGGAGCACGCAACTCGTGTGAGGTACTGTAAACAAAACGATCCAACTCTTCATTCAGTTTTTCCAATTGCTTATTACTTTCGAGTAACCGGCTGGCATTTTCATGATTTAAGCTGATCAACAAATACACAGCCATAATTGAAACAGGAAACGCAATAGAGAAATTAATGATCTGGTTTAACTGAATGTAATCATCGGAATAATTGCGAAAAGAGAGCAATTGAAGGCTGCCCATCATGGCTAACGAGAAAAGTGTAGAACTAAACAGGGCAAACGCCAGCGCTATCTTGCGCTTCGTGTAATTGAAAACGGCAAACGATCCCAGGGAAACTGGTATGAAGAAAACAAAAGCACCGGTATTTAAACTTTCGCTCGATACCATTAGCAACAGGACCACATTAAAAGTAAAGAACAAAAGAAAATTGGCGAGTGCATGATTTTGTTTTCGATGAAATAAAAGAGAGATCAGGATTATGATAAAGGCGGTACTGAATACCATACTAGATTCAGTAATAACTCCCCATTCTCGCGCCTCCATGAAAATGTAAAAACCTACTACGAATAAAGAGATCAATCCGTACTGGCCGGACAGCATCACCTGGCGATACTCATTTATTGATTCGATGTATGCATTTTTGCCAATTATCAAATTGCGGATAAATCTTTTCATGTTTTGTCACGCAAAAGTAGAAGAAGGGCTGCGGTTGGTTTTGGGAAATTGATGCGTAACTCTATCCATGCAATATTTGGGGTCAATTTTTAATAAAACGATTCGTTTGGATTGTCCTTGATTGAGAAGGCAGAGTTTAAACCTATATTTCTGGTGATTGGATCCGTACTTGCGGACCGAATACCCTCGTAAGATTTCAGTCAATTCCATGCAAAATGACCTTAATTTGTTTGAGCTGAAACGTTTATTCTTTAACGCTGTTATCTTTGTTGGGTAACTCTGCGTTTTATGTTGCAATCTGTATTTCTTGATGTAGCTTCGGTGTATTCAGATAATGGTGAACTAAAGAGTCGCTTTTGGAACGAGATTGCAAAAGCATACCAGTCGAAGGGCAGGCACTACCATTCACTGCAACACCTTGACCACCTCTATCACCATCTCACGGAGATGAAAGGCTATATCCAAAACTGGCATTCGGTTGTGTTCAGTTTGTTCTACCACGATTTTGTTTACAATGCCGCTCGTTCAGATAACGAGGCTAAAAGTTCGGAAGTAGCT
>JAJTHV010000359.1 GCA_021300095.1 Flammeovirgaceae bacterium | reverse complement strand
GACACCATCGCTCAAGTCACGGAACTTTTCTTGAAATAAAACAAAAGGGGGGAGGTTGCCAATTCCTGTTTTACTATCTTGACCGACTTCTCACCAGATACAACATTATGTATACCCAACACAGTTTTCTCTGTCGGAAACGCTAGAAGAATAGCAATAGTTTGGAATTTCAAAGATCAGCCTTTTTAGGTTTTTACCACGAAAATGATATCGTCGTCGGTACCTCTCGATCTCCACGCTCGTTCAAACTGAGACGGGGTCACAAACATAAATGGTGCTGGACTGCTTGGTTCCGGATTCGACAACACACAACACCAACCACTCGAAGCATCCAACTCTTCCAATGTGTCATCACTGCTGTCATTCGTGGATGTTACACAGTCTCCCCGTTCCAAATCTTTGGCAGCCTTCCAATGCTGTGGATCATTACTGGTTCCACACAAAATGACATAGTGGCCAGCATACTTGCTGCCACTACTATTATTGCAACTTTTGTTATAGTTGTTGTCTTTGCTGCTGCTGTTGGAATGGTTGTCACTGGACGTTGTTGTTGCATCCGTCGTGTAGCGTTTCCCTTTCAAAATACTATTGTCCAATAACACAATAGCAATGCAATTTTCATGTAGTGAAACAAGCTCAATGACTACCGAAAGTGACAATTGGGTCGTTTCCAACATGGGTGCCTCGAGTCGACGCAATTCTCCAAAGGTACGAGTCACACGTTCGTGATCATCGACAAACTCATCTTGATAATAATCAAACGTCGCGTATTCCTGATCGGGAGACGACAAGTTTTTGGACACGACCGCATAGGTAAACTCGGTATCGCCATGTAGCTTCCATTGGTGAAGTTGCCATACCACGTCGGATGTCCAAATGGATTCCGTCTTGATGGTGGCCAAAATCGTTTGTTTCTCCGCCATGGAATCTGGTGAAGTGGACCATGCTGGACCAACGTCGGTGCACCGATTAGATTGCTGCAACCATTGAGAGACCATCATAAGGCACGTCACCCCACAATCCCATGACTCAGTCTGGTAAATATGAGATAATTGAGTGAATGCAGCATCATTATCATCATTATCATGAGTCCAGTCCTTTTCGATGACGACAGTATCAGTACGATTGTCCAATCCGAGAAGTTGACAGAGTAACGATTCAATCTTCTCACCTTCTATTCCTCCCTGATCATTGTTCGAACGTTGTTCCATGGATTCTTCCTGCTGCAGTAGTAGTAAGTCATCCAATTCAGCATAATCTGGCAATACTGCATCTTGTACTATCCCCTTTCGTAGAACAATCCGGTCATTGTGCGGCCTAGAAAAGAGTTCGGAAGTATATCGGGCACCAGGAAAAAGAATGAAATCGGCGAATTGACCAATCGAAAATGGTGACGACGGTGATCCACTTGGAATATGGTCCTCGGTTGGAAAGGATTCCTCCAATACTCCCATGGCCCTAGCCGGATTCGTTGTGACGATGTCCGCCCATGTCCCCTCGTTAGGACTCGTGTCCAAATGACATATTGCTAG
This sequence comes from Flammeovirgaceae bacterium, assembly GCA_021300095.1. Lineage (GTDB taxonomy): Bacteria > Bacteroidota > Bacteroidia > Cytophagales > Cyclobacteriaceae > ELB16-189. The sequence continues at coordinate 1,192 of JAJTHV010000359.1, read as the reverse complement.
AGTGGTAGACCAGACGGACAGCATATCATAGTCACTCCCATGGGACAACCAACAGTCCCGAACATTGTCGGATGCCGTTGCCACCGCAACTCCTGCGGCACGGAGCTCCTGCAAGAGTGTCAGACCTCTCCATTGGGGCGTCCGAGGTACCGTCAGTGGTATTTCTACCCCTATCGGCGGTTTGGTCCCCCGCCGATCTTGCAGACTCAAGTTGGTGAATGGGTTGGCAACCACCAAGACGTTTCCGAGCTTGCCAAGTTCTTGACAAATGAACAATTTGGTTTCGTCGTCTTGCAGAGAGAGTGCACAACAATGACCCAACACCACTTTGCCTTGGTATCCTGACTGTCTTGCCTTACGGAGTGACTGGATCAATGGTTTCAAAGCGCAGCATCGCGGATCATTGCTTTCATCAATGTGCAGGTCGATATCCAAGTTCAAGTCGGCTGCTAGTTGGAGCATAGCATCAAAGTGTTGGACGGTATCTGCCACAGGTGTATCAGCAGTATTGCCAATATAGGCTCCCAGAACTGTACCTGGATATCGTTTGGCATGTTCACCGTGAGATCGTGCCAATTCCGGCATGGTATGATACAAGGGTAGATACAGATTGGCTACCCCTTGAATGGTTATCTGGTCTCGATATCGCTGTTGAATGGTGCTATAGGCCCCATACACCGCCGCTCGGAGCTTTTCGGCTAGCTCGAAATCATCCCCACAATCGTACCCATCCAAGTGTGTTCGTATGGCCTTGGTTCCATGAAACAATGCACATCGGACGGCAAAGTCCATGCGTCGTTCCAAATCTCGCGTGGAGTCGATCCAAAATGGATACTCTTGAGGTTCTCGTTGCATCCATGCTTCTTCCATCGTTCCGGTACTGTTACGACTGCGTTGGACTGTCATGGTCTTGTCCAAATGGGTATGACAATCCACAAAGCAGGGCATGACAATAGCGCGGCGACAATCCACCCGTACGATGCTACTACTGTTGGTGTTGTCATCCTCGTCCATCAGTGTAGGGACAGCGCCAGCATGTTCCCTGATGGCAATATTGGTGATCCGCCCATCTTGAATCCTAATATGACCACGCACCAAACCTTCATTGGAAATAACCGCTTTGTGGATGTCATCGTCGATAGGACTCGTGATGCATTCGAACGGCACGACGGCTACTGGAATGCTGACATTT
>JAJTHV010000141.1 GCA_021300095.1 Flammeovirgaceae bacterium | reverse complement strand
TTTTTAATTTTCTCGCAAACTTGATCTTCATCTAACCCCGCTGGATACGTTTCTACCTGAAAGCCTTCGGCCTTCATCAATTCAATCGCTACCGGGTGAACACCTTCGAGCAACAAAACATGAATTCGGTTTTTAGGGTAGGAGATAGCCGTGTTCAATTTATTCAGATACAAAAATTCATCGAGGCTAGGAGCCACGTGGTCGGCACGCGATAACACACTCTCGCGCTCTACGTTTTCTGTGAAGGCAAAAAACTTGTTGGCCAGGCCTGCATGTTTTATTTCGTAGTCGGTGTAGCCATCGCCAATCACATACACATCGCCATTGAGGTTGAGCCGCTTCAGTTGTTCTACTTTTCCGTTGTTGGAAGAAAGCGGATTATCTAAGTCGAAGCCTACTACTTTATCGGCCTCGTCAAACACAAACTCGTTGGCAAAAATGTTTTCTTTCTTAATGCCAAATTCAGTTACTACCGGTTCAATAAATTCTTTGAACCCGTTCGATACAATAAAGATGTTATCGGCATAGGTGGTGAAAAAATCTTTGTTGCGTTTGAATGACTCGGAAACGACTGTTTTTAAGTGTTTGATCAAAGCCGGCAAATGACGCTTTTCTGGCTTTAAAATGGCTAGCCTCTTTTCGATCGACTCGCGCAACGAGAGTTTGCCCTCCATGCCCAGGTTCGTGATTTCTTCGATCTGTTTTTTGATCGACTCGGCCTGCGGGTGTTCCTTAACGATAATTTCGGCCAATACATCAAAGGCCTCTACTTTGGTAAAAGTGCTATCGAAATCGATTACGAAGTACTTATTTGTTTTCATTACAGGATAATATCACCTGCAAGTTAACAACTAAGGATATTGGCTCCTATGCTTTACGCGATGTACTGTTGAATAAAATTTTGACTGTATTCTTTAATCATTTGGCGCACCCGTTTGAACTCAGCCGTGATTTCTTCTTCTGTGCCTTTGGCTTTAGCAGGGTCGGGGAAATTGTGGTGTAGCATTTTTACCTTGGCGGGAAAATAGGGGCAGTTTTCTTTCGCGTTATCGCACACCGTGATGACATAGTCAAACTCCATCTGCGCATATTCATTTACATTGTTGGAGGTGTGGTGTGAAATATCAATGCCATCTTCCTTCATGGTCGCGATGGCTCGCGGATTAACACCGTGCGTTTCAATGCCCGCACTGTACACTTCCACTTTATCTTTACCAAAGTAGGAGAGATAGCCATGCGCAATTTGGCTTCGGCACGAATTACCGGTGCAGAGAACGAGTACTTTTTTCTTCATAGTTGGGTGGTTTTTTAATGAAATACGTAAAGCGCTATTGTTCTAGAGTCAGTGATACAAACATCAGACTGGCAGACGATGGACAAACGTGGCTGAATTCGCTGGAGGATTGGATCGCCTTGGGTGTCTGCACACGATCAAAATCGGTGAACCCCAGTTGCCGGAAAAAAGGAGCGGCTGTTTCTGTCAGCAGAAACACGCCTTCCTTGTTTGCTTTTTTTGCTTCTTGCAAGATGTCGGCCACCATTGCTTTTCCGAGCCCTTTGCCACGCCATTTTTCCGAAATAGCCACGGAGCGTAAAAGGGCATGTGCATCGTACCATTCCAAACCAATGCTGCCCATCAACTCACCTTCATCGTAGTACAGCAGATAGAAGCTGTTGGCTAATTGCACATCGGCAAAGGGTAGATGATTCATCTGCAAAAATGATTGCAGCGTAGCGAGTGATTTGGAATCGGTAACTGGGTACGATTGCATGGAATCTTTTTTTAGTTGCAACACTCCGGCCCGCAGCAAGTTTTGGCCTTTGTTTCGGTAGTTGATGCAGATTTAGTTTCTCCTGCTTTCTTGCCGAAGAGTGTGATACTGTAAATGCCGCCATTTACTTTTTTCAAAGCAGCAATTTCTTCTGGTGTGAGATACTCCGTCAACAAATCTTCGGGCAGGTTGATTTTTTTCTCGCGTTGAATGGTAACTTCTGTAAATCCGGCCTGCTTGACCAATTCAAGATATTCATCTTTCTGGATGGCTCCGGAAACACATCCGGCATATAGTTCGGCTTGCTTTTGCAGGCTACGTGGCAGCGGGCCCACCAGCACGATATCTGAAACACTAAAGTGACCACCGTCTTTCATCACGCGGTACATTTCTTGAAACGCCTTCGCTTTATCGGGCACTAAGTTCAACACGCAATTGCTCACAATCACATCTACCGAATTATCGCCTATCGGCATTTCTTCAATATCTCCTTGGCGGAATTCTACATTGTTGTAACCGAGTTTATCCGCATTTATCCGCGCCTTGCGAATCATGGCCTCTGTAAAGTCGAGACCAATTACGCGGCCTGTGCTGCCCACCACTGAGCGAGCTACAAACGCATCATTGCCGGCTCCAGAGCCAAGATCTAAAACAGTCTGACCCTCTTTCAATAACGCAAATTCGGTGGGCAAACCGCAGCCAAGACCTAAATCTGCCTCCGGTGCATACCCGCTTATTTTTGAGTAGTCTTCAGCCATCACAGCCGAGTCGATCGTTGAACACCCGGTTGCCCCACAACAACTGGCTGCGTTTTCATCTTTGGATTGGGCCGCCACTTTCGTGTACGTGGATTTTACAAGTTCCTTTAGCTCTTCGCTGGTCTTCATGGTTTCCATAGTTATAAAGTTAAATTGTTTTATCGTATTATTGCGATTAATTAGGTCAAAAAATTTTAGCAGCAGGTGTTTTGTTCTACTTCTGAAAATAGTTCACCAAAGATTGATTTGATTTTGGCGAGTGCTTTCAGGTCAATGCAATAGCAAACAGCAGGTCCTTCAATTTCTCCTTTGATGAGGCCTACACTTTTGAGTTCTTTTAAGTGTTGTGAAACGGTTGACTGCGCCAAGGGTAGTTCTTCTACGATATCACCGCACACACACGACTTTTGTTTCGCCAGAAATTGCAGGATCGCGATGCGAGCCGGATGGGCCAGTGCTTTGGCCATCGCAGCTATTTCATTCTGCGTTTTGGTGAATTCCTTCGTTTTGGTAAGTCCCATGCTCTATTAATCGTAAAAATACGATAAAGGTTTCAAGTTGTGAATAATTATTTTCTTGTCAGATATATCCGGCCAAGCGATAGGCAATCATTCCGGCCCATTCATGAAACAAAATCTGCCAGTTCACAAGTGCTTCTACCTGAGGAATCAACAGCGCATCGATGGTCGCTTTTCGGGGATGTGAGATAAAATCAGTGCTAAAGGTATCCAGCTCAAAACCGGCTTTGGCAAAACATGCGCGGGAGCGCCTCATGTGGTAGGCAGAGGTAATCAGCAATGAATTATCGGCATGCACTTGATCGCCATATAGGCGCTTGATTTCCTGGGCAGATTCGTAGGTGTTTTTGGATTTGTTTTCAATTAAGATGTCTTCTTCCGGAACTCCAAACATCCGAAAGGCATTGGCCAAATCATCCGCCTCCTGCGTTCGCACTTTGGTCAGATGCCCGCTTCCTCCGGAGATGATTATTTTTGAAATGATACCTGTTTTATACAGTTGTACAGTATGGGTAAAGCGATCGGCTCCGCGGCTAAAATAAACGCGATCGGCAGGTTCCATATTTAGTTTGGTTACACCGGTTAGTACAATCCCGAATTGATATTTTTTTTGGATCGAATGGATCGGAGTGGCGGGTAGTTCCCAAAGCCTGGCTGCTTCGTTTACGATAAATCCATTGCTTAGAAACAACAAGAGCGCTATGGCGGTGATGAGACAACGCTTTCGCCAACGTAGGTTTCGAAGCGTGGCTCCCAATACCAACAAAATGGTAATAAAAACGACCGGAGCTATTAAGTAACTAAGCGTTTTCGATAATAGAAAAAACATGAGTTACATTCTCTTCTCCAGCGGACTGGAAATGTTACCAATTCCCTCAATCACTTTTCGTAAAATCTCCCAGTACAAGGTGAGTGCCAGCACCAGTGTCATTGACCAAATTACTCCAATATTGAAAAACAACGTATCAATATTTTGATTTAAGAAGTGTTTCGCAGGCATGTAAAACTGCGCATCAAAGTCAACGATGTGTTCGGGATCGGGATCTTTATAAATAGGATAAATTTTTTGAATGAGCTTACCATCCTTTTCGATCACGCGGTTGGTTTCCATCGTGTTGCGTACTAATTCGGTAATGGCTTCATTCTGATAGGAATTCCTAAATTTCTCGAATTCTTTTTCCTTTTCAGCCGTGTCGGTCATGCGTGAAATCTCCTTATCCTTTTCTTTATCCGCGTTGTTGTAGCGCGAGATGTAGAATTTTTTAAGTGTTCCTAAATAAGTAATTACTTTTCTATACGTGATGGAGTCAAATCGCTCTGGATGTATATTTTCAATTCCATCAAATGTAATCCGGTATTTGGATTGTTTGGCTTCGATTTCTTCTTGCTCAGAAACAATAGCCTTATGCAACAAATTAATCTTTTCGTTTACTTCTTTTCGAATGAGCGGATCGGCATTTTTGAAATGAAGGTTGATAAAATCCAATCGTGTTTCCAATTCCGGAATTAAGTAGATTTTTTTATAGTCCGATTCCGCCATGGCTTTGTCGTACATATAAAACTTCTGTTCAAACTCATTGTCTTTGTATTGACTGACCATGGCTGCCTCAAACGCCCACCGCGAAGCCATCAAATCGCCTACGAGCGGAACGGTTGACGTATTTCCGATGAGGGGATTGAGCTTATCAAACTTCACCACCACACCGCTTAATATCAACTGAGGAATGAGTAAAATTGGGATGAGGATGTAGATGGTAACGGCTGAATTGAATGCAGATGAAATATTGAGTCCCAATAAATTGGCAAAACAAGAAACCGTAAACAGTATTGCCCAGTGAATGAGAAACATGCCATGGATTTCTAAAATAAAATTAGCCACCAAAACGAAGAGAGCTGTTTGAATGGCAGAGATCATAAACAGAATGGAAATCTTCGAGAAGATATAACTGCTACGGTTGAGGTGCAGGAATTTTTCACGCTTTAAAATTTTGCGATCGCGAATGATCTCTTCGGCACTCACCGTTAATCCCATGAAGAGCGCTACAATCACGCTCATGAACAAGTGGGCGGGCATGTTCAGGTTTTTGCTGAATACATAACCTTCCTTAAATGGATCGTCAACATTGTAGTAACGAACAATAAAAGCGAGAATGAATGCCAGCAGTGGTGCTTCGAGTAAATTGATAAAGAGATACTGCTTGTTGCTTAGCTTGGAAAGCAAATCGCGCATCGAAAATAAATGGGTTTGCTTAAACCATTTGGGTATGCGCAAGGTAGAGTGGGGCTGATCTTTGGATGTGTCCACTTCCGGCAACTTGATCTTGCTGACAAACACTTCATTCCATTGCTCGGGGGTGAATTTTCGTTCGTTCGTAAAATCACCAAACTCATTGATCACTTTCGTTTCGATGATGTTGAAGATTTGCTCCGGATTAACGTTTCCGCAAGCATGGCATTCCCCTTGGTCGCTGTTGACGAGGTTAATGTTTTTTCGGAAATAGGTGATGGCATCTACCGGATTACCGTAATAGATTTGATAACCACCGGTATCCAAAATCACCAGCTTATCAAACATCTTAAAGATGTCGGAGGAGGGTTGATGAATAACGGCAAAAACGAGTTTGCCTTTGAGCGACAACTCTTTCAATAAGTCAATAATATTTTCCGAATCGCGGGATGATAATCCGCTGGTAGGTTCATATACAA
>JAJTHV010000466.1 GCA_021300095.1 Flammeovirgaceae bacterium | reverse complement strand
TCTTGGTCAACGCCCATTCGCGTCAATGATGATCCGCTGAGTAATGGAATCGAACAAGACATGGTTTGGGCTGATTTCTCGCCATCCGGAAAACTCTCAGTTGGATGGAGAGACCGAAGATTGAACGGTACGGGTGTAAATGCTCCCTTTGATATTTACGCAGCTGTTTCTGCCAACGCAGCTAGTACGTTTAGCTCTAATTTTAGAGTTACCTCCGTGGCAAGTCCTTATTTTCTTTTGGAACAAGGCAACTCATTTATAGGATGTGCCATGTCAGACAGTGATCTCTATTTAAATTGGGGAGATTATCGGAATAGCCCTGATTGGGATATTTACTTTAATAGAATAGACCTGTCCAATGTAATTACATCGGCCAAGGATACATTAACCGTTGCGAAGCCATTCATCGAATTGTTTCCAAACCCGGCAAAACAGTCCATACAAGTTTCGTTGTCATTGCCTCACGATCATCCGACATCCGAAATAATTATTTTTAACTCAGTAGGTCAAACCATGAAAACAGTTGCTTTGTCAGCCAATCATTCGGGTGAATATCTCCAGCAAATTGGAATATCAGAGCTGACCAGCGGGATCTACTACCTGTTTGTAAGAAGCAATAACTCCTATTACGGCAACATCACTTTTGTTAAAGAGTGATTAGTTTTAGCTTCTAAAAGCGAACACCTTCCAAAACATCCTTTCCCAACCCACCCGATAAATTCAGCTATCTCCAAATCCTACCAATCCTAATTCAGACTGCAATACTTTTTTTGGAGTAGTGGGAGGGAAGAGCGAGATTTGTTTAAGGCAAAAATAAATAAGTAGAGTTTGCGTGAGTTTTAGGCATGTCTCCATGGTTTAAGCAGGAATAGGAACGGATTTTATTGTTGTCTACAATCATATTGCAATACACTAAAAAAATCAGAAAAAAGTAAGCTTATGAAAACAAAGACAAAGACACTTCTATTCGTAGGTGTTATCATGTCATTTCTTTCCTATGGACAGGATGATAAAATTATTAACAAAATTGATAAACAAATAAAAGACATTAATTCTCAGAGCTTTAAAGTTAACCTGATTACGAACAAAGATGATTTATTGCTACTGTCTAAAACAGACAAATGTGTTAGTCTTATAATGTGTACAGAAAAAGATAATGGTAAGGATATAATGATTTTCAATTTTGGAGATACGACAAGAGTGGAGACTTATTATAATCTTAAAGATGGTCTTATTGGACTAGAGGAGGAGATAATAACATTTGGGGCTAAAAGCACATCTTTAAAATATTATTTTGATGCAGGACAATTATATAAAGCGATTGATGGTAAGGGACGAAATAAAACGACTGAGGTTAACACAAAAGAGTTATATGATAGGATCAAACGATATTATCACGAGGGCTGGATTATTAAATAAATGAAAAAAGGAACATCCTAAGAAGGATCATAAAACAAAGTTCGTAAAACCACACCTTGCATCTATGGGAGGGAAGAGCGAGATTTGTTAAACCACAGAAATAAATAAGCGAAATAGGTATAAGTTTAGGTCTATGCGAAAACTATAAGTTAAAATGAAAGCATATTTTAAGTATTGGCGGGCATTGTTAAAGGAAAAATGAAACTACTAATCTTAGGCATATTAATACTGACTCGATCGGTAATTTACGGACAGACGACACAAGGATATATCGATTACGAAAAAGTAATGATGATATTCCCCCAGTACATTGACGGACAAAGAGAGATTGAGAAAAGAGCCAAGCAGTTAAATGACTCACTAGTCATCATCGCCAAAAAAATTGAAGCCTCTTTAATGGGTTGCTACTCGGAAAAAGTAGCCCGCGATTCGAGTTTTAGAAAAGTGATGGAAGATAGAATCAATGGTCTTCAGAAGGAAATGGAACACTTTCAGGAATACGCAAAAAAAGAAGTAATTGGTATACAAAACAAGGTGAACACAAATCTTAATAGTATCATAGTAACGGAATTGAAACAGTTCTCGGACGACAATAATTGGATATGTGTAGTGGACAAGAAATCAATACTCTATTGTAACGACTGTAGAGACTTCACGGATGACTTTATTACTTACTATAAGAAGAGAAGAAAGTAGCAATGCCTGCCAACATGTTTCTGTAATGATCCGTGACGAATGGAAAGTTTGATCTTCCTGTTAAGCATAAACTGCCTAAAGACGAATAAATCTCCAACGACAGTAGAAGATGTCAGTTTCAATTTTGTGGAATCGTTCAACATCTGGATACCTACGAAACCAACGTTTCAAAAGGCAGCCACCTGGCAAACACAAAGGGTAAGGCAATTATTTCCGAAGCAAATGTGACTATCAAAGAGATAGTCCATTATAGTCAAAAGATGAAACTATGGCGTCCATCCAACCGACAGTAACTTTTAATTGCCCAGAGAACTGGGACAAGATGAAGATTGGCCTCGTTTCTCGTTATTGTGACAGTTGTAAAAGAGAAGTTCAGGATTTTACCAAGCTCACAAGAGAAGAAATTCTTCATTTTCTTTTGATAAACAGAAATAATAAAGTTTGTGGGCGAATTTATCAATCACAACTGGACTACCATCATCAAGATATGTTGGTGTTGATTGACTCATACATTCAAAAGAACAAAAATTCGAACCTTTCATTTTTCTTGCTGACTATCGGGACAATAACACTTCTTAGTTGCTCGACAAATAACGATCTAAAGCATAAGCAAACATTGGACTCCTTAACATTCGTCTCCAGTGAACAAAAAAGCGATTTCAAGGAGAGTATAGAGAGTGACACAACCAATTATGAATGGGATAGCCCTCCTTCCCCGGAATTCGCATTACTAGGCGATATCGTATTGGTTGATTCACTGGTGACAGTGGATCAGGAGAACCCGCAATTAGAAAATAGAGTTCGAGTAATGGCAGAGGTAATGCCCGAATTCAATGGAGGAATAGATAGTCTATATGCTTACTTCAATTCAAAGTTAAAATATCCCGAATGGGAAAAGAAACAGAAGATAGAAGGAAAGGTATTCGTAACATTTGTCGTAGACGCAGATGGAAAAATCAAAGACCCTGCAATCGTTAGGTCAGTGGAGGGCTCTAAAAACTTTGACGAGGAAGTACTCCGAATCATTCGAGAAATGCCCGATTGGAAACCAGGTCAAGATCGCGGACAAAACGTAGCCGTTCAGTTTACATTACCTATTATGTTTAGACTGTGAAGTGACTGATCCAATTGCCGATTCTATACATAGCCGAACAACAACACCTTCTTGTTTCTGTTGCAGAGAACAACGAGATTTGTTAATAGTCCCTATTGGAACATACATATCATCAAAATGCGAAATTTTGCAGGAATAATAATCTCAATCTTGGCACTAATCAACGTTTTTGGTTGTCAAAATTCAATTAAATCTGGTAACGGTTTGTCAAGCAATGTTGCGATTAGTAAAAATGATCCCACAAATCTTGACTCGAAGATTTTGTACAAATCAAGTTTCGTACATGCATTTTCAAATAGCCAATCGATGGATAGTTTTAATATCAGTGTGAGGGGAGAGACGTTACTAAACGGACATGTAGAATTTGAAATAAAAAATGCAGTGGGTGAAATGGTCTTTACGGAGTCATTCCCAACTTCTACTATTTGGGACGTAACAATGAACGATTCTTTAACACAATAAACAGAGAAATATATTGTAGACTTTATGGTTCAATCATTCAATGAAAAGAATTTCTTTGCACCAGCCATTTCGGCAATAGACGTTTGGCCAACTTCTGTAGTGACAACTCGGGTAGCGCGATAACTA
>JAJTHV010000092.1 GCA_021300095.1 Flammeovirgaceae bacterium | reverse complement strand
AGTGGAAGAAACAGAAGACAAAGAGCTAAAGCGCGATGGCAGCAATCATGTGTACGACTTACACATTAGCTTTATTGATGCCGTTTTAGGCACATCAGTAGAAGTTCCTTCCATTGGCGGAAAGGTTCGTATCAAAATTGACCCTGGTACCCAAAGCGGTAAAATCTTACGCTTACGCGGAAAAGGATTGAAGGATATTAATGGCTATGGCACTGGCGATCAGCTCATTTACATCAATGTTTGGACGCCTAAAAAGCTGTCCAGCGATGAAAAAGCAAAGCTAGAAAGCTTGCGAAACTCAGTCAATTTTCAACCACATCCTGATGCAAACGAAAAGGGATTTTTTGAGCGAATGAAAGAATATTTTGGGTAATCGAAATTCTTAAAACCATTTTATAAGTAACCCGTATAAGACCTATTACGGGTTATTTTTTTGAAGGAAATTTGCCCAACAGGCGTCTTTCAAACCTAAAATAGCAAACCCGCTAAGAGGAAAGAATGGTAAAAGCGGCAGTTCTTATTTTTAGTAGCCTTAGCTTGGTCAGTGTTGCCCAGGTGAAGAAGCAATTCTCCGTGGAAAATGCAGGTAACTGCAAACGTGTCGATTTATGCTTAAAGTCGAAGTCTGGCAATTGTTTTATACGCCCCAGCCAAAACAGCGACTTCCTCAATATTTACAGCAATCAAGATTTAGAGCAATATTCTCACTCATTTAGTAATGAAGTAAAAGGTGCTACCTGCATGTTAAAGCTTTCGCTTGAAGAGCAGGATCAAAAGGGCGTAGGTCAAAAGATTTCTTATCAGGTATTTGGCCGTGACGAAAAGCGCAGCGACAAGTTCTGGAAAGTGTATTTAACTGAAGAGACTCCGTATGCCCTCAACCTAGATTATGGACTGGGAAATGCAAACATCGACCTATCTGGACTAGCGGTAGAAAAACTTAAAATCATTACCGGCAATGCGGATGTGAATGTATCGTATAGCTCAGGAATTGAAAACAAAGTCACCATGGACACCTTCTATATCAAGGTTGATATGGGCACCGTAAATGCCAAGCAAATCAATTTGGCCCGCTCGAAAGTCGTGTTGGCTGATGTTGGCTTTGGCAACATGTATTTGGATTTCTCAAACAAACCTACATCCTCCAATCATATCATTGGCAGCGTAGGGGCAGGTAATCTGATTATTCAATTACCTGACGAAAGCACACCGGTGCTGGTTCACATCAACGATTCATGGCTTTGCAGCATTAATTTAAGCAAGAGCCTTAAAAAAATTGGCGATAACAAATATGCCAATGCTGCCTATTCTAAAAATGCCAAAGGCGCCCTTACATTCGATCTGGATGTTTCCATGGGCAAAATTGTTTTCAAAGAAGCGAACTAAACAAGTTGCTACCGACTTTGAGGGTTCGATTTAGTTCTATGAGTTTGTAATTTCATTCCTATTTTTGGCACTAATACACAAAAACCCTACTTCTGTGGAAGCACTGATTGCAAAAAATGTCACTAAAGTTTATTCCGAGCATACAGCTTTGGATAACGTGAGCCTTACCATCCCCGAAAAAACCATTTTCGGCTTGCTGGGCCCTAATGGTGCCGGAAAGACAACCCTTATCCGGATCATTAACCAAATCATCAATTCAGATAGCGGTGAAATTCTGATTTTCGGAGAAAAGCTAAAGCCCAATCACATTGAGATTATTGGCTACCTGCCCGAAGAGCGCGGATTGTACAAGAAAATGAAAGTGGGAGAACAACTCCTGTACCTCGCACAGTTGAAGGGACTCAGTCGCAAAGATGCTATGGCCAGAATCAAAATCTGGCTGGAGAAATTTGAAATCAAAGATTGGTGGCATAAAAAAGTTGAAGACCTCAGTAAAGGGATGGCTCAGAAAGTGCAATTTATCAGTACTGTATTGCACGAGCCGAAGTTGATCATCTTGGATGAACCATTTTCGGGATTTGATCCGGTGAATGCACAGTTAATCACAGAGAAAATTCTGGAACTGAAAGAAAACGGGAGCACCATTATTTTCTCGACACACCGGATGGAGACTGTTGAATCATTGTGCGATCATATTGCATTGATTAATAAGTCCAAAAAGATATTGGAAGGTCCTAAGAAGCAGGTGAAAGAACAGTTTCGCTCCAATACATTTTTGATTGAGCATCGTGGAAATAATTTCACATTACCTTCCGAAAAATACGAAGTAAAAGGTCAAACACGGATTGAAGATGATCTGTATTCTACTACGCTAAAAGCAGTCGATGGCATTAAAGGAAATCAGGTTATAAAAGATTTGATAGACATTACGGAGGTTTATAGTTTTCAGGAAAAACTGCCCACCATGGCCGACATCTTCATTGGCTTAGTAAAGGCAGATGGCGATGATGCTTTGCGCAAACATCTTCAAGAAGTTTAATTTACGATCATCTAAGACATCTCATCTATATGAATAAAATTTGGTTAATCATCCAGCGAGAGTTTTTAACTCGTATTCAAAAGAAGTCCTTTCTCATTACAACCATTTTAGTACCCTTGATTTTTCCTGCGATCATAGGAGTGTTGGTTTACATTATGAAAAAAGAAGCGGAATCAGCAAAGGCTGATACTGTTCAGGTAGTTGATGAAAGCGGGAAGTTCGTTTTTGAAAATACAAAGCGATACAACTTCGTGCCCCTACCCCTTACTATTGACAAAGCAAAGGATGCATATAAACAGACGAAAGATTTTGCGTTGCTCTACATACCTCCATTTGATATCAACAAACCGGAAGGGATGATCATTTACACTAAAGAAAATCCAAGTATTGAAAAAGTAGGTGGACTTGAATCCATTCTGCAAGATCGAATCAGAGATCTGAAACTTGAAGCATATAAAATTGACAAAGAGACGTTGAAGAGCCTCAAGGTTAGTGTTAATCTTAAGCAGATTAACATCTCTGAAACAGGTGAAGAAAAGTCGAGTAATTCGGGTATTCTGTACGGATTAGGGTTTGCATTGGGCATCCTCATTTACATGTTCGTATTGGTTTATGGTATTCAAATCATGCAAGGCGTTATCGATGAGAAAACTTCTAAGATTGTAGAAGTCATCGTTTCATCAGTTAAGCCATTTCAACTAATGCTCGGTAAAATCATAGGAATAGCATCGGTTGGTTTGGTACAATTCACCATTTGGATAATTCTAATTACAGTTTTGTCATCGGGTGTGCTTGGATACTTTGGTCTTAAAATGCCACAAAAACAAGCGATGGAAGAAGTAGCCAAACAAGTAGGTGACGAAGAAGTGAAGCAGGCAATGGATCAACAAGACAAACAAATCAATGATTTACTTGGAAACTTAAGTCAAATTCCATTTGGTAAAATTGCTTTCGTATTTGTGTTTTACTTTATGGGCGGATATTTGTTGTATGGCGCTCTTTTTGCAGCAGTAGGGTCAGCTGTTGAATCGATGCAGGAATCGCAGCAATTTCAATTTCCCATTACACTTCCCTTGTTAATCGGCTATTTCGGTTTGTTCATGTTTATTCTAAGGGATCCACATGGCCCTGTTAGCTTTTGGTTATCCATCATTCCATTCACATCACCTGTAGCCATGGTTGGGAGAATAGCATTTGACGTTCCCACTTGGGAACTAATCCTCTCGATGGTGCTTTTAATTGGAGGGTTCTTATTCACCACTTGGATTGCGGGGCGCATTTACCGCGTAGGCATTTTAATGACCGGAACGAAAGTAAGCTGGAAAGTGCTGGCGAAGTGGTTCTTCATGAAATCATAGGTAAACAGACCTTCAAGAATAAAATCCGGATACGACCTATCCGGATTTTTTTATTTAATTTCAGGTTATGGCAGGTAACCCCTCTTCTCCGGCTTCCATGGAGTTTTACAAAGACAACACCAATCTGAAATGGATCATTTTGGCGGTGTCGCTCTTTATTAGTGTGGGCACCATTCTTTTCACCAATATCTTAGTAGAACAATTAAAGGAACGCGAAAAAAATCAAGTCAAACTTTTTGCCAAAGCGCTGGAATACACCATCAATGACAACGGAAATGAAATTTTATTTATTACCGAAGAAATCATTTTCAAAAACAATTCAATACCCACTATTCTGGTTGACGAAAAAGGACGCATCATCTCCCATCAGAATATAGATATCAACCCTAAGTGGAGTAAAGAAAAAAAAGAATCTGTGTTGCAAGAGGTGTTGGCAGAAATGAAAGAGTCATACCCACCTATAGATATCATTCTCAAAGGGGCTGGCAACGAAGGTACATTTGCCGTGCAAAAGGTATACTATAAAAACTCATTTCTTTTGGCCGAACTCATTGTGTTTCCATATGTGGAAACTTCCATCCTAGCCATTTTTGGATTCATCTCATACCTCGCCTTCAACTATTCTAAAGCCGCTGAACAGAATCGCGTATGGGTAGGATTGGCGAAAGAAACGGCTCATCAAATCGGCACACCTCTCTCATCGCTAATGGCCTGGGTAGAAGTACTCCACGATGACCCCGATTTACGTAACCGTGGCTTCGTGGAAGAACTTGATAAAGATGTTCGCAAGTTGCGGATGGTGACTGAACGCTTCTCCAGCATTGGCTCTACACCAACATTGAAAGAAGAAAATATCTTTCTATTAGTGAACAATGTCGTTGGCTACCTACAACCTCGCTTGTCAAGCAAAGTTAAAATAGAAGTTTACACACTCTCCGAAACAATAAAAGCGCAGGTGCACGCACCATTGTTTGAATGGGTAATTGAGAACCTTTGCAAAAACGCAGTGGATGCGATGGAAAACACAGGTACCATCGCCATAAAAATACTGCGAGGCAGCGACAGCAAAGTATTGATTGACATTTCGGATACAGGAAAAGGTATTCCAAAAAAGATCATTCAAAGTGTTTTTAAACCGGGCTTCACCACAAAAAAAAGAGGTTGGGGTTTAGGACTAGCGCTGGCAAAACGAATTATTGAACTCTACCACCAGGGAAAAATTTTCGTTAAGTCGTCAGATGAAGCTCATGGAACTACTTTTCGTATTGAATTAAAAAGCGCTTAAAGACTTTTCCAAAGATAAAGCGTGGCATAGGCCTCCCATCCTTTGTATTTTTTAAAAACTCTTCGCACCTGATCGAGGGTAGGCTTTACCTTCATTTTTTTTAAGTTCTTGATTGCGTTATGAACCCCTGCATCTTCCAACGGAAATGCGTTAGGATACCGAAACGTTTTCATCAGCGCGTAGTTGGCTGTCCAATTTCCAACTCCTTTGATGGACATCAGTTTTTCTTTCGCTTGATCAAATGAAAGTTTTTCAATAGAATCTTTTGAAAGCCCATTTATTACAAAAGCTTTCGCAATCTCAACCACATATTTGCTCTTTTGCTTTGAGAACTGCAATGGCAGTAAATCGGCATCACTCAACTGTGCCACAACCTCGGGTGATGGAAACAAAAAAAATGTTTTGTCTTGCGCCATCTCCCTCCTACCAAACGTTTCTACAAATCGCTGTTTAAGTGTGTAGGCAAAGGAGAGATTAATTTGCTGCCCAATTACAGCCCATACCAGTGACTCAAACAAATCGGGTTGACCAACGATGCGATATCCATAAAATTGATCCACTAACGGGCCGAGCAATTTATCCTTTCTGGCCATAGCATAAAATGGTCTTAGATTAGTTTTCAAATCAAACCACTGCCTGATGTATTCCTCAAGGACAGGTTGTTTTAAAAATACCGGGTCTGCATTTAAGACTGTAACTTGTATTTGCCGATTGCTAAAACTCACTTCCGTCAAGGCAACAAAATCACCTAAAGCAATCGCTTTATACACTTTTCCATTCTGGACGGAATGCAATACTTCTTTGGGCGATCGTAATAGAAATTCAATACAGCGATCATAGCTAAATTCAAGAGGAACCGGGATGTTCAACTGATACATGTTGCAATAGTACTAAAATTGTTATAACGATTGCGAAAATTATTCAGCAAGAATCGGGTGGTCAAAATCGGCATATCGATTCAACTTCACTTCATGAAATTACCAGAACCTGCCGAGCTTGCAACCGCGCTACAATTGAATGGCTATGCTATTTTACCTAATTGCATTTCCAAAGAAGAGTGTCTATCATTGGTAAAAGAGTATGAATCCCATGCTATTTACCGAGGTGTAATCGATATGGAACGTTATCGTTTTGGTAAAGGTCAGTATAAATACTTCTCGTATCCGTTACCGGAATTTATTCAACGCATACGTGAACAGGTTTATCCGATGCTTGTAGGAGTGGCGAATAAATGGATGGGGCAATTGGGTCTTGAGAAACTGTTTCCGGCATTACATAGTGATCTGATTGAACTGTGTCGTCTGAAAAATCAATTGCGTCCAACGCCTCTAATTCTCAAATATGAAATGGATGGGTACAACACGCTTCATCAGGATTTATACGGTGAGATATTTTTTCCATTTCAAATGGTGATTGCGTTAAGTCAATCAGGTGAAGATTTCACCGGTGGCGAGTTTATTTTAATTGAACAAGTCCCCCGGGCGCAATCCAAAGCGGAAGTCATTCATCTGAATCAAGGAGATGGTCTTATATTTACTACCAACTTTAAGCCAGTGAAAAGCAGTAAAGGATATTATAAGGCCAACATCAAACATGGTATAAGTCGGGTTCGGTCGGGTAAGCGATTCGCTTTGGGAATCATCTTTCATGATGCAAGCTGATACAAGTATGCTTTATCATACATCGATCGAGACGAAAGACTTGCACCATGAAATTCGAAAGAAGCGAATTCAGTATGCGGGCTATTCTAAAAAGAAAATATATGGCTTGCTCGGTTGTAAATCCGGAAAGCGAATGAATAAAAAGTATCGCGTATTTTTTAGTTCACTAAAAGTGGCTGAACAATGCGGCTACCGTCCCTGTGGCAATTGTATGCCGATAGAATATCTCATTTGGAAAAACCGCAACAAGTGGGTTGAATAAAGAAGAACAGAGTTGCTCTTTTGCATCCATAAATTATTTTAACTTTATCATTATGAATAAAGATGAAAACACATTCAATTATCAGCGCATTGAGCAAGCCATTCTTTATTTAGAAAAAAACTTTCAGCATCAGCCAGAGTTGGATGACGTAGCTGAGAAAGTTCACCTGAGTCCATTTCACTTTCAACGGCTATTTACTGAATGGGCAGGCATCAGCCCGAAACGATTTTTACAATTTCTTACCGTTGGCTTCCTGAAAAAGAAATTGGAAACTTCTAAGAACCTCTTAGAAGTTGCTGCCGATGCAGGTCTATCAAGTCAATCACGAGTGTATGACTTGTTTACCACATTGGAAGGAGTCACTCCACAAGAATACAAATTAAATGGTTCTGGCATTCATATTGAGTATGGATTTCACCAAACTCCATTTGGGGGTGCATTGATTGGCGTAACGGAGCGTGGAATTTGCTGGCTTTCCTTCCTTGCCACAGACGAAAACGCGAGTTATGCTTTGGAAAATATGAAGTCACATTGGCACAATTCTATTTTTCACCAGCGGCAGGAAACTACGCAGGCGTATGTTGATTCCATTTTTCACTCGATGAATCGTGGAAAGAAATTGCATGTATTTGTAAAGGGTACAAATTTTCAGATAAAAGTTTGGGAAGCATTACTCCGATTACCCTTGGGCGAGGTAACAACTTATCAGAATATCGCTCAGCAAATCAATAGCCCTAAGGCCATGCAAGCGGTTGGATCTGCTGTAGGTTCGAACCACATCGCCTATCTCATTCCGTGTCATCGCGTGATTCGAAAGGATGGTATTCTCGGAGAATATCGTTGGGACGCAACGCGAAAAAAGAGCATCATTGGTTGGGAGATGGCGAAAATTGTAAAAGAATAATCCTACCATCTCGTCTAGTAGGCTTAGAGCACCTCTCGCATATAACATTTACGAAGAGGTGCTAAAAGATATCTCATTGGCTGTTTCTAGTACACAATAATACGTTGTGTTTTGCCGGAGCCATTTCTAACGAAGTACACTCCCGGGAGCAAAGACGATGTATCCAAATTATCTGATGCCAATATTTTTATCAAAACTACTCCCATGCTGTTCGAAACAATATAGTCGTTTGACTGGCTAAGTACTGCTGTGAATCCAGATTTACCAAAATTAGGCGTAATGGTAAATCCCGATTTGTCCTCCAGATCAACCGAAATTATGTCTGAAAAGGTAAACTTACCATCATAGTCAGTTTGTTTTAACCGGTAATAAGAAATTCCTGACTTAGGTGTCAAATCGATTAATTGATATTGCTTTTCTACTGTTGTCGTGCCAGCCCCTATTACTTCTCCCACCTTTTCAAACTCAATGCCATCGGATGATCGTTGTACTGTGAAATAATGATTATTGAATTCACTGGAAGTTGCCCAATTTAATTGCACTTTATTCCCAAAAGATTGTGCAGTAAAATCAATCAATTGTATTGGCAATGGATTCAATGTGCTTGTAGAGGCAAAAGTTATTGGGCTTGGGTTTAAACTAAACGTATTGGTAGTAGATGACGTTACTGTTCCCGTAGCTGCGGAACCGGTTGTAGATGCATTTCCCAAGTTGATCCAATTCGTTCCATTCCAGCGAGTAACCAACAATGTGGGAAGATCTGTGATGTAGTCGTTTACTGTACAATCTGATCCGTTCCACGACAATGTGGTGTTTACTGCGGATGAACCAACATTGCGATTCAACAACCAATATTCACAAGTACTGACTTTCACAATTCCAGGCGCATACGTTGCTACACCGCCATAGGGGTGTGCCGCTTTGAAATACTCGGCCGTGTAGGAATCAGTAGCTGCCGATGGAGCACTAATGGTAATCGGGCGAAACAAGCTAGCATCCCCAACCGGAAAACTAAAGGCTGCATTTCCAATTTTCGTAACAGGTCCATCTACGTGGCTGGCATTCGATCCTCCTGATGACGCTGACCCGTTTGCAAAACTCAAAATATTAGTGGAAGTAGTGTTCAAAACACCAGAGGTAAATGTAGCGGAAGTGGTTACACTGGCGCTCGTATTTAAGGTAACTGCCCCTGCTGATTTATTCAACAGCAATCTCCTGAAAATTGGAGAAGCTGAGCCACTTCTGTTAACAGCTTGTGCAATTCCACCAGCGAAAGTAATCGTACCATTATTGGCTCCAAACGTAATGGCAGTGGAACCATTTACAGTTACATCTCCTCGAAATGTAGAAGGGATGTTATATGCAGGCTGAATTGTTCCGCTGGCTTGATTGAAAATAACGTTGCCAGTAAAATCATCAGCCGTGGTGTTTGCAAAACGAAATATTCCCGTTCCGGAATTTGTAAAGGTACTTGTTCCTCCAAAAATATTCCCGCCCGTGCTAGAATCAGTTGAAGAGCCTGTTTTAGTAATCGAGTTGGTGGTGCCATTTAATGTGGTGCCGTCTAAAAATAGAATGGGCGATGAGACCGTTAATGGGCCATTCCAGATTGCAGATGGACCGCTTCTAAATGTAGCTGATGAAGTCAATGTGATATTCTGGCTTGTAGTTCCACTTTGTGTAAAACGTTGCAATCGAAGTTCACCAGCAGAAAAACCAGAGCCGACAGAAATTGTTCTTCCCGAGGCTAGTGTTGCTGTTCCAGTAGCGTTTTCACAAAAATAAATTCCAATTCCTGCACTGCTATTAACAGTAATGTTACCATTGAAAGTATTTGCCCCAGTATAAGCCGCTCTAATGTTACTTGTTCCTGTGTTGGTCATTGTAACATCTCCATTGTAATTGCTTGGCGTAGTTAACTCTAGCAAAAAATCTGCGGTTCCACTATTTAACAAAGTAGTTGTTCCATTAAATGTATGACCGCCATTCGTTCTTAACTGCCCGCTGCCACTATTCACGATAGTTGCGGTGAATCCATTGGCAAACGTAGCACCACCGGCACCTGTATTGTTGGTTGCCCCTGTTTTTTCAAGATATGCTGACCGATTAAAAATTGTTGAGTTTATTATTAATTGAGGTGATCTGAAATTCACATCTCCATTAAATGTTGAAGAAGCTCCTAATTGAAGTATTGCTGTACCGGTTAAAGTCAGTGTTTGAGCAGTAGCTCCCAATTGTGTAAATCGAATTAATCTCAATTCCCCCGCTGTAAATCCTGTTGCCCCTACAGAAATGGTTCTACCGGCCGCTAATGTAGCATTTGCAGTGGCAACGTTATTGCTGAAATAGATTCCGCTACCAGATGTAGTATTGGTAGAATTAACGATAATATTTCCATTAAATACAGTTCCTGGAATGTTATCAGCCATTCGTATGGAGGCTGTTCCTGTGTTGGTTAGAGTAATATCGCCATTAAATGTATCCAGAGTGGTATTGGCATTGGCAAAGATGCCGCTACCTGAATTGGCAAGGGTAGTAACTGCATTGAAAACATTACCACCACTGCTATTGTCTGTAGTGGCTCCAGTTTTTTCTAAATAAGTTGTGCCATTATAGATACAACCATCCAAAGCTAGTCTTGGTGCCCGGAAATCAAGCACACCATTAAATGTGGAAGAAGGTCCAATACGAAGCAAGCCAGTACCTGTCAAAACCAAAGTCTGGCTTGCATTTCCAATTTGTGTAAATCTTCTGAATCTAAGTTCACCGCTACTAAAGCCTAAGCCACCCACGGACAAAGAGGCACCAGTCCCTAAAGTAGCGTTACCTGTTGTGTTATTTGCAAAGTAAATTCCTTGGCTTCCCAACGTAGAATTAAAGGTAATGTTGCCATTGAATTGAGACCCTGAAACATTATGTGCTAAGTAAATGATGTTTGAACCCGTATTTGTAACTGTTAAAGTAGAAGCAAAAATATCAGGTGAAGCATTTGCTGTTAACAGGTACCCACTTCCAGAATTAACAAGTGTGGTTGCCGAATTAAATGTATTTCCGCCAGTTCCCACATTATCGGTTGCACCTTTTTTCTCCAGATAAGTAACTCCATTATAAGTGGTTCCATTTAATAAAACCTGAGGAGCTCTAAAATCCACATTTCCATCAAAAGTAGAACTGGGCCCCAAAGTCAAGATTGCAATTCCTGATAAATCCAAAGCTTGGGCGGTAGGGCCTACTTGGGTAAATCGAATTAATCGAATGTCTCCGCTAATCACTCCGGTTGTTCCAACAGAAATAGTATTTCCAGCCGTAAGCGTAGATGTGCCTGCTGCTTGATTTCCAAAATAAATACCTCCGCCAAAAGTAGAGTTCACCTCAATATTTCCGGCAAATACATTACCTGAAGCATTGTCTGACAATCGGATTGTTGATGAACCCGAATTTAAAATGATTAACTTACTATTAAATGTATCCGGTGATGTGGAAGCTGTTAACAAATACGCACTTCCTGAATTAACCAAAGTGGCAAGTTGATTGAAAATATTTCCTCCCGTTCCGTCATCATTAGATGCACCATTCTTTTCGAGATACGTGATACCATTAAAGGTAGTTCCATTTAAAAATAATCTAGGCGAAACAAACGTCACATCACCATCGAATTGAGATGCCGGTCCCAAATTCAATTGTGCGCTACCTGTAAGGGTGACTGCTTGGGAAGAAGTGCCTGTCTGTGTAAATCTTCTTAACCGCAATTCACCAACATTGTATCCTCCTGCACCGATATTGATTTTGTTCGTGGTGCCTGCATTAAAAGTAGAAAAGCCTGTAGCGTTGTTTGAGAATCGTATTCCTAATGAACTTCCTGAACTTGAAAGAGTAATGTTGCCATTGAATTGATTACCTGCAACATTGTGAGCGAGGTAAATGTAATTGCTACCTGTATTATTGATGACAACATCATTATTAAATATATCGGGGTTATTGTTTGCTGTTAAAAGGTATCCACTTCCGGAGTTAACGATCGTTGCTATTCCTACAAATACATTACCCCCGGCTCCTGTATCATCTGTATTACCATTTTTTTCGAGATACGTGGTGCCATTGTAAGTAGCTCCATTTAATAGCAAGCGAGGCGAAATAAAAGTTACATCACCATCAAATTGCGAATTAGGACCAACTTGTAATATTGTACCGTTATTAGTGAGTGTTACTATTTGGGGGATGGCTCCTACTTGAGTAAAGCGAAATAAATTAAGACTACCACTAGTGAAACCTGCCGAGGTAATTGAACCATTTAATGTCGATGATGCTGACGAGCTGGTATTAAAAGTAATTCCAGCAGCGCCCCCCGTGTTTGACACAGAAATATTTCCATTATACGTGGAAGTTCCATTCTGCCCCATAATTATGGATGTAGCTGTGCTCGTATTTGTAATCGAAATAGATGTAAGGCCGCCAATCGTTACCGATGATCCTGCACCGTTTAAGAAACGATAGTTGCTTTGCACAGCGCCACTACAGTTAATTGTAAGATTACCTCCTATTAATAATCCAGAAGTGCCATTTTCTGCAATTTGGTAAGCCCATGCATCAGCACCACCTGCTTTGGAGGCATTTAAAGTAAGATCAGATGCAAAAGTTGTTATTTGCCCAGGATGATTATGTGCGAAATAAATTCTGAATGAACCCGTATTATTGAAGGTAGTAGGCGCATTAAACTGATCACGAGTTCCATTACCTGTTAATAAGTATCCACTACCACTATTGGTTATTGTTGTCGTTCCATTAAAAACGTTACCACCAGCACTGGCATTATCTGTTGCACCATTTTTTTCAAGTGTTGCAGTACCATTGAATGTACAGCCATTTAATAATAACTGAGGAGATGCAAAGTTTACGTTGCCTGTGAAGGCAGAAGAGGGCCCTAGAATCAGGTTTGCAGTTCCAGTGAATGCAGTTAATGTTTGATCGACTGCTCCAGATTGTATGAATCTCGGCAAACTTAAAGAGCCGGTGGAAAATCCAGAGCCTCCAATTGATATCGTTCCTGATGTTAAAGTGGCTGTTGCTGCGGCCGATTCGCAAAACAAGATTCCATTTCCACTGATAGAGTTGACAATTATGTCACCATTAAAAATATTGGTTCCCGCATAACCTACTCTTATGTTGGATGTTCCTGAATTAGTGAATGTCACATTGCCATTGTAAGTACTTCCGGATGTAAGCTCTAATAAAACGTCTGCTGAGCCACTATTGGTTATTGTGGTAGTTCCATTAAAAGTATTTCCACCATTTGTTCTCAACACACCACTTCCGCTATTTGTGATGCTCGTTACACCGAAAAAAATATTCGCACCAGTTCCAGTATTTCCTGTAGCTCCTGTTTTTTCAATACTTGCGGCACCATTATAAGTGGCACCACTTAAATTAATTTGCGGTGCAATAAAAGTTACATCGCCATTAAATTGAGAAGAAGGACCCACCGTCAGTATAGCAGTACCAGAGAACGTACTTAAATTTTGTGCGGTTGCCCCAAGCTGCGTAAATCGTGGCAGGTTGAGGGTACCTGAAATGAATCCACCTGCTCCTAAACTAATAGTTCGGGTAGCTGCTAAAACAGAACTTGCCGTACTATTTACATTAAATGAAACACCGCTTGCGCCTCCACTGTTAGTGAGAACAATATCACCATTGTAGGTAGATGTTCCGGCTGTTCCCATTTGTATGACTGTGGAAGTATTGGTATTGGTAAGATTTACGTTGATCGTTCCAGAATAGGTTGCTTGCGAACCTGTTCCGTTTAGTATTCTGCAATTACTTTGTAGTGCCCCTGCACAATTGATCGTAAGATTACCACCAAATGAGACTCTTGAATTTGCGCCATCAGCTATTAGATATGACCAACTATCTGTCCCCCCAGATTTATTCGAGTTGAGAATCACATCTTGGGCGAAAGATGTTACTTGTCCAGGGTGGTTATTCGCAAAGTAAATACGAAAACTTCCATTATTATTGAAAGTTGTCTGTCCATTAAATTGATCTCTATTTCCGTTACCTAAAAGAATTTGCCCTGTACCATTACCTGTAGTGGAGTTGGTAATCGTTGTAGTACCGTTAAAAACATTGTTGCCGGTGGAGTTATCATTGTTGATATCAGTCTTTGTAATATTAACCGAGCCATTAAATGTGGAGCCATTAAAGAATATCCGACCAGTTGTGCCAGTGACATTGGCATTAATTAATGAACCATTAAAAGTAGTACTTCCAGTGGTATTTAAGATCAACGACCCGATTACTCCAGAATTACTGATTGTGCCCGTTGTAAATGAATTTGCACCTGTAGTTGTTAGATCGAATCCGTTTATGTCAATATTACCAGTATAACCATTGACCGTTATCCCAGCAATGGTAACTGGAATATCAATGGTGCAATTTCCATTTCGAGTTGCATTGAACGTTACTACCTCTGACGGACCAGGAACAGAAGCTCCTCCAGGGCCGCCTGAAGTTGTAGACCAATTTGCAGAATTATTCCAGTTGGAAGCTGTACTAGCAACCCAAAATCGTTGGGCGCTGGCAGCTGAGATACAACCTGTAAGTAAGATTGCAAGAGCAATAAGTTTGGGGAAGTTCATAAAATTATTTTAAGCCAATTACAAAGGTAATAGAAATCATCCATTGGGGAGTACGCTTTAAAGACTCAAATACTAACAGTCATTAGGCGAAACTCAGTATTACGCTGTTTTGAGCTTCATTTACAACTATTCTAAATGCAAAAAGGTGGGCTATTTGCCCACCCACTGAACTGCCCTAAGTCAAGCGTACCATAGACTTCTAAATTGTTTACCGCGAAATTGTCGGCAGTTAATGTAATAGTCTTTCCCGAAGAAATAACAACATTATCACTGGCACTAGGTACTTGAGAAGACGGATTAACATAAAGAGGAGTTCCTCCACCATCTAACGTCCATACTAACGGATCATTTGCGTTTCCTGATTGATAACTATACCACGTTTTGTTGGCTAATCCATTGACCGGGCTTTGAGTTGAATTTGTTGTTCCAAGGGTGTAAATACCATCCAATAAAGAAGCATTAGGAACCCGAAAGACCAT
Source organism: Flammeovirgaceae bacterium (assembly GCA_021300095.1). Classification (GTDB taxonomy): domain Bacteria; phylum Bacteroidota; class Bacteroidia; order Cytophagales; family Cyclobacteriaceae; genus ELB16-189. The sequence goes on along the minus strand of JAJTHV010000092.1, from coordinate 3,994 downwards.
TTTATCTCCATTTATGGATTTATTAGCAGAAGGGATAGAGACAATGCTAAAGGTGGCACCACCATTATTTGAATAAAGCAATTCATAATCGTCTTTCACTTGAGGGAACAATCCTCCAACACCTTCGCTAAAATCAAATGCTATTGAAGCATCTAATGTTCCGGCAGTTGTCTTATCCACAAACCAAGTTCTTGCCCAGCGCTGTTGAATGGTTCCAGGATATCCTGCGCAAGCACAATTAACCACTGAGTTTGTACCCGTTGCTCGTCCAGCTAGTAAAAATTCGCCATCTGTGTCTAAAGTACCATTGTAAGTAGATAATACGAGGCCTGCGGAATTAGCCTCCGTGTGAGATACACTGGACGCCCGACCAATTCCTACTACTTCAAAATCGAATCCACTGCCATCCCCGCTAAAAACATCTCCTGTGATTGTTAAATTATATTTAGCCGCCAGATAGTTTTCAACAATTTGGCGCTGCGCGGCATTCAGTGTGCTGGTGTAAACCAATACCTCTGAGATTTGGCCATCCAGATTTCTGGTCTCACCGCCAGAAACATCAAATGCACCAATGTAAAGATTGGAAGCATTGTTCGGAATAGAAGTAGGGGCTGCGCCTGTTGAAGCACTAGCACCGTTGATAAAATTGGAAACCGTGGAGGTACTACCATTAAATACGGTACTTCCGACATACGTTGTTGTATTATTGATGGTTCCGCCATTAATCGTATTACCTGCAGCTCTCGAGGACAATTGCCCCGCATTTACCCACATCATGTAGGATTGATCTACTCCAGCCGAAGTTCTCTTAGAAATCAAGGAATAATTGCCAGCTGTAAGATTGGTTCTAAAAACTGTAAAAAGGGTAAAACCGGTCGTGTTATCCAAAACATCGTTATCAGATATAACGAGATGTTTATTAGTGCCTGTAGCGGCAAAGTTTATCGATGGTAAGTTATTGAAATTTGTATTGGATGCCACAAATGAAGGTCTGGTTGCTCCAGCTCCTGATGCATTTTGCACATTACCTGACTGATCGGACCAGGCATCTACTGTACCTGATTGGGTAACACCAGCATCAGCCCGTAGCCAAAGAATATTTCGTGGCTGGCCACTGGAACCTGCAGAATTACCTACACCTCCTGGGCCTGTCTGACCAAACGTGCTGTTAAAGGTTAGTGCACTTGCTAGTAAAAACGCAAGAAGGAAGAGATTGGGGAATCTACTTTTCATAATGGGGAATAAAGAATCTCAAGTTTAATCGTTTTTTTTGGTCATTGGTAACTTAGTAAAAAATAACAATGCATATTTAGTCGAAAATATTTGTCATTTCTTTCCTGTCACTTTGTAATCAAAATTGAAACAAAAGCAGGGTTGGTTACTAAAAATCTCAGAATTTCTAAGCTTTTATATTTTCTTACAAATAGCTCTTTCTAACCAGAAAATCACTCAATTCATTTATATTTCCAATGATTTAAATTAGCTAACGAACATTAAGGTGCCATCAAAGCCTAACCCAACTTCACTCAAAAGACTACTCCTTCCCGGCATTATTCTTCAATCTGTTTTAATAGGTGGTGGATATGCTACGGGCAGAGAAATAGTTGAATATGGTGCCAAATTTGGCGCAAGTGGTTGGATTAGCGGTCTGGCCATTTTTATAGGCTTCTCCTTTATTTCAATTCTTTCGATTGAAGCGTGCCGCCAGTGGAATGTGTACGATTACAAATCGCTTCTCAAAAAAATGATTGGCCGTGGATGGATTATCTACGAAATAGTCTATTTGATGCTTGCCATATTGATTATTGCCGTAATGGCTGCTGCAGCTGGTGAAATTTTATATGAAACCGTTGGCTTTAATAAATGGGTTGGCGTCATATTAATAGTCTCGTTGGTGGGGCTGCTCAACTATAAAGGCGATGAGGTGATCGCTAAACTGGAAACCATCGGCACAATTGCCCTTTTTGCTGCTTATATACTATTTGCTATTTTGGTTTTCTCCACGCGGGGCGAATCGATTGCTGCCGTTTTTTCTAGCTGGGATACGAGTTATTTGCCCGAAGCTCCTTCAATTGGATTACTTCTCTGGACGGGAGTTTTGTATGTAGGTTATAATCTGGCCGTTTATCCAGCCTCTTTCTTTACTTACACCGGCATCAAAACAAAACAAGAAAGTATTATAGCGGGAATCATTTCCGGATTATTAATGACCATTCCGTGGTTCCTTACCTATTTTGCTGTTCTCGCCTATTACCCCAATAAAACTGTTCTGGCCGGAACAGTGCCGTGGCTGACGATGCTCGCACCTTTTCATCCGATCATGATTATTATTTTTGGAATCGTGGTGGGTTGGACACTGGTAGAAACCGCTACCGGAATGATCCACGCATTCATTCATCGCATTGAAAAAGAAATGACTGTCCGAAGTGGCCAGCCGATGAAGAAAATTTCAAAAGCGTATATCTCGATAGCCGCTTTAACTGCTTCGCTATTACTAGCACAAGTAGGAATTATTGATTTAGTCTCGAAAGGCTATGAAATTATGGCTTACGCCATGATTGCCGTTTACGGCATTCCAGTGCTATTCTTCTCCCGAAAACTTCTCACGAAAGGTTAGTTTGTCTTTACCTGCATGTTTCAATCACTATTGAATGGCGATTATACATACAAAATAAGAATATAAAACTATTTTACATACATTTACGTAATTAATAAGCGCATATGAAAGGAACAAATCTAGGCGAGTTTGAAGAATTGGTTCTATTAACTATTGCATCTATGATGAGCGAAGCTTACAGTGTAGCTATTTGTGATGATCTTGAAAAAAAGACCAAGCGATCGGTGAAGCTGGGTGTGGTTCACTCGGTGCTCAATCGACTGGAAGAAAAAGGGCTCGCAAAAAGCAGTTTGGGAGAAGCGACCAACGCACGTGGTGGAAAACGAAAGCGCTATTACACAGTAACAAATGCGGGGAAAGCAGCTCTTTTAAAATCAAAAGAATTACGCGATCAATATTGGAGTTTGATTCCAGAGCTTACTCTAAAGAGAATTTAACGTGGAGGTTCCTAAAAAAATAACACCACCGGCCTGGGCAACAAAACTATTAGCATGGTATTGCAAGCCCGATCTACTCGAAGATTTGCAAGGCGATTTGAATGAATACTTTGACCGCAATGTAAAAGCAAATGGGGTTCGCAAAGCAAAGCTCATCTACGTAATTGATGTCATTAAATTTTTTCGTCTTTATACTATTCGCAAACCGGAATTTCTCAACCTTTTAATCAGTTGGATTATGATTGGCAGCTACATCAAAACTTCAGGACGCAGCATGGTGCGCAACAAATTGTTTTCAGCCATTAACATCATTGGGTTAGCTGTGAGCATGTCTTTAGGTCTCGTGCTCATTGCTATTTTATCGGACGTGCTTTCGTATGATCGATTCCATACCAACTACGACCGAATCCATCGCGTCATTAGTCGCTATGAATATTTAGGAGACAAAAGTAATAGTTTCATGGCCACTACTTCCTTGAAGGCCGGTCGATTAGTAAAAGAAGAGATCACAGGAATTGAAGACGTGGCCATTCTTCATCGAGGTTTTGATGGTGACGTTAAAGTAGATGAAAAAACTATTCCAATAAATGGGCTTTGGGCCAACGACTCATTCTTCAAAGTGTTTTCATTTGAACTAGTTGAAGGAAATGCTGCTACTGCGTTGAAAGATCCATACTCAATCATCCTCACGCAGACAGCAGTCAAGAAATTATTTGGCAATGAAGAAGCTCTCGGAAAGGCAGTGATTTACAATAATGATCAATCTTACAAGATAACTGGTATTGTGAAAGACCCACCCTTCTTTTCGCACATCCATTTTGAAATGCTCGGCTCGCTCAGCACAAAAGAATTGAACAAGCAAGCATTTGAAAATGACTTGGCATGGGATAATGTCTGGGATACGTGGGTCTATCTCGTTTTACCAAAAAACACAAATATT
>JAJTHV010000405.1 GCA_021300095.1 Flammeovirgaceae bacterium | reverse complement strand
GTATCGCATTCGGTGGACGTTGGGAGTAAAAACGCTGAGCTATCGCAAGCTGAGTGTTGAGAAATTTTTATTGACCAAGTTTGGAATCGACTTCATGCCGGGCCGACACATTACCCAACGATGTTTAGATGCCGTGTTGCCGCTGGGTGTGAAGGACGATGGGCTGGGGTTGGATTACTTTATTCCTCAAAAAGATCAAGTAGATGCGCAGCAACTGCCTAAGGCACATCAGGCGGGCTTTGTGGCCATTGTGATTGGTGCTTCGTATTTTACCAAGAAGCTACCGGTGCATCAGTTGCAAGCCCTTTGTCGTGAAATACAGCAACCCATTATTTTAGTGGGCGGCAAAGAAGATGCAGTGGAAGGAGAGCAGATTGCTTCAGTAGATACCGTGCGGATTTTTAACGCATGTGGAAAGTTCAATTTACATGCTAGTGCGGATTTATTGCGGCAGTCGCGGCTTGTAATTTCGCACGACACGGGTATGCAGTACATTGCTTGTGCGTTGCAAAAAAGAGTGCTGGCGATTTGGGGCGGCACATCCCCTAAGTTGGATGTGGAGCCTTACTATGGCACACGACAGAAAGAAGTTCTTTATCAAAACTTTGTTGTACCTGATCTATCCTGCCAGCCCTGTTCTAACTTTGGCACGAAAACATGTCCGAAGGGTCACTTCAAATGCATGGAGCAACAGGATGTAAAGAAGATTGCCGAGGGGGTGACGCAATAGAAAAAAATTAGCCTCCTTATTGTGCGACTCCTGCGACACAGGCGACCGTGTCGCAGGAGTCGCATGTGTCCCAAGACTGACAAAGTGAAACTTAAACCAATATTGACATTCTCATCAATGACTTCATTTCAAAAAACCACTAACCAATGCATTCAGGGAAAGCATATAAATTTTCAGAATTTCTTCTTTGGACCAGAAGAAACATTTACAAGACACTTATTATAGGTGTCATTCCGGTGGTTTTATATCAAATAGTTGGCTTGAAGTGGTTGGCAATACCTTGGACAGTAGTTGCATTGTTGGGAACAGCAACAGCCTTTATTGTAGGTTTTAAAAATACACAGACCTATAACCGAACCTGGGAAGCGCGACAAATTTGGGGAGCCATTCTTAATAGCAGTAGAGCATGGGGAACGATGAGCAGAGATTTTTTAAACAATTCAGAAATAACAAAATTATTGGTATACCGGCATTTCGCCTGGCTTACTGCTCTGCGGTACGCCATGAGGGATGGCCGAGCTTGGGAAACAATGAACAAAGCCTATAACAGCGAATACAAAGAATTTTACAGCGTTCCAGAGAAAGAAACAACCATAGAAGCGGAGTTGGGAAAATATATTTCACCGGAAGAAGTAAAATTAATTCTTGGCACAAAAAACAAAGCTGCGCAGCTAATGAGTCTACAATCTAAAACCATTAAGGAGCTCTTTGCAGACAGACAAATTGACAGTTATCAATTTGTAGAAATGCAACGCATGGTAAAGGATTTTTACGACCAACAAGGCAAAAGTGAAAGAATAAAAAACTTTCCGTACCCTCGGCAATTTGCAACCATCAACTCCTTTTTTATTAAACTATTTTGTTTGCTTTTACCTTTTGGTATGCTCAAAGAATTTGACGAACTAAATGATGGAATGGAAGGTTTTATGAATGGCAATATGGTATGGCTCGTTATTCCGTTTAGTGTGCTCATCTCATGGGTTTATACTTCTTTAGAGCAAGTGGGTGAGAGCACAGAAAATCCATTTGAAGGAAGCGCTAACGATGTTCCTATTTCTCAAATTAGTAGAACCATCGAAATAGATTTGCGGGAAATGCTTGGTGAAACCGATTTGCCACCTGCTTTGCAGCCCAAGAATAACATCATACTTTAAATTTGGTGCATATGAAGAAGCGACTGAAACTAGATATCATTCACGCGTGGTACCCAAAGGCGATAACCACCATCGACAGCGTAAACAAAATCATCGACTTTGTAGAAGAAAAATTGGATTTAGAACCCAAACAGGTAATGCTAGCCGACAGCATTTGCAGTGACGATGTAAACAGCATACAATATCCGGCACGTACACAAGAATTCCTCGGACCATTTAAGATGGGAGGTTTAGACGGCTTTCCATTTACCGGACTCACAGGCATGGGAGCATTTGCCAGCCACGTTCCAGATGATGGTGCTGTATTCATTTATTATGGACCTCATATTGGAATAACGAAAGACGGCACCATTGGCGAAATTCATCGCTTTGGACAAAGTAAAAACAGTGGTTGCTGTGGTGCAGCAAAAGGTGCATTAGGGAAGTTGATGAGCAATCAGATTACTGCCGGAAACATTACTGAGTTAGATTATCAGATGAACACCATAGAACAAATTCTTCTCAGCGAGAAAGATCGGATTCTTAGTGCCAGCACGCCTTTGTTTGAAGCGACAGAAGTCATTTATGAAGCTATTGATAAACGGATTAATGAATTAGTTGGTAAGACCAAATACAACTGTAAGTATGTGATTCTTGTGGGTGCAATTCTGATCAATAGTGACAGCGATATGGGTTCTTTTACAGAAGTAAGACGCTTTGATGTAATTGATCTCAGTACTAAGGCAAGGCATAATAATCTTGCCTATCTAGCGACATAAAAACGTAGAATGAGTTATTCAGAATAACTATTGCTTCTAATACACCTTGGTACCACTCTATTCAATTGAGTTGCTTCATCAGCTTCTTCCGAGTAGATTCTTTAAACGGTTTGCTCAATACTGTAATTCACTCACTGGCAAAGTTCCGCGAAAAGACCTAACAAAAAACGAAGCACACTCTAAATCACACTCCCGATGATTTTCTCCCGAAGAATTAATTAAAAATCTCTATCTTCATAGCAGATTTATTCTGCGTCTTTCCCCGCGCGAAATTCTCCCCACAAAACCTTAACATCCATTTGTCATGTTTCGTTGGGCACCCATCGCGATGGTTCGTATCACCGCTTTTTTAATTATAGGCATTGTAGCGGCAATTTACTTCCCAAGGCAGCTTCCAACTTCTTGGCTTCCCGCGATCATCGCAGGGTTGTTGTTAGTGTATTTTGGAATAACAGTTATTCAGCGGAAGCAACAATTTGCTATTCCACTCGGTTTTATTGGATTACTCGCAGTCGGTTTATTGGGTTATCAACTTGTGACTATACGGACAGCCGCCATGCACCCTGCACACTTTATGCATTCTTCTGATGCTATCCATTACTATGTAGCGGTAGTTCGAAGTGTGCCGATAGAAAAAAATAGAAGCTGGAAAGTAGAAGCTGACATCAAAGCCATCAAATCTGACCAATGGAAAAGGAGTGAAGGAAAAGTGCTGCTTTATGTTGCAAAAGATTCAATTTCACTTTCATGGAAGTTTGGAGATCAGATTATGGTGCGTGGCGCACCTGTGCAATTAAGTGGGCCATCCAATCCTGGGGAGTTTGACTACAAGCGCTTTCTAAGTTTTCAGAATATCTACCACCAACAATTTATTCGGCCCAATCAGGTGCAGTGGCTTTCAACAGCCGAGCGCAAAGGATTTATTTTTTATTCGCATCAGTTGCGGGCATGGGCCACAGCGCAGATCAATGTATATGTGCATGATCCGCAGGCGAGGGCCATCGCGTCTGCACTGGTGTTGGGGGTGACAGATGACTTAGATGATGAACTGCTGAATGCCTACGCGGCCAGTGGTGCCATGCACGTATTAGCTGTTTCCGGATTACACGTGGGTATAATTTATGCGTTGCTGCTTTTCTTGTTGAAACCCTTTTCAAAATTCCGCGGAAGCGTATGGCTCATCGCTGGTGTGAGTTTAATATGTCTATGGGGTTTTGCATTTGTTACCGGCTTGACACCTTCTGTGTTGAGGGCAGTCACCATGTTTTCATTTGTGGCATTGGCGCGTCCTTTTGCGCAGCGCACGAACATTTACAATACGTTGGCAGCCTCTGCCTTTGCTTTGTTACTTTACAATCCTTACCTGATTATGTCCGTAGGCTTTCAGCTTTCTTACCTTGCTGTGCTTGGGATTGTTTACTTACAACGCCCCATTTACAATTTATGGGATGTTAAAACGCGGGTAGGTGATTGGGTGTGGCAGATCACGTGCGTTTCGCTGGCTGCGCAGATTGCTACCTTTTCATTGGGGCTTTTATATTTCCATCAATTTCCGGTTTATTTTTTAGTTTCCAATCTTTTTGTGATTCCACTCTCTACTGCCGTGTTGTTGGCGGGTATTGTTTTGCTGTCCTTGTCATTTATTCCGGTACTAGCCGCATTACTCGGTAAGCTTTTGTCGGTACTTATTTACCTGCTCAATCAAACCGTTTTTCTTACGGAGCAATTGCCATATAGTTTGATTAGCGATGTGTACATTACCACCCTTCAATGCTGGTTGCTGATGGGAGTATGCCTAGGGGTACTCTGGATTTTTGAATGGAAGAGTTTGTATAGTCTCTACGGAGCGGTAGTATGCGGGGTGCTTTTCAGCATTGGGCAGTGGAAACATTACGATCTCGCAGTCAAGCAAGAGCAATGGATTGTTTATGCTGTGAATGGACACAGGGCCATGGATTTTATTTCAGATCGGCAGACATTTTTTGTTGCAGACTCCGCGCTGCTAGCCGATGCTAAAAAAATTCGTTTTCATATCCGACCCAATCGGTTGATCCATGGAGTTCGTCAGATTCAGTCCGATACCGTTTTGTCGCATAAAACCACCGGCCTGCATGTCACCCTATGGCATCACCGATTGATTGTACACATTTGCCGTGCAAATGAGACATTACCACCCATGGCCAATGCCGATTATGTTCTGGTCAGCCACAATGCGTTTGATTACAAAAACATCCGAAAAGAACAAATAGGAATGATTGTGTTGGATGGAAGCAACACGCGGAACTATTGCAACAAGTTGATTAAGTTTGCAAATCAAAATCAGATACCGATTCATTCGGTGCTGCATCAAGGTGCTTTCATATTAACTGAATCAAAATGAGCTTAGTCCTTTATTCCAAAAAAGAACGCATCGGTTACATCACACTCAATCGTCCGGAAAAACGAAATGCATTGAGCCATGAGTTGGTGGCAGAATTGAAATCTACTTTTGCGCAAGCAGAAGCCGATGAGGAAGTAAAGGTAGTTGTGTTGAAGGCGAACGGAGAGGCATTTTGTGCCGGTGCCGATCTGGCATATGTCCAACAACTGCAACATTTTTCTTTCGAAGAAAACAAGGCCGACTCACATCACCTCAAAGAGTTGTTCCTGCAAATTTATCAGTTGAAGAAGGTGGTTATTGCACAAGTGCAAGGCCATGCACTAGCAGGTGGCTGCGGACTCGCCACAGTCTGTGATTTCGCATTTGCCGTGCCTGAGGTAAAGTTTGGGTATACCGAAGTGCGCATTGGGTTTATTCCGGCAATGGTTTTAGTTTTTTTAATTCGCAAAATCGGAGAGCAGAAGGCACGCCAGCTCCTTCTCACGGGTGAGCTTATAAATGGCACAGCCGCGAAAGAAATGGGTTTGGTCTCTACGGTGGTTTCCAAGGAAGAACTCGAAAAAACGGTTTACGATTTTGCACAGAAATTGATTACTTCCAATTCCGGACGATCAATGCAAATTACCAAACAAATGATTGGCGAAGTGCAATCCATGAGTTTGACCGAAGCACTAAACTATGCGGCCACCATGAACGCCCACGCGCGCGCCACCGAGGATTGTAAGAGCGGTATTGCTGCTTTTTTAGAGAAGCGCGAATGGAAATGGTAGCATTACCAAGCTACATTAATCCGTATGTAATCATAAAGTAAAACTCAACTAGCGTCTCTAGAATAGCGGGAAGTATGTACTTTTGATGTGTGACCGCCACTGAAGTCTTAAAAAAATATTGGGGATACACCTCCTTCCGTTCACCACAAGATGAAATTATTCAGGCTGTGGTAGATGGCAAAGACGTGTTAGCCGTGCTACCTACTGGTGGAGGCAAGTCGATCTGCTTTCAGGTGCCAACGATGATGATGGATGGCCTGTGCATTGTAGTGACTCCCCTGATCGCTCTTATGCAAGATCAGGTCTCACAACTCCGAAAGAATGATATTCCCGCCCTTGCCATTCACTCCGGATTAAGTCATGGTGAAATAGATATTCTATTAGACAACTGTGTTTACGGTCAGCAGAAGTTTTTATATGTTTCTCCGGAGCGTTTGAAAACAGAATTGTTTCGCGTGCGCTTTGAGAAAATGAAAGTGAGCCTGATTGCAGTTGATGAGGCACACTGTATCTCGCAATGGGGCTATGACTTCCGGCCACCCTATCTCGAAATTGCTGAATTGCGTGAAGTAAAACCGGACGTTCCCTTTATTGCATTAACTGCCTCGGCAACCCAACAAGTGCGCAACGATATTATGGAGAAGCTGCAGTTTCGAAAGGCAGCCGTTTTTCAGATCAGTTTTGCGCGAAAGAATTTTTCGCTGGTGGTACGCAATACCGAAGTGAAAGAAAAGAAGTTGGTAGAGATACTCACGAAAGTGCCTGGCTCTGCGATTGTGTATGTTCGCTCGCGCAAATCGACACAAGCCATCGCGCAGTTCTTGCAACGCAATCGAATTTCCGCCACTTTTTACCATGCCGGTTTGCATTTTGATGAGCGAACTACACGGCAACGCGAGTGGTTGAACAATACATTTCGCGTGATGGTGGCGACCAATGCATTTGGTATGGGCATCAACAAATCTGATGTGCGCACGGTCATCCATCTGGATTTGCCGGAGAATCTCGAATCGTATTACCAAGAGGCAGGTAGGGCAGGGCGTGATGGTAAGCAAGCGTATGCTACGATCTTGTTTCATCCTACCGATGCCGAATCATTGCAATCAAAAGCAGAACAGGCATATCCAACATTTGACTACTTAAAGAAAATCTATCAGGCCCTTGCCAATTATTTTCAAGTGGCGATACATGCCGGCCAGGGCGAGAGCTATGATTTTGACATGGAACAGTTTGCCAAAAAGTTTTCATTAAAACCATCCGCCATTTATCCTGCACTCAAACGACTGGAAGAAGCGGGGCTACTTCAATTCAACGAAAGCTTCTATCACCCTTCCCGTTTGCACTTTACGGCCGATAAAACCAAGCTCTATGAGTTTCAGGTGGCACATGCACGTTTCGACCCAATCATTAAAATGTTGTTGCGGTTGTACGGTGGCGAGTTGTATACGGATTTTGTTCAGATATCCGAAAATCAATTGGCAATGGCTTTGAAGATCAGTGTAGCAGAAGTGAAATTGGTTTTGCAGCAACTGAATCAATTGCAGTTGATGATCTATAGCCCCGTGCGCGATTCGCCACAGGTCATTTTTGTATTACCGCGTCAAGACGAACATTTATTGGTGGTGGATAAATTCAAGCTGGAGTCAAGGCGAAAGTTGAATTTGGAAAAAACCGAGCGGATGATTCAATATGCCAGGCAGGACACGATGTGCCGCATGTTGTTCATTCAGGATTATTTCAACGAAACTTCTGAAGAACCGTGCGGGGTATGCGATATTTGTTACGCAAAAAAGAAACGCACCAACTTGTCGTCTATCAAAGCGTTGGAAGATCAGATTCGATTCTTCTTATCGCAACAACCAATGTCACCGGAAAGCCTCACTGAAGCCGTAGCACCGGAAGATGAAGAGTTGTTTTTAGAAGCGGTGCGTGAGATGGTTGACAGCAACCAACTATTTTATGACGATCATTGGCTCTTGCACTTGAAGAAATAGTTATTTTGCGTCATGTCTCCAATTACTCCAAAGTATTCAGTGATCGTGCCGGTCTACAACCGTCCACACGAGATAGACGAATTGCTGAGTAGTTTATGCCGCCAGCAGTACACTCATTTCGAAGTGATCATTGTAGAAGATGGTTCCACCATTCCCTGTCGTGAAATAGTAGATAAATACACACATCAACTGTCTATTACATATTTTTTTAAATCCAATTCGGGACCAGGCCCTAGTCGTAATGCCGGTTTTGAAAAAGCGCGGGGAGATTACTTTGTCGTTTTTGACAGCGACTGTGTAATACCTGAAACTTATTTTCAGGCAGTTGAAAATTTTTTAAGCGATCACGCGATTGATGGATGGGGTGGACCTGATCAAGGGCACGCGAGTTTTACCCCATTGCAACAAGCGATGGCCTATACCATGTCATCGTTTCTAACCACCGGAGGTATACGTGGCGGCAAGCGGAAGATCGGATTCTATCAGGCGCGTAGCTTCAATATGGGCCTTAGTCGACATGCGTGGCAAAAAACAGCAGGCTTTCAATTTGATCGCCTGGCAGAAGATATTGAGTTGAGTGTGCGCATGCGCCAACTCGGTTTGCAGGTTGAGTTGATTCCTGATGCGTTTGTTTATCACAAGCGCAGAACTTCTTTCAGGCAATTCTTTTTTCAAGTTGCCAACTTTGGTAGGGGAAGGATTCTTGTGGGTGCCAAACACCCCGGTGAAGTAAAGTGGGTGCATTGGTTTCCGGCATTTTTTACCATCGGCTTCGTGGTGATGCTGTTGAGTCCCCTGATAACACCGATTGGATATTACTTGTATGCATGTGCCTTCGCCTACCTGATAGTTTTATTTTTGGATGCGCTCCGAATTACCCAATCTTTCCAGGTTGCATGGTTGAGCGTGCCCTCAGCCATTATTCAATTAACAGGCTATGGGCTTGGTTTT
>JAJTHV010000216.1 GCA_021300095.1 Flammeovirgaceae bacterium | reverse complement strand
GAAAAAACGATTGTGCCCCTCATCATCATGCATGTAGCCGATGGAGTACACATGAATCAAAAATCCAACGCCTGTGATGATCAATAACATGAAAGAAGAAAGTGGGTCGATCAGAAAACTTATCGATGCTGAAAATTTTCCGGTGGCAATCCAGGTGAATAACTCCACGTGAAGGCTGCGCTGATCGGGAGCCAGTGAGAGTAAATTAAAAAACAAAATTACCGAAATCACAAATGAAATAAACACTGCACTGCTGGCGATCACAGACGTCACTCCTTTCGAAAGACGATTGGCATTCAGCGCAATGAGCAAAAAGCCCAGCAAAGGGAAAAGTGGAACCAAACTTATCAGAGTACTCGTGCTTACCATTTCAATCGGTTCAAAATATTAATATCTGTTGTTTTTGTGTTGCGATACATCAGCATCAAAATCGCGAGACCCACCGCTACCTCAGCTGCCGCTACGGCCATGATAAAAAATACGAACACCTGGCCCGAAGCATCGCTGTAATAATTCGAAAATGCCACGAGCAATAAGTTCACGGCATTCAGCATCAACTCAATGCACATGAATATGACAATAGCATTTCTGCGAAACAAAACGCCCAACACTCCAATGGTGAACAGCGCTGCGCTCAGCCAGAGGTAGTAATCGAGTGGTATTCCTTGTGCGGTCTTCATTTTCTTCTTTTTATCGCATTGCGATTACTTAGCCAACTGTTTTTCTATTTCAATTAATCCTTTCTCTACGTTTTTCAATTCTCTGAATACGCCTGTTGAAATCTTATACAAGCCAAACTTCACAGGATTGTACTCCGCACGCAGTTCATTTCGCTCTTGATATCGTATAAAAATCTCCTTGTTCAAATTTATAAAGTAGTATTGAATAACATGCTTGTTGGCGGTGACCTGCGTTAATTGCTTGCCGTCTAAATCTGAAATATAGAGATCGTGGTCATCGCCAGAGTTTAATCTTCCATCCTTATTAGTATCCTCAAACCCAATACGATAGGCAATGTTTTTAACAGTTGTATCAACTACTCCATCACTATTTAAACCAAAATGAACCGGAGAGCCAGGATCTGATATTTCTGAAATAGAAGCTTTTCGATCCAACAACTTTCCAATAGGTTCGTAGTCTTTGTTCAAAAACAAAATGTTTACATAGTTAAAATTACTCGGATCATAATCCCCTGCACTGTCACGATCTGACCATGCAGCTTTGGCCTGCTGGTATGTCAATGCAGAAATAGCCAGAAACATATTTGTCGAATTATAAATCCGCATAGGTTCTTCATAACTAATGCCCTGAAGAACCAAGCTATCTCTTTTTGCCTTTTCCAGCTCGTCACCCACAATGATACTTTCCGGTTCGCTTGGATAGTAATCATTTGATCGGCTCGCATAATAGCTGTAAATGAAAAACACGACAAAGATCGGAATGACGATGCCGTTGATGATAGCCAATATTTTTATAAATCTATCCATTTAAACTACGAGGCATTCTTACCCTCTTCTTCATTTTTACCCAGCATCACCGCACCGATCATTGCTACCAACAAAAGCACGGAAGATATTTCGAAAGGCAACAAAAATTCTTTAAACAATACCCGTCCCATGTCTTTCACTGAGCCTACTTCCACTTGCTGGGGTTGTATCATCATTTGTTCGCTCCCGCGGATCGATCCAATTAACACTACCAGCAACAAACCCGCGCTAATGGTGGCGGCCAACTTCATCAGTGTGGACTTATGGGTTTCCGATTCGTGGTTTAGGTTGAGCAACATGATCACATATAAAAACAACACCATGATCGCTCCTGCATACACAATGACATGCACTGCCGCAAGAAACTGCGCATTGAGCAACACATAATGTCCGGCAATGGCAAAGAAAGTGATGATGAGATATAACACACTGTGCACCGGATTTTTGGAGAGCACCACCATCAGGGCACTGAGCACCGCCACGAAAGATAAAAAGTAAAACAGGTTATTGGTGAATGTCATCTTATCGGTTGTGCGAAAGTTTCTTATGCTGTTTGAACTCCAATACTTCCGGAGTTTGTCGTTTGGTTACATCAATGCGGGCATCTACCGGCTCCACCAGTTTATCTTTTCCGTAAATAAAACTATCGCGTCCGTAGTCGGTAGTGACAATCCTGTCGGTTAAGAAAATTGCTTCTTTCGGGCAAGCCTCTTCGCACAGTCCGCAGAAGATGCAGCGCAGCATATTGATCTCGTATTTAGCGGCATACTTCTCTTCCCGGAATAAATTCTCTTCTCCTTTCTTTCTTTCGGCTGCCTCCATGGTAATCGCTTCGGCCGGGCATGCCACCGCACACAATCCACAGGCGGTGCAGCGCTCGGCTCCTTTGTCATCGCGCTTTAACACGTGCATGCCGCGATAGATCTCGCTAAACTCGCGTGTCTTCTCAGGATAACGCACGGTAGCATGTTTTTTGAACATGTGCTTGATGGTGATCCTGATTCCCGAAAGGATAGCAGGAAGATAAATCTTCTCTAGGAAGGTCATCTTCTTGTCGGAAACAATTTTCGATCGGTTGGTTAATCGTTCCACTAGCCTCTATTGTTTAACAAAATGAATAATCCAGTTATCAATAAGTTACCGATGGCCAAAGGCAACAAGCCTTTCCATCCTAAATTCATTAACTGATCGTAGCGAAAACGTGGTATAGTCCAGCGTATCCACATGAAAAAGAAAATGAAGAATATGATTTTACCAAACAGCACCGCGGTGCCGATAATAGTAATCGCATTTTGGCTCAAGCCCAAGTCGTGCATGAACGGGAAATTGTATCCACCAAAAAACAATGTAGCCATAATGGCTGATGAAATGAACATGTTGATGTATTCGGCAAACAAATACAATCCGAGTTTCATGCTGCTGAATTCGGTATGATAACCTCCTACTAATTCTGTTTCGCACTCAGGTAAGTCGAACGGAGCACGGTTACATTCCGCGAAAGCGCAAATCATAAAAATCAAAAAGCTAAGTGGCTGATACACCACATTCCAGAAATTCCAGTTGCCACCTACTCCGCCTGCCTGGTACTCACAAATTTCTTTCAGGCTCAGTGTGCCCGTCATCATTACCAAAGCGATGATGGAAAGTCCCATGGCAACTTCGTAGCTGATCATTTGTGCCGAAGCTCGAATGGCTCCCAACAAAGAAAATTTATTGTTGGATGCCCAACCGCCAATCATAATTCCATATACACCGATAGAAACCACGCCAAACACATAGAGGATACCGATGTTCACATCGGTGATTTGCAAGCTGTAATTGATACCATCGATGTTGATTAAATCTCCCCATGGAATCACCACGCCTGTCATCAATGCGGTGATCATAAAAAGACTTGGGCCGAGTACAAATAAAAATTTATTGGAGACCTCGGGTGTGATCTCTTCTTTCATAAACAATTTCAATCCATCGGCCAGCG
>JAJTHV010000234.1 GCA_021300095.1 Flammeovirgaceae bacterium | reverse complement strand
TTTTAAAAACAATTTCAAAACCTTACCAACTATGATTTTTGCTATTTACTTGCTTGCTACCTGCGTTGTTCCTTGGGCATTGTATTTTGCTTTTGGAAAAAACTGGGGACTTGATTGGGGATTCGGAGAGTTTATCTTGTTCATCCTCTTCCCGATTCTGTCTTACATTATTTTCCTGAACCTGCTTTTTGCCGGAAAATCTAGCTAAGAGAGAATTATAGCCAAATCTTGGCTATCCTATCATAAAAAGCCTTGAATCCTATCAAAATGATAGGATTTTTTTATATTTATGATAGGATAATGGAAACGAAACGCCAACAACAGATATTTTGGATCATCTTGAAGGATGGCCCCATCGGTATATCTTCAATTCTATCACAACTCCCGGAAAGAATCTCAACGCCAACCTTAAACAGAGATTTATTAACACTCAAGCAAAACGGTTTTATACTTACGAAGGGCAACGGACCAACTACCCGATACGAGATTGACCAAACGGGTATCATTAGTGCTGAAATAAATGTGGATGAGTACTTCGATATCGAGATTGATCAGCGAAAAATCATTGAAAAATACAATTCGTCTATCATAGAAAAGCTGGGTGCATCCCAATTATTTACTTCACAGGAAATTGATCAATTGAATAAGTGGACTACTCAGTATCATGATAAAACAAAGTGCTTATCTGAGTTTGAATATCGAAAAGAATTTGAACGGCTCATGATTGAGTTGTCGTGGAAGTCTTCACAAATTGAAGGGAATACTTACAATTTATTAGATACGGAACAACTGTTGAAGTTCAATATCAAATCCGAAGGCCACAGCTTGGAAGAGGCTACCATGCTATTGAATCATAAAGCAGCCATCAATTACACACATGAGCACAAAGTTATTTTTAGAGATTTAACACTCACTCAAATAGTTGACATACACACTCTGCTGACGAAAGAATTAGGTATTTCAAAATTACTGCGAAACCGATTAGTAAGAATTACAGGCACACGTTACACGCCACCGGATAATCAATTCGTGATTGAGGAGGGAATAAACAAGATGTGTCAATTCGTAAATTCCATTGAAAATCCTTTTGAAAAAGCCCTGCGATTGATTTTGTTGATCAGTTATTTACAACCATTTGATGATGGCAATAAACGAACGGCTCGATTGGTGGGCAACGCCATGCTGATGTCGTATGATCTTTGCCCACTTTCTTACAGAAGTGTGACTCCCGCAGTGTATAAAAAATCGTTACTTCTTTTTTATGAACTAAACAATGTGCGGGCTTTCAAGAAAATTTTTATTGAGCAATATCAATTTGCTGTTGAGAACTATTTTTAGTTCGAGATAGAGCTTATTTCTTAAACAGCGAATCCACAAACTCTTGCTTGTTGAATGTCTGAAGGTCTTCTACCTTTTCGCCAACACCAATATACTTTACCGGAATTTTGAATTCATCGGAAATACCAATCACTACGCCACCTTTTGCCGTGCCGTCCAGTTTAGTAATGGCTAGGCAAGTTACGTCTGTCGCTTTCGTAAACTCGCGCGCCTGAATGGCTGCATTTTGTCCGGTGCTGCCATCTAACACCAACATCACATCATGAGGAGCATCCGGCAATACCTTTTGAATGACACGCTTAATTTTTGAAAGCTCCTGCATCAGATTGGCTTTGGTGTGTAATCGACCTGCTGTGTCGATAATAATCACGTCCGCACCAAGCTCAACTCCTTTTTCCACGGCTTCAAAAGCAACAGCCGATGGGTCGGTATTCATACCTTTTGCGACCACTGGCACACCTACTCGTTCACCCCACAATTTAAGCTGATCGACAGCTGCCGCCCGAAATGTATCGGCTGCACCCAGAACAACTGATTTACCTTTCTTTTTAAACTGTGCGGATAGCTTACCAATGGTGGTCGTCTTGCCCACACCATTCACACCCACTACCAACAACACGTAAGGCTTTACACCTGAAGGCGTTTCAAAGTCGGCTAGATCGGAGGTGTTGTTTTCAGAAAGTAGGCCGGCAATCTCTTCTTTTAAAATGGCATCCAGTTCGGAAGTGCCCAAGTACTTATCGCGGGCAACACGCGCCTGAATGCGTTGAATGATTTTCAAGGTGGTATCTACACCCACATCCGAAGAAATGAGAATTTCTTCCAGATTATCCAGCACCTCTTCATCTACCGTAGATTTTCCGGCAATGGCTTTGCCCAACTTCCCGAAGAAGCTTTCCTTCGATTTTTGCAGACCCTGATCGAGCGATTCTTTTTTTTCCTTTGAAAACAAATTGCCGAAAAAAGACATAGGGTGTTGGTTGAGGTAAACAAAAAAGTCCCTCGAGGGGACTTTATACTATCTTATCGTGATAAATTATTTTTTGGCGAGGGTATCCTTTACCAAATCAGTCACTACAATTTCTTCTTTGAAAATGTAAGCACCGGTTTTATCCGATTTTACGGCACGAATCACTTTGGCGTAGTTCTTACCGTCTGTTTTCTTGAGGGATGCAACAACCTTCTTTGCCATAATTATTTAATTTCTTTGTGAAGAGTATATTTTTTCATGATCGGATTGTACTTCTTAAGCTCTAAGCGCTCAGTTGTATTCTTCCGGTTTTTGGTGGTGATGTGACGGCTCATGCCCGCAAGGCCGCTTTGTTTGTGCTCGGTGCACTCTAAAATCACCTGAATTCTATTTTTGTTCCGTGCCATAGTCTTGTTAGGTTAAATAATTAGGCAGTGAAAGTTCCTTTTTCTTTTGCTTCCTTGATAACAGCCGAAATTCCTTTCAAATTGATCGTTTTGATCGCTTTGGTAGAAACTTTTAGTGTAATCCACTTATCCTCTTCAGGAATGAAGAATCTCTTCGTTTGAAGATTAGGATAGAATCTGCGCTTCGTTTTATTGTTAGCGTGAGAAACGTTGTTGCCCGTATGAGGCCTTTTTCCTGTAATTTGACAAACCCGTGCCATAAAAAAGTTGGTTTTAAGCCCTTTTTCAAAAAGGGACTGCAAATATCGGAAAAACCCAGTCACTTATCCAAGTGTGGATTTTAAATAATAGGGGATATTTGCGTGGAGGGCGCGATTTATGCTAGGGTAATTTAGCTTTTCGCATAATAAATGCCGTTTTTGAGGTTTTTAAGCCTATCCTAAATGAGAAAAATACAAGCATGCTTATTCGTCTATGCGATTGTTTCGTGCCTTGCAAGCTCAATTGGCTTTACAGCGAGCGCCCAAAATAGGGTTATCGATAGTCTTCTTCACGTTCTGCCATCTCAGTCGGGAAAAGAGCGAGCAAAGACACTCATTGAACTTTGTGTGGAATTTCATTTTACAAATGCCGATTCCGCGAAGCTGTTTGGTCTCGAAGCATTAAAAATGGCCGAGGATTTACAATCCATAGAATTGGAGGTAGATGCACTTCACAATCTGGGTGTTGCAAACGAAGCGCAGGGAAACTATGCCGAAGCCCTGAAATTGGAAATGAAGGCGTTGGATATTAGAAAGCAGATAGGGGACGAGCTCAAAACAGCCAACACACTTAATAATATTGGTATTATCTATGATGAGCAGGGCGACTACCAACAGGCTCTGGAGTACTATTATAATGCGCGAAGGATTTATGAAAAGGTAAAGGATAAGTCAAAGATTGCGATGGTGCTAACCAATATTGGAATAGTATTAAAAGCACAAGGTGAGTATAGAAAAGTGGTTGGCTATTACCAACAGGCTATGAATATATACCAAGACCTTGGTAAAAAATTTGGCGAAGCCGCCTGCCATGCGAATCTGGGGGCCGTCTACTACAATCTGACCATGTACGATAGCGCTATTTACTATTCGCTGATGGCTGAAAAGGAATTTACAGAGCAAAACAATCAGCAATTTTTACCCTCTACACTTACCAATGTTGGAATTGCGTATGCGAAATTGAATCAAATGGAGAAAGCAAAGTCTTATTTACTTCGGGCAAAACAACTGGACGAATCGTTTGATAATAAAAAGGATCTGGCTATTGTGCTTACCCACTTAGCCGGTATCTACAAATACGAAGGCGATTTTGCGAAAGCAAAAGCGGCTGCCACTACTGCTTTAAATATTGCGACAACGATAAATGCACAACAAGAAATTCTCGAGGCTAGGCTTGCGCTTTCGGGTATTTACGAATCAAAAAAAGACTTTGCATCTGCCTATAAAGAATACAGAGAGTACGTGGCTGTAAAAGATGATTTGTTTCAACAAGAAAAATCAAGACAGATCACGGAAATCCAGGCGAAGTACGAAAGCGAAAAGAAAGAAAATGAAATCAAATTTTTAAAGCAGGACAATGATTTGAAAGATGCGCGACTCAATCAAAACAGACTTTTAATCATTTCATTGGGCGGAGTTTTGCTCGGTGGTTTGGCTTTGGGATTTATGTATCGTACCCGAATACAATTAAAGCAAAATGCCGAACTGGAAGCAACTCGAGCATCATTGCGCGAAAGTCAACTGCAAGCAGTAATCAGTTCGCAAGAGGAGGAGCGCAAGCGCTTTGCGGCCGACCTGCACGATGGTCTGGGTCAAATGATTTCCGCTGTGCGGTTGGGGTTATCAAAAGAAAATGTTGAGAAGAATTCGGTGGTTTATGCACTTTCCTTACTCAATGATATGAACGCTGAAATCCGCGACATTGCCTTTAATCTGATGCCACAGGTCCTCATGAAAAGTGGCCTCGATGAGGCATTAAAAGAATTTGCAACACGTATCAATCGTTCAGGAGGTGTTACCATCAATGTGCAAACCTACGATCTGAACCGTGATCTGCCATCTGAACATCGAATTGCGCTTTATAGGATCAGCCAGGAGTGGGTAAACAATGTGATCAAGTACAGTGGGGCTACTTCCATTTCCATTCAAGTGGTACAGCATCCGCAAGAATTGGTGCTTACCATAGAAGATAATGGCCGAGGATTTAATTCTACAACGCTCATGCAGAGTGAGGGCAACGGTTGGAAAAATATTAACTCACGGCTTCACCTGATCAAAGGCGAATTGGAAATTGATTCGCAAGAAGGAAGAATCGGTACCACGCTGGTCATCACAGTTTCCGATCACAAATAGTCCGTACTAGCACGGATGGCAAAACCCGTAATGGCGGGTATTTCGACCAACTGTTTTCAATTCCATCTTTGCTGACGTAAAATCCCTACGGTGGAATACGTTTTTAATAATCGCCCTTCGCAAAGTCCAAGCATCATCCTGCTATCAGAATTTAATATGAGTGTGCAGCACAAAGGAGATGAGAAGCTGGTAGCGTATCCATCCGTTACGCAAGTGCGATTGTCAAAATCGAAGTCAGTTTATAAGGCAATTATTTCCATGGATGCAAGTAACCCAATTGTAGTTACGAATCAGCTATATCATCCGGATGGAAGAACAGAAGATAGATCTCGTCAGTATGTGACGTTCATTCGCGTATTGCATTTTCATCTGAAAGAAAAGGGGGACACCCGATTTGTGGCGGGATGTAGCTGGGCAAAAGCCGTTGGCGTGGTGGTTTGTACACTTCTTCTTTCAGTAGCCATTTCGTATGGGCTGGATGGGTTGAATTTATCATTCGTTGATCCATTCACGATGTCACTTTTATTTTCAACACTTACGCTTGGTTTTTGGGCCGCCACCTTTTGGCCATCGTTACCTAAACGATACAAACCCACCGAGATTCCTACTCCATTTTTACCTTAAATTGTTTTAATGCTTCATTCCGTTTAATTTTAAAAATATGGATGCTGCTATAAGAATAGTTTTGGTGGATGATCACCGCATTGTGTTAGATGGACTAAGGCAGTTGCTTGATCATGATGCCGATTTTACGGTAGTAGCCGCGGTAAATTCAGCAGCGGAAGCTTTAAAAGTAATTTCGCTGCACCCTGTTGATTTGTTGCTGACCGACTACACGATGCAAGGGATGACAGGTTTAGAACTGGCCAATCAGGTAAAGGAACAACATCCCACCATAAAGCGAGTATTGCTCAGCATGCACGATGAAGCACATCTCATCAAACAAATTATGAAAGCGGGAGTAGACGGCTATATCTTAAAGAGCATTCAAGAAGGAGAGCTAAAGCAAGCACTTAAACAAATTATGAATGGGCTTCCTTTTGTCAGTCCTGAGATTACCAAGTTGATGATGGCTGATCTGAGTTGTGGCAAGAAAGAAGAATTGCTAACTGATCGCGAGCAAGAAATTCTTCGATTGATCGTAAAGGAATTTCCCAACAAGCAAATTGCCGATAAGCTTTTCATCAGCGAACGCACGGTAGAAACACACCGCAAAAATATCTTTCGAAAAACAAACACCGGCTCAATTGTAGGTCTGGTCAAGTTTGCCTTTGAGCACAACTTAGTCTAATCCGTACCAGCACGGATACAAAAATACCTTTCTAATGGGATTCTCTCCCTTTGCTTCTGTCTGCACCTTGCGGGAGTTAAAATCAACGTCACATGAAGCAATTTCT
This sequence comes from Flammeovirgaceae bacterium, assembly GCA_021300095.1. Classification (GTDB taxonomy): domain Bacteria; phylum Bacteroidota; class Bacteroidia; order Cytophagales; family Cyclobacteriaceae; genus ELB16-189. The sequence goes on along the minus strand of JAJTHV010000234.1, from coordinate 4,041 downwards.
GGTAGTTATTTTTCTTGTCAGCAGTCAATTTTCATTCGCTCAGAACGATGGAATTCCCGCTGCCAAAATGCAGTTCATTACTCACCTCTATTCTTCGCAAGAGAATTACAAAGTGCTGTACAACGCAAAATCAGGCGAGAACGAAAAATTCATTTTCTATGATACAGGCGAAGCATTGGGCAACCGATACATTTCGATTCTACAATCCAAAGCAGATACTTCGCAATGGCTTTACTATGTAGAGTACCCGATGGTCACTACTGAAGATCTGACGGATTTGGCGCAAGTGGAGCCGCATGTTTTTGATGTACTCAACCTTTACATAAAAACGGGTCGATTGAAAGGTGAAGAAAACACCGAAGGAGATATTGTACGCACTAACTTATACATCGCAAAAACTAATGAGTGGTTTGGTGAACTGGTGACAGACAACGCCAAACAAAAATTCTATATCCTGCTCACCAACGCACGTTGGTAAAAACTTTAACTAAACCCCTCTTATGAAAAGAATAGTAAGCCTGAGCTTCTTGCTCTTGATGTTTTACATCTGCAATGCCCAACAACTGGAACTGGAGAAAACCTACAAGATTTCGCGCGCCAGCAAACGCGGTGAACTCTCCGGGCTCGACTATGATAAAGACGCCAAAACGTATACACTCACCTATCTGACAGGTCAGAAAAAGCAAGGAGACAAAATTGTGTTCAAATACGAGCAATATGTATTTGACAACGATTTCAATTTTGTTAGCGATACTGAATTGGAAGAAGAGGCCGATATCATGAAGAAGAAATTCAAGTGGTTTAAATTCAAAGGCGATGTGTATACAAAAACGGGCAATACAGTTGGCCAGCAGTTTATGGGAGGTATGGTTTTAAAACGCAAGCAAGTAACGTATACCTATCGCTGGTTGCTGGGTGGTTATACTCGTAAAACCGAGTTGTTGGAAAAAGTAAAGCCCAGAACAGAAGATGGAAAGAGCTATGCCGTAGTAGAATATGCCGAAGATGATATCAATGGCGATTTATATATCTTAACAACTATCAACCCAAAGATGGGCGCTCGTGGCAACGATGGCGTAGGCGATTTCACATTATTGAAATATAATAAAGAGTTAGAGCAAGTCGCAAAGCTCGATTTTAACTTTCCCTACAAGCAATCATTGGCATTCATGGAAGTCATCGACAAACCAAATCCGGAAGATTATGAAGAGTTTGGCATAGATGGCTTTAATTTTGTGTTTGCACCATCGGATGCTTACGGTAAGAAGGAAACAGACCCGAACAACAATAATTACACCTATGTAAAAGTCGATGCGAATTGCCTAGCCAATGAGCAATTTAGTTTCGAAAGCCCTGCGAGCTACTGGCGCATCGATCAAATGATCGTAGGTAATAATGGAGAAAAATATTTTTATGGGCCAGCCCAAGCAGGCAAAGACAAATACTTTAACAAAGCGGTAGCCGCTGCGGCACCCAAAACCGGAGGAGGTGGTTTGATGGGCAAATTTGGATCGGGAGAAACTAAATTTAAGGCGGTGCAATTGATGAAAGTGGCCAATGGTAAAATGGAATACCTTACCGAAACAACCCTCGATGAGTTTAAAGCCAAACAATCTTTTCCACCCAGCCAGCGCAAAACACCGGATTATGAAGGAAGAGAGTTTGGTGTTCGTAGTTATAATTTTGCAGCCAATGGCGATTTAATCATACTTGGCCAAAACTATGATCGCAACAAGGAGAAAGGCACGATCAATAAATTTGAAGATGTGCTTGGATTCCACTTTGGGCCGGATGGAAAACTTCGCGCTCAGTATGGACTTGATACAAAAGAGGATGGAAAGATTGTCACACAATCAACCGATGTACACTACGGAATATCAACTACCACACGCATTACCACTACCATTACACGCAATTTTGCATGCCCTCAACAGTTAATCGAAGGCAGTGATGGAAAAATGTATTGGCTGCTGCGCGAGATCCGCGACATCCGCGATGGTAAACTACTTACCTATCCTCGCATTGGCAGCATCGATTTAAAGACAGCCAAGGTTACGAATCTCACCACTTTTGGAAGGGGAGAAGGCTTCTACCTAAATCCGAATTATCCAACGCTGGAAACAGATAAAGGAGAGACGATCGTATTTTTTGGTGCGGATAAACCCGGCAAGGAACTTTGGTTTGCCCGCGTGAAATTGAAATAGTTTTTGGTTTGTATTTTGGAGAAGAGCAGCGCACAGAAATTTTCTGGCGCTGTTTTTTTATTTATACAGTTTGCGAATGATCTCGGCTGGATTTAAATTAGTAAAATCGTCAATCACTAAATCAGTGTCGGCCAGTTCCGCATGTGTATGTGTGGTTGCCACACCTACTACTTTGCAGCCCGCTGCTTTACCTGCAGCCACACCCGAAAGCGAATCTTCAAACACGACACAATTAGCAGGATCATATTTAAGTGCCGCTGCACATTTGATGTAAATTTCCGGATTGGGTTTGCCGTGTTCAACAAACGAATCATCTAAGATCGTTGGGAAGTAGGGAGTCAATTGTGTCTTCGCCATCACAAAATCTACATTGCTTCGTGGGGCTGAGGTGCCAATAGCGCGATCAATTTTTTGTTCATTCATCTGATCCAAAAAATTGTTTAAGCCATCCAGTGCTTTAATGTCTTTCGCAATTAAATCGCGAAACAACCCTTCTTTCTCTTCGGCAAAACGGTGAAGCTCCTCTGCGCCCAGTTCGCGTTCAAACAAATTGGTAATCCATTGTTTGTTGGTGCGACCGTAAATTTTGCTGCGGAGCTCATCTTCCGTCAGATGGTAGCCGTATTTTTCACAAAACTGATGCAAAGCAATTTTATGATACGGATTACTGTGGATGATCACTCCATCCATGTCAAACACAAATGCAATCGGGTGCATGAAATTAAATTTTATTGAACAATAAATCGCTTTGAGAATATTCTTCCTCTCCACGAAAACTGCGCAATATACACCCCAGCCGACAATGCGCTAATATTGATAGGGTAATCTTCGTTGGCAGGCACAAAATAATTCTCAGATATTTTTTGACCTAGCGTAGTATAGAATTGTACAGACACACTCCGGTCGACACGGATATTGATTGGCTTCTCATCCAGTCTCGCAATTGGATTGGGGTAGATAGAAATCTGGGGTTCGGTCGGTAGTTCAATAGCATCTTCAAAGCGCAAAATATGCAAGCCCCCCAGGTAATTGCCAACAACGATGCTTGGCTCGCGGGTGTTAAAAAGCGTAGTAACGGCCAACCAGATAGGTCCGCCTAAATTCTTGCTTTCAAAGTTTTCTAAGAGCCTGTTATAAATGATGGAAGTACGTGGGGTTGGTGCAGTCGTTTGCTTGCGAAAATCTTCATAAATAAAAATTTTTCCATTTTGATTGGCCACCAGTAAATCGGCCTGACCATCAGCCAGTAGATCGGCTACGGCCATGGTCACATTTTGACGCTCCGTGCTTGCCCCCAGCCCTAAGTAACTGTCTGTAATCAATTGATACGTACCTGTTCCGCTATTCTTCCAGAATTCGATTCCACCCACATCATTACCCAGCAAAATATCATTCTGCCCATCCTGGTTCACATCTACCACATACCAATTGTTTGTTTGTGTTAATGTAAAGTCTACTTGGTTTACATTGGCATCTTTGATTGTTAGTTTTTCAGAACTGGTGTTCGCCAGGTAAGCAATTTTCGTAGTGCGGTTGGTTTTAATGGTGTACGAAAAAACGAAATCCATTGTGCCATCCTGATTCATATCTACAAATTGAATTTTCAGATTAATGACGTTTAAGATGGAGAGTCCGAAAAAATCTTCTGTGATCAATTTAAAGGACGGTGATTGAGGAGTTCCTACATTTTCAAATTGAGCCACCTGCGCAGAAAGCCCTGACTTAATGTAATTACCTACAAATAAATCCTGATCACCATCACCATCATAATCAAAAAAGGCAGGCGTTGCCCCATCGCCAAAGTCGAGCATATCCGCTTGTAGAAAATTGGATTTTA
>JAJTHV010000208.1 GCA_021300095.1 Flammeovirgaceae bacterium | reverse complement strand
TTACTTCTTTTGGTCAAAGTGTAGAAGTGTACCCGCCCAATTGGTGGGTCGGAATGAAAATGAATACGGTGCAACTCTTGCTTCGAAGTCCGGATCCCGCATTTAGCAAACAAACATTTTCAGTTAATTACCCGGGTGTATCCATCACCAAATCGCACACATTCGAAAATGGAAAATACATTGCCTTAGATGTTACGATTTCACCCGATGCCAAACCGGGAACGATTACGTTTGCCGGAGTTGACGGCAAGAAGAAATCGAAAGTAATGTGGAGACTTCAAGCGCGTAGAGCAGGCAATGGAACTGCTTTTGCTTCCGGTGTAAATTCCAGCGACTTTATCTATTTGATTATGCCCGATCGATTCAGCAATGGAGATCCAACAAACGATCGAATAGCCGGCATGCGTGACCAGACACTCAACCGCGATTCTATTTTTCATAGGCATGGAGGCGATATCAAAGGGATGATTAATCACATTGATTACTTAAAAAATTTGGGTGTCACTGCAGTTTGGTCGATGCCACTGATTGAGAACGACCGGACTATTCGAACCGAACACGGTTATGGATTTACCAACCATTATAAAATTGAACCACGCTTTGGAGGCAATAATGCATATAAACAGCTAAGTGATTCGTTGCATAAACATGGGTTGAAATTAATTCAAGATGCGGTTTACAATCACGTGGACATAGATCATATTTTGTTTCGCGAGAAACCTTCCAAGGACTGGTTCCATCAATGGCCGAGTTACACCGGAACCAGTTACAAAGATCAACCTTTGTTTGATCCGTATGGCGCTCAATCGGATAAGAAGATAACCACCGATGGCTGGTTTACTCCCTTGATGCCGGATGTCAATCATTCCAATCCATACATGGCTAATTATTTGATTCAGCATGCAGTTTGGTCGGTAGAAGAATTTGGTGTAGACGGTTGGCGCGTGGATACTTACTTGTACAACGATTTGGATTTTATGAGTCGATGCAATGCGGCTTTATATAATGAATATCCTAAGCTTACCATTTTTGGTGAGTTGTGGGTGCATGGCGTTCCATCGCAAGCTTACTTTGTAGAAAATAAAGTAGAAACTCCTTTCAAAAGCAATTTGCAAGGAGCAACCGATTTTCAAACGCACGACTATGGAATAGTACCAGCACTCACGCAACCTTTTGGATGGACTGAGGGAGTGAATAGATTATATACAACGCTTACGTTTGACTATCTCTATAAAGATCCCAATCGGAATGTTTTGTTTCTCGATAATCACGATGTAAGTCGTTTTTTTTCTGTAGTGGGAGAAAACGTAGCAAAGCAAAAAATGGGAATTAAATGGTTACTCACTTGTAGAGGCATTCCACAAATGTATTACGGAACTGAAATCAATATGAAAGGTTTTACCAATCCGGATGGTTGGGTGCGGTTGGATTTCGCAGGTGGTTGGAATGGAGATAAGAAAAGTGCATTTACCGGAATAGGTCTCACGAGCGATGAGTCATCTGTACAAGCAATAGTGCGTAAGCTGGCAAATTACCGCAAGCAATCTTCAGCGCTAACAACTGGTAAGATGATGCAATTCGTTCCGAAGGACGGAGTGTATATTTATTTTCGATACGATGCCAATCAAACCATCATGTGTGTGATGAATACGAATGAGCGAGAGATGGAGATCGATTTTAGTTCGTATGCAGAGCGCACCGCTGATTTTACAATGGCGAACGAGGTTACCACAGAAGTGCAATTACCGCTACGCGATAAAACCAAAATACCTGCAATGACTATGTGGGTTTTAGAGTTGAAGAAATAAATTCAAACATATGCGTGGTTTTCTTTTCATCCTTTTATCAGTACCATTCACTTTGCTGGCGCAATTACCTAAGCCATCAACCGGTCAAATCCACCAGTTTGAAAATTTTAAATCAGCCTTGGTAGCACCCCGCACCATCGATGTTTGGTTGCCGGACAATTACAATCCCAAAACCAAGTATGCCGTGTTGTACATGCATGATGGGAAGGGCTTGTATGACTCCTCCATCATGTGGAACAAGCAAGAATGGAAAGTAGATGAGGTGATGGGTAAGTTGCAGCGCGAAGGAAAAATACGCGATTGTATTGTCGTGGGTGTTTATAATTCGGAGAAAACAAGACACCCTGAATACTTTCCGCAAAAACCATTTGAAAGTTTAACGAAGATTGAAAGAGATTCCGTAACCGCTCAATTGCAAAGAGTGGGCAGAACCAAAGAAGAATTCAAGCCTTTTTCAGACAATTATCTGAAATTTTTGGTAACGGAACTAAAGCCTTTCATTGATCAGAATTTCTCAACGAAGAAAGATCGTGCCAATACGTTTATCGCAGGATCCAGCATGGGAGGGCTTATTTCGCTTTATGCTATATGTGAATACCCTGATGTATTTGGAGGTGCCGCTTGTTTAAGTACACATTGGCCGGGTGTTTTTTCAATGGATAACAATCCGGTACCTACGGCATTCTACAGCTATATTCATAAGAATCTTCCTGATCCCCAAACACACAAAATCTATTTTGATTACGGAGATCAGACATTAGATGCATTATATCCGCCATTACAAAAACGTGTGGATGAAATAGTCACCAGCAAAGGTTATTCATCTAAAAACTGGATGACTCAATTTTTTCCGGGAGAGAATCATTCGGAGAAAGCATGGAGCAAACGACTCGATATTCCATTCCTGTTTTTATTAAAGAAATAAATCATGCAAATACCAAACCGCCTGTTCATTATTGTTTTATGTATGATGTGCATGGAAACGCTTGCGCAGTCTACTCCATTTACAGAGCCGCCTGCATGGGCGAAAGAAGTGATTTGGTATCAGATTTTTGTGGAACGTTTTCATAATGGAGATCCATCTAACGATCCGACAGCCGCAAACATAGATATTCCTCCGATGAAAGTTCATGCACCTGCGGGTTGGAAAATTACACCTTGGACAAACAATTGGTTTGAACAAGAATCCTGGGCTAAAATTCCGGGTAAGTCATTCAGCGAAATGCTTCAGTATCGAAGATATGGTGGCGATTTGCAAGGTGTCATTAACAAGCTGGATTACTTGCAGCAGCTTGGTGTTACCGCATTGTTTATTAATCCCATTAACGATGCTCCATCGCTGCATAAATACGATGCCCGTTATTATCATCATGTAGATGTGAACTTTGGTCCTGATCCGGTTGGTGATAATAAGATTATTGCGAGCGAAAACCCTGCAGACCCAACTACCTGGAAATGGACTAAAGCCGATCAACTTTTTTTGAAGTTGGTTGCTGAAGTTCATAAGCGGAAGATGAAAATCATTATGGACTATTCATGGAATCACACGGGCACTACGTTTTGGGCGTGGTTGGATATTTTAAAGAACCAACAGGCATCGCCATACAAAGATTGGTACGATATCAAATCGTTTGATAATCCGGCAACACCGGAAAATGAATTTGCCTACGATGGTTGGATTGGTGTGAAGTCGTTACCGGAATTAAAGAAGGTAAATATTGCCACTCCGAAACGATCCGGTCATCCCTATGAAGGAAACATTCAGGATGAAGCGAAGTCACATGTTTTTGCTGTCACAAAAAGATGGTTGGCACCGGATGGAGATGTAACGAAAGGCATCGATGGCTATCGATTGGATGTGGCTGATCAGATTGGCTTAGGCTTTTGGCGCGATTTCCGAAAAGAAGTAAGGGCCATTCAACCCAATGCCTATTTGGTGGGAGAAATTTGGTGGGAGGGATGGCCGGATAAGTTGATGAATCCCGCGCCTTACACACAAGGAGATATTTTTGATGCGGTAATGTTTTATCAAGCGTATCGTCCCGCGCGGTATTTTTTTGCTAAAAATAATTTATCCACCGATGCACAAGTGTTTAGAGATTCATTACAGTTTCAATGGAATCGCTTGCGCGAATCGAATCGCTACGCGATGATGAATGTGGCGTCTAGCCACGATACTCCGCGACTGCTTACCGATTTTTATAACCCCAATCCGTATAAATTCAAGGCGTCACCTTCTGATGACCCAACTTACAAAACCGGTAAACCGGATGAGGAACCTTATCAGCGATTGCGTTTGTACTTGGTGCATACATTTACTTCTATCGGAGCCCCTCATATCTGGAATGGAGAAGAAATGGGTATGTGGGGAGCCGATGATCCGTTTCCACGGAAACCCGTAATGTGGAAGGAGTTTAAGTTTCAACCGGAGACCAGAAATAATTTTCAACAGAGCCCAAGCGACTTGGATCCGGTGAGCTTTAATCAAGCGCACTTTGACTTCTATAAAAAGCTTATCGCGATTCGGAAAAGTAATGCGGTTCTCACAACAGGTAAAATTGAATTTTTGAAAGCTGAGGGGAAATTGCTAGGTTACACAAGGTTTGATGATAAAAACGAGATTATTGTCCTGTTTAATATTGACGATAGTGAACACACTTTCTCACTTCCAGCTAATAGCTTCTACACGGAGTTACTCTACAATCAGAAAGTCATTTCTGGCACAATTACCATTGGTAGCAGGAAATCTGTTATTTTAAAAAAACAATGATGGTTTGTCGTGGTAAAAGTGCTAGATTCAGTAAGAATTTCATGCTACTTCTAGTTTATTCGATATGAATATATGATTCCAATGAAACGCCACGTTGTGTTCATTTTTTTTATTTTGGTTCTTTTGAGTGGGAGCCAGTTGTTACATGCACAAGTGATTTCTTTAAAAGGCACTGTTTCTTTATCCACTGACAATGTACATTTAGCTGGTGTTAGTGTGCTTGAAAAGGGAACTTCTAACAGCACACTTACAGATGTAAATGGAGAATTTCTCATTTCAGTTTCACCCAATTCTGTACTTGTTTTTTCATTACAGGGATTTGTTACCCAAGAATTAAATATTAGCAATGAAGCATCAACGGTAAACATTTTACTTGTTAAAGACTTCGACCTTTTAGATGAGCTACAGGTTGGCTATACAACTTATGCGCCATCAAAAATCACTGGAGCTGTGGCTGCATTGTCGAATTCGGAATTCAATCAGGGAAATATTTATTCAGTAGCCGATTTGTTTCAGGGAAAGATGGCAGGCTTGAGTATTTATAATCGAGGTGGAGATCCAAATCAACAGGCGAATATTCGTATTCGAGGAATTTCCACTTTGGAGTCTGGTTCAATGCCATTAATTGTTATTGATGGAGTGCTTGGCGCTACATTAGATAATGTAGATCCAAATGATATCGAGTCGGTTAGTATTTTAAAAGACGCTTCCGCTACATCTATTTATGGAATGCGTGGTGCGGCAGGTGTTATTTTAATTACGACCAAAAGCGCAAACTCAAAAACAGGATCCATAGCAATTGCGTATAATGGGTCGCTTTCGGCATCGGAAGTAATGAAAACTCAACCATCACTTTCCGCATCGGAGTATGTTGCAGCCGGAGGAAATGATATAGGTTCAGTTACCAATTGGCAACAAGAAGTAACCCGCGTTGGCCTCAGTAGCTTTCATGGTATTTCCATTTCAGGAGGTAATGAGCAAACTACTTTTCGGGTTTCTACCAATTTTAGAAATGTAAATGGAATTTTACGTTCCAGTGATTTTGATCAGGTAAATACCCGCGCCCGCTTGACACATGTTGCTCTCAGTAATCGGTTAAGGTTGGATATGAACATATCAATGACGAATAGAAATAGTAATTTCTCTTTTATTGAGGCGCTACGATATGCTGTTTTATACAACCCAACTGCGCCTATTAAATTTAATAGTGGCGATTACTTTCAGGCAATTTTATTTGATAATTATAATCCTGTTGCAATTTTAGAACAAAATGTTAACGAAGGTATAAGGCGAAGTCTTAACTACAACGCGAGGATTTCTTATAACCTTTTAAAAAACCTTGAAGTGTCAGTCCATTATGCGAGTCAATTTGAGAACGTCCTGTCGGGAGAGTACTACTCGCGCAATTCTTTATTTCGGGGATATTATAGAGGAGGTTTAGCGCGAAGATATACCGCAGATCGCAATTTCACACTCATGGAGACATACTTAAATTATCAAAAGCACTTCGCTTCAGTTGACCTTGCAGCCACAGCAGGCTATTCATTTCAACAAGACGAAGAGCAAGATGTCTACCTTTCAATGGGTAATTTTCCGAATGATCAGCTTGGGTATAACGCATTAGAAAATGCAGGCGATTTATTGAGCGGTAACCCAAATCTGTTAAGTATTCGTTCAAATCGAACTCCCGTAAACAAATTAGTTGCATTATTCTCTAGAATCAGTCTGTCTTTCAATAATTCCATGGTTGTAAATCTCACCGTTCGGAGGGAAGGCTCGAATAAGTTGGGTGTCAATAATCACTATGGACTATTTTATTCAGTCGGTCTTGGTATGGACTTAAACCGATATTTAAAAATTTCCAATATAGATAATCTGAAGTTTCGCTTAGGCTACGGAACTAGCGGCTCATTACCAAGTCAATCAGGATTATCAAAAGACTTGTACAATTATAGTTTTCCTAACGGTGGGACAATTCAATGGACGCGCAATGGGAATCCTGATTTGAAATGGCAGGAGAATACGGAAATCAATTTAGGCATGGATGCGAACTTCCGAAACGGAGTGAGTATGACCGTGGATTACTATTCGAGAAACGTTACCGATTTGATATTGCAAGTCAATAATCCTGTTGTATTTCCATCAGGCACGCGATATGAAAATGCGGCATCACTTCATACAAGTGGAGTGGAAGTGAATGTTCGATATAAGCCAATCAACTTTGGTAGACTGACGTGGACCACTGGTTTAGTAGCAGCCTTCAGTAAAACCACACTGGAATCGTACGTTGTAAACAAAGAAATGAGAAGTTTCTCAGGGCCACCTTGTGGTTGTAGCACACAGTTTATTAAAACAGAAGTAGGCAAGGAGATTGGAGAAATTTGGGGGCCAGTATTTGATGGAGTTAACCCAAACGGAACGCCTCGATTTAAAGATGTGAATGGAGATGGAATTGATAAATCGTTGGCTTCATATGCGTTGGCAGCAGATGGAGATTTTCAAGTTTTAGGTAGCGGACTACCAAGCACGGAATTGGGTTGGACAAATCAATTGATTTTTAGAAATTGGAGTTTAAATGCATTTTTCCGCGGGGCGTTTGGTCATAGTCTAATGAACGATTTCAGGTTAGCATATGAGCCAGAAAATGCAGGCTCGCTTAATTCTTACAATCGAATCAAATCAACTAAGGCAGTGACGGGCCTATCAACAAATGGATACAGTTCACTTTACGTAGAAAAGGCCGACTTCCTGAAGTTGGATAATATTAGTTTCAGTTATTTGATAAAGCGCAACGCTACCTCGCAAATTAGAAATCTAAAATTTTCATTTACAGTTCAGAATGCTTTTGTAATTACCAATTATTCCGGAGTAGATCCTGAGCCGGTTCTAGAGGATAGGGGCTCGACAGACAATGGTGGATTTCGCCAAAACACGGCTGATGTTCTCGCACCCGGAATTGACCGTAGGCAAAACTATTTCCCTGCCAGAACTTTTTCAGTGGGTATCTTAATTGGTTTGTAAAACTCGGTTTCCACAGATCCACCTGCTAATGGTTAGCAGACCTGCCTATTGGATTTTCAACAAAAAGAAGTGTATCGTAAATGATAAAGTTGATTGATTTCTAAG
>JAJTHV010000041.1 GCA_021300095.1 Flammeovirgaceae bacterium | reverse complement strand
GGAATGCCGTCTACTTCATAAGCTAAGTCTGTGGGCTTTTGCTTGTCGAAGCCAATCATGAGTGCAACGCCTCCGCATCCACCGCCTTTGATTCCAAGTCGCAGGCCATAGTCAGCCGGAATATTTTTGGTTTGCATGATCTTTTTTACCTCGGCTGCTGCACGGGCACTAATTCCAATGGGTTTTACGTTGTCGAACATGTTAACCATTCTTTAGCCCGCAAAATCACTTCTTCTTGTGCGATTACTTTACCTGCTTTTTCCTCTTCTTCCGATTCGTCAATATCTTCCAGCAGAGCCAGTTGATCATAAATATCATCTAGGCGTGTATCCTTATTCACATTATCAGCTATCTGATGCAGATATTCCTTTAATTTTTCCGTATTCATAACAAACCAATTTGTTCCTATAAAATTACCTAAATTTCGAACATAATAGACCATTAAAAAATTCCTATGAATGCCTTACTCGAATTTGGAAAGTTATTGATTCCGGCAGCGATTGTGCTCTATGCCGTTTACCTGATGGTGCGGTCATTCATTCAGCGCGAAATTGACTTGAAGAAGCTGGAAGTACGCGGCCGCAGCATTGAAACCATTTTACCTGTACGGATGCAAGCCTACGAGCGAATGGTTTTGTTTTTAGAACGAATCTCGCCACAAAACCTGCTCATCCGACTCAATAACCCCGGCCTTTCGGCCCGCGACTTTCAAAAAATATTGTTAGACGAAGTGCGCAACGAGTATAACCACAACGTATCGCAACAAGTGTACATGAGCGAAGAGGTGTGGAATCAAATCAAAAATGCTAAAGAAGATCTTATCATTTTGATCAACGAAGCAGCCGGTCAAATGCCTGCCAATGCATCCAGCATCGATCTGGCCAAGCAAGTTTTTCAAATGTCGATAGACCGGAAAGTAGATTTGATCAACCATTCATTATCGGAGTTGAAGAAAGAAATTCAACAGATATTCTAACATGGGCAAAGTAGCATTAGTGGCCGGCACTACCGGATTGATTGGCAGCCAACTCTTAGACCTATTGCTGAAGAACGATGCCTATTCATCCGTAGTGGCCATCAGCCGAAAGCCTTTAGCCATCGCGCATCCCAAACTAAATAATATTGTTTGCGAGTTGAGTGCTATACCCGCGGCATTACAAACCGTGAAAGCCGATGATGTTTTCTGTTGCCTGGGCACCACCATGCGCAAAGCCAAAACCAAAGAAGCCTTTCGTGCAGTAGACTACGATGCACCACTCGCATTGGCACAAGCCGCCAAACAAAACGGAGCGACTAAATATTTACTGATCTCTGCGTTAGGCGCCAATAAAAACTCTTCCATTTTTTACAATCAGGTGAAAGGTGAAGTCGAAGAAGCCATCAGTAAAATTGGTTTCGACAGCTACCATATTTTGCAACCCTCTTTGCTCACCGGCCCACGGCAGGAGCAACGGACGGGAGAAGAAGCCGCGCAGACTTTCTACAAAATTTTCGGATTCTTGATTCCGAAAAAATATGCGTCCATCGAGTCCATAAAAGTAGCGCGTGCCTTGGTGGCTTATGCTCAACAAACGACTCCCGGTCAACACATCCATTCATCCATTGAAATGCAAGCTTATTAAAATATGATCGCAGTCGTTCAACGTGTCACCGAAGCCAGCGTCACCATCAATGGCGTCATCAAATCGCAAATTGGCAAAGGACTTCTCATATTGATCGGTATCGAAGATGCCGACAACGATGAAGACATTGAATGGCTTAGTGGGAAACTCGTGGGCCTGCGCATTTTTGACGATGCCGAAGGTGTGATGAATGTGAGCGTAAAAGACGATGGTGGAGATATTTTGCTGGTCAGTCAGTTTACTTTGCACGCGAGCACCAAAAAAGGAATGCGCCCCAGCTATATCAAAGCCGCCAAGCCACCCGTAGCCATTCCGCTCTACGAAAAAGTGATTGCTGCTCTCGGTAAAGAGTTAGGTAAAAACGTGCAGACGGGCGAGTTCGGTGCTGACATGAAAATAGCGCTGGTTAACAATGGCCCTGTTACCATTCTCATCGACACGAAAAATAAAGTATAACCAAATCACCAATCTCATATCTCAAGTCTCACATCTAATCTTACACCATGATCGCCTCTTCCACTTCCGGAGCCAATCGTCAGCGTGAAATTTATACCAACGGGTTTGCCGGTCGCTTGCCCATCGTGCCGATTGATCCTATCAAGTTAGAAGAAGCTGCCGCTGCTAAAATGAGCACGCAGGCAAAAGCGTACATCGTAGGTGGTGCGGGGTTAGAGTCAACCATTCGAGCTAACCGAGCCTCTTTCGAGAAATACAAAATCATTCCGCGCATGTTGCGTAATGTGAGCGAGCGCGACACCAGCATTCAACTATTCGGACAAAAATATCCATCGCCCTTTTTTCTTTCGCCCATTGGAGTATTAGAAATGGTTCATCCGCAAGCCGATGTTGCCGTTGGCAAAGCAGCAGCCTCATTGAACATTCCCTACATCTTTTCCAATCAATCATCGCGCCCGATGGAGCAAGTAGCCGAAGCCATGGGCAACAGCCCGCGCTGGTTTCAATTGTATTGGAGCAAGTCACGCGACCTCGTTGCCAGCTTTGTGCAACGTGCCGAGCGTTGCGACTGTTCAGCCATTGCCGTCACACTCGATACTACTATGCTAGGGTGGCGCACGCGTGATCTCGACATGGCCTACCTGCCTTTCATGGAAGGTCGCGGCATTGCACAATACACGTCCGATCCGGTGTTTCAAAAATTGATGGACGAAGCTGAGCCCGAAGCCAAACAACAACTCACGTATCAATTGCTCAGCGGACTCATCACCATGACAAAAAATTATCCCGGCAACGGATTCTTTTCAAAGTTAAAATCGAAACGACCCATTAAGGCTGTGCAAAAGTTTGTCAGCATTTATTCCAATCCTGCTCTCACATGGGACGACCTGAAATTTTTGCGTCAGCATACCAAGCTGCCCATTTTGCTGAAAGGAATTTTGCATCCCGATGATGCGCGCCTCGCCATTGATCACGGCATCGATGGTATCATCATTTCCAATCATGGTGGTCGGCAGGTCGATGGTTCGATCAGCACGTTCGAAGCGCTGCCCAAAATTGCAGAAGCAGTGGCAGGTCAGATTCCGATTTTGATTGATAGCGGTGTGCGCGGTGGTGCCGATGCTTTCAAAGCCCTTGCACTGGGCGCAACAGCCGTGTGTATTGGTCGCCCGTACGTCTATGGCCTCACACTCGCAGGCGAAGAAGGCGTGAAAGAAGTGCTTCGCAATTTTCTGGCCGACTTTGATTTAACAATGGGTTTGGCAGGTTGCAAAAACACGAGCGAGATTACCCGCGAAACGTTAGTTTAATTTTTTGCGGCTTGCCCCGCGAGGCGCAGGGGGCACCGGGCTGTTCGCTTCAAGCCACGCAACACGCGTCAGCCAATATTTAAATTTTGTGCCAGCGTGGCTTTCCACTGCCATCCCTAGCCGATGCCCGCACCCCATGAATGCGAACCGAAAGATGTTTTACTTCGCATCAAATTTTGTACAGCCTATATGAATAACTATTTCACCGCGTTTAAGTTTTGATTCCGTACCTTCGTAAACGAATATTATACTTATGACAAAATACATTTTCATCTTTCTCATGCTTTTTGGCAGCAGTTCGTTTGCGCAGCTGGATAAAGTTTTGAACGATGCCAAAAAGGCATTAAGCACAGGCAAGCCACTCACCACCGTTGAAGTCACCAATGGATTAAAAGAAGCATTGGTCAATGGCGTCAGTAAAGGCACCGATCTGATCTCTAAATTAGATGGCTATTACAAAAACCCTGAAATTAAAATTCCTTTTCCGCAAGATGTGAAAATGGTAGAAACCAAGCTGCGTGCTTTGGGCATGGGCAAAGAAGTCGATAAATTTGTAGTTACCTTAAATCGAGGTGCCGAAGAAGCCGCGAAAGAAGCGAAGCCCATTTTTCTTGCCGCCATCAAACAAATGACGATCGATGATGCGTTTGCCATATTAAAAGGCCAACCCGATGCCGCTACTCAGTATCTTAAAAAGACAACCACGGCACAATTGAAAGAAAAATTTAAACCCATTGTGCAAGCATCCTTAGATAAAGTGCAAGCCACCAAATACTATGGCGATTTGGTTAATCAGTACAACCGTATTCCCTTCATCACCAAAGTAAATCCCAACCTGAACGACTACGCCACCGATATGGCCATTCAGGGATTATTCACCATGATTGCCAAAGAAGAAAAGAGCATCCGCCAAGATCCGGCTGCCCGCACCAGTGATTTGTTGAAGAAGGTATTTGGTTCCAAATAACAATTGACTATGACATTATTCGAAAAACATCAACCTACTATCACCAAAGCGATCAATGCTTTGCATGCACGCACCTTTTATGCTGCATTTGTTGAACACCCCGCACCCGCAGTGTATGGCGAGACAGCCGATGCCGATGGGCAAGTCAAGTTCAAACATACATTGGGCAAAAAATTTGAAGAATTGTTGCAAGCCAATCCCGAAGGATGGGCCGGGCTGGAAGAATCTCCGTATTTGCAGGAAGAGTTAAAAATTACGTACCCTATTTTCTCAACCAACACATTGATCGATCGCGCACAAAATTCATTTCATCAATGGCGAAAAGTTTCCGCGCAAGATCGTGCCGGAATTTTGATGGAATCATTGGAGCGTGTGAAAGCCCGCTTCTTTGAAATTGCGTATGCAACTATGCACACCACTGGTCAGGGATACATGATGGCCTTTCAGGCATCCGGCCCCCATGCAGCCGATCGTGCGCTGGAAGCAATCGCTGCGGGGTATGAAGAATTGAATCGCTTTCCATCCAGCGCGATCTGGGAAAAGCCGATGGGTAAATTCAATTTGCAACTGAACAAAGAGTGGCGTGCAGTACCAAAAGGTATTTCGGTTGTGATCGGTTGCTCAACTTTCCCTACGTGGAATTCCGTTACCGGCATCTACGGAAGTTTAATCACCGGCAATTCTGTGATTGTTAAACCACATCCAGGTGCGATTCTGCCGATCGCCATCTTTGTGGCAGAGATTCAAAAGGTGTTACAGGAAAACAATCTGGATCCCAATACCTGCCAGTTGGCCGCAGACACATTTGATAAAATGATCACCAAAGAATTGGCTGAACATCCTAGCGTAAAGCTGATTGACTTCACCGGTAATTCTGCATTTGGTTCTTATTTAGAAGCACTTCCCGGCAAAGCCGTTTTCACTGAGAAGACAGGCGTGAACTCTGTCATCTTAGATTCAGTAGAAGATGTAGACAAGGTAGCAGCGAATCTTGCTTTCTCAGTCAATTTATACAGCGGCCAAATGTGTACCGCTCCGCAAAACTTCTACATCCCGGCTGGTGGAATCAAAACACCAACTGGCTCCGTTTCATTTGATGAGTTCGCAGAAAAGTTTGTGGCAAACATCAATGGCTTGATCGACAACCCAAAAGCCGGACCATTTGTGTTAGGTGCCGTGCAAAACAAAAATACCAGCACACGCGTAATCGATGCTGAAAAAATCGATGGCAAAGTTTGGTTGAAGTCGCGCACATTCGAAAATCCGCAATTTAAAAATGCACGTGTAGCAACTCCGGTGGTAATTGAAGTAGACGGCAGCAAGAAAGATATTTTTGGTAAAGAATTGTTTGGGCCGATCGCGCTTCTCATCAAAACAAAAAATACAGATGAGTCCATTGCGTTGGCACAATCGCTCGCACAGCAACACGGAGCGATCTCGTGCGGTGCATACACCACCGACTCAACTGTTCGCGAAAAGATTGCAGATGAAATGGCGTTGGCAGCAACTCCTGTATCCTTTAATTTGGTGGGAGGCATTTACATGAATCAAAATGCAGCCTTCTCTGATTTTCATGTCACGGGTGGTAATCCTTCCGGCAATGCATCATTCACCAATCCCGAATATGTAACGAAACGATTTACATGGGTTGGTCATCGTGAACCGGTGAAATAACACAGAGTATGGCAAGGACTTTTTTAGATGCAGAGTGGCGTAAGTTGGCCATGGCGAACTATGCGATCGATCCATCTCTTTTAAAAAAGTATTTGCCGTACAAGACTGAAATTGATTTGTGGAATAACACTTGCTATGTCAGTTTGGTTGGCTTCATGTTTCTGAATACGCGCCTGCTCGGATTTAAGATTCCATTTCACTCAAATTTTGAAGAAGTAAACCTTCGATTTTATGTTCGCTATCTGGATGATGGTGAATGGAAACGTGGTGTTGTGTTTATCAAAGAGATTGTCCCAAAGCCAGCGCTGACCTTTATTGCGAATACGGTTTATAGAGAAAAATATGAAACGATGCCCATGCGCCATTCATGGACAACAACTGAAGATCGATTGGTAGTTGAGTATGCGTGGAAGAAGAAGTCGTGGAACTCATTTAAGGTTACAGCTGAGAGCAAAAGTGCTTTAGTGCAGAAGGATTCAGAAGAAGAATTTATTACCGAGCACTATTGGGGTTACACGCAACTTTCTCCAACAAAAACATCAGAATACGGAGTTGAGCATCCTACATGGCAAGTCTATCAGGCCATCGATTCACAAATTGATGTCGATTTTGGAGATGTGTATGGCAATGATTTTGCTTTTCTGAAAAATGAAAAACCTAAATCTGTTTTTCTGGCAGAGGGTTCTGAGATTGTTGTGAAGTCCGGACGCATTATTCGATAACCTTGCGATGATGGCGCTTCACTTTACCAAAAGGAAGATCGTGAGATTCAGCATTTGGTTGGTGGCTGTTGGTTTTGTCTTTGCAAATGTATTGGCAATCATTCACTCTTACCGCTTTACACATTTTGAGGAGCCGGCCTTAGGCAAGAAGATCAATAATGACGCATCATCTGTTGCATTAAAGTCGCTTTTTACCGGTGTGCAAAACCCACGGCCTGTTAGCTCGAAGACGCCAGCAGTTCCATTTGAAACGGTTGTGTTGCAGAGCAATCGCAAGATCGAATGTTGGTATGTGAAACAAGCGAATGCCATCGGAACGATTATTTTATTTCATGGCTATGCAGCCGAAAAATCTTCCTTGCTGGATCATGCGGAAATATTCCAACAATTTGGGTACAACACCTTGTTAGTTGATTTTATGGGTTCCGGCAATTCAGAAGGAAACCAAACCACCATTGGTTTTGAGGAAGCAACGCAAGTGCGAACGGCATTTGAATACATACAAAAACAAGGCGAGCAAACCATTTATTTATTTGGCGTTTCGATGGGTGCTGTTGCTCTCATGAAAGCATTAGCCGATGATCCAATGCATGTAAAAGGAATCATTATCGAATGTCCGTTTGGAACCATGTGTCAAACAGTCCAAGCGCGTTTTCGCCTTATGAAGCTGCCTTCATTTCCATTTGCTTCGATGATTGTATTTTGGGGCGGAGTTCAGAATGGGTTTTGGGCATTCGGCCACAACCCTGTTGCGTACGCATCAAAAATTAATTGTCCGACTTTATTACTTTATGGAGCGAAAGACAATCGGGTGAGTAGGGAAGAGACTCAAGCGATTTTCTCCAACCTTGCCGGAGAGAAGTTTCTGAAGATCTATTCCGAGGCAGGTCATGAAAGATATCTGTTGAAGTATCGTGATGCGTGGAAAAACGATATTCATCAATTTTTAAATCGAAAATCAAATCAGCATTAGAAAAATGTTTGTTTGCCTGCGCATTCGGTGGCAATATGTTTTGTTGGCCATTGTTCTCATTGGGTTTCTTTTACCTCAGCGGATGGTTATGCCGGTGGAAGGTGCGAACGCAACCAGTTATCATGCAAAGTCTTTTTGGTATTCGCCCTGGGGAAAATCAGGCGTTCACAAAGGAGTAGATATTTTCGCGAAGCGCGGTGTATCGGTACTATCATCAACAGATGGTATTGTTTTGTGGACGGGTGAATTGAACGTGGGCGGCAAAGTAGTGCTGGTGCTGGGGGCAAAGTGGCGTGTTCATTATTTCGCGCATTTGAATTCTATCGATGAAAAGATGTTTTCTTTTGTAAAGGTTGGCGCTCGCATCGGCACTGTTGGTGATACAGGAAATGCCAAAGGCAAGCCTCCGCATCTGCACTATAGCATTATTACCTTATTTCCCTATTTAGGGCGAATTGATCAAAGCGAACAAGGCTGGAAGAAAATGTTTTATCTGAATCCTATCACGTACATATCAAAAAAATGAGTTTCTTGTACTGCTTTTTTTACCTAAACTTTTCTTTCTATGCCGGATGCTAAAAAGATTTTTCACATCATCAGTTATTTGCAATATCCTTTTTTGATCGTTTCGATTTATTATTGCTATCGTCAGATGATCATGAGTGGAGATGTTTCTTTTCCCGACATCAACAAGGGACTTATGTTTCTGGGGTTAGGCGTAAGTTTTTCTACCTTGCAAGACACTACGAAAACCCAAAACAATATTTCGAAGCGTGTCTTTGAAAATCCGAAGTACGCGAAACGGTTTATTTTCGCAGTGGCGATCATGGTAGCGTTTTTTGTTGGCATCGGTTTGTTCGGCACATTGATTTCCCGCAATCCAATCCTCAATGAATTAGCTATTGGTTGTTTGGGTTTAGGGATAGGTATGTTGGGTATGCTCAAAGCCGTAATCGAAATGGCAGAGCATCATAAGAAAGTCTGAAATACGCTTATTTTAGGGTTTTAAAATGATTAGTTAAGTGGCGGGTTTTTAAAAGCTTTTTCTTCTGACTGCTTTTCTGTACTTTACCCTATATATTAGCTAATGAAAAGGATATTTTTTCTCCTCATAATATCCGCTCCATTGTTGGCGCAGGAATTTAAATTTGAAGGTAAGGCAAATGAGTTTATCGCTCAGATGCCGGAGCTTCGAAAGATAAGGAACGATAGCGTTTTACTAGCGATCAATCACTGGATCCGTCAATCAGCAATCAATAACAACTACAAATTAGGGCACCTTTACTTCTGGAAAGCCGAACTTTCATTAGACCGCGCATTGTACGACAGCGCTGGATTTTATTATCAGGCAGCCATACCATTACTTGAAAAAGATACCGATGAACCTACGCTTGGCCGGGCCTACATTGGCGCAGGATATATCTTAAACTTTCGAGCAAAATATGCTGAAGCTATGTCTTTCAATTTGAAAGCAGAGAAGATATTCAGAAGAATTGGCGACCAGAAAATGCTGGCCCGAAGCCTCAAGCGATTGGGCGATGATTTAGCTTTGCAAGACGCGCGCGCTTCGGAGGCAAAGAAGTATTATATCGAGTCTATCGACATAAGTATTCTTCAAAAGGACACAATCAATATTATTCGTGCACTCAACGCAATTTCTACGGTGTATTCGGCTGAAAAGAAGTATCCTTCCATTGACAGCGTATTGACAGTCGCGGTGAGGTTAGCAAAAAAAATTAACTGTTTACGTTGTCAGGCCATCAGTTATTCACAATGGGGCATCAGCGACTATGAGCAAGGAAAGTTTACAAGCTCAATTCAAAAATACAAGGAGGAATTTGCTGTGAATAAATTGCTCGGTGCTACGTACGATCAGTTTTTTGTTTATCAAAATACGTCTGATGCCTTTGTTGGGTTGAAACAGTATGATAAAGCAATTCAGTATAGCGATAGCGCTTTGCGGATTGTGCAAACGGATGTAGCGTGGAATCATTACTTCGATGTATATCAAACGAGGTACAATGCCTACAAAGGCAAGGGAGATATGACCAATGCCTTGGCATCGTTGGAGAAGCAAATGCAATACAAAGATTCAGTATTGACAGAAAGTAAAGAACGCGCCATTGATGAGCTCAATGCCGCCTACGATTTTGAAAGAAAAGAGCGACAGATGCACGAGTTAGAACAATTGAATCAGGTAAAAACTCTAGAGGCAGCATCGGCTCGACAATGGCAAATCGGTCTGTCAATTATATCGGTGCTCATTTTGATTTTAGCTGCGGTGCTGTATAATCGATATAATTTCAAAAAACGTGTTGCGTTGGAATTAAATGATAAAAATTCTGATCTCCGGAAGCTAAATAGTTTTAAAGATCGCATGTTTGCCGTGATTTCTCATGACTTGCGAAACCCTGTGGACGCATTCAATACGATTATTGAAAGCTTGAGTCAAAACAGCCAACATGCTACGAAAGAAGAATTAAAAGAATTTTTAGACAGCACACTGCAGTCTGCCAAAGATTTGAAAGGACTGTTAAATAACCTGTTGGAATGGTCGCTGGTCCAAATCGGCAAGTTGCCGTTCAATCCGAGCCTGATTTCTTTACACGAGGTAACACAACAGAGTATCGCACATTTGGATACGATGGCAGCAGGAAAAAAAATAGGTATTCTCAATCATGTATCATCGGAGATCAACGTAACGGCCGATCGATCCATGATGATTATTGCCTTGCGGAATCTGATTAGCAACGCGATTAAATTTTCGGAATCGGGTCAGCATATTGACTTGACAACTGAAGTTAAGCTGGGTAAAGTGCAATTGAAAATATCCGATCAAGGTATCGGCATGAACGAGCATGACTTAGCTAAGTTATTTAAAATGGAAGAGAGCACGCAGAAGATCGGCAATTCAGTTGAAAAGGGTGCAGGCATCGGGTTGCTGCTGGTGAAGGAATTAATTGAACGAAATCAAGGACGGGTATCGGTTATAAGCCAACCTGGCAAAGGCAGTACATTTGTTATCGAGTTGCCCCAGATTTCATGAACCAACCACTCCGTATTTTTTTGGTGGACGATCACAAGCTTATTCGCGATGGCATTCGTGCCATGCTGCTTGGAAATTTGAGTTTCAAGGTAGTAGCAACAGCAGGTAATGCCGAAGAATTTTTTTCTCAACTGGAAGAAGCCGCTCCCGATATTTGTGTGCTGGATATCCAGCTTCCCGGAAAAAGTGGATTAGAAATAGCAGAGTGGTTGAAATCCAAACAATCCAAAATCAAAATTCTGATTTTAACCGCATTAAAAGACGATGCCCCCGTAAAGCAATGCCGCGACATTGGAGTGGAAGGAATGATTTCTAAAGACTCAGGAAAAGACACCTATCTTGAAGCGCTCGAAGCACTGAAAGCCGGACGCACATTTTATGCGGGGCAATTCACCGAACTTTTGCTCAAAGCCTCACAAGGAAAGAGTGGTCAAATGGCATTGCTTTCGGACAGAGAATTAGATTTCATTAAAGCATTCAGCAGGGGTTTGTCACACAAAGAAATAGCCGATCACCTCCATATCAGTCCACGCACCGTGGAAGTCCACAAGAAAAATGTGATGGACAAATTGCAATTCAAGAATGATGTTGATTTGGTGAAGTTCGCGATTAAAGAGGGCCTCACGTCAATCAGTTGACAATTTGCAAAAGGCAGTTGATGAAAATTTGCTTCGCTTTGCCATTCTTTAATTGCCCCTTGTCAACTCTTAACTTACACTAAGGGAACCCCCTCATCACCTTTACGGTATTTCCCCAATACTCCAACGCTGGGTTTAAAGGCACTTTTACATCGCCTTATTTACTAAAAACCCCATTGTATGAACCTCATTAAACAAAACTATTATCAATGTGCTAGAATAGTGATTATCCTAGTCATCGGTTTTTTTTCAATTACTCCGTCCTTCTCACAGAATTCTTGGACACTTACCAATCCAAGTTCAAAAGTAATTAGAGATATGGAATCGCGTGGCCGCGACCTGTTTGCCGTGGGGGATCAAGGTTTGATCCTAAAACGAAACGGAAGTGTTGAAACGATTTTTAATCCGGGTGTTACAACTAACTTCAAAGCGGTAACATTAATTGGAACCAATACCATTCTTGCGGTTGGTGCTGATAAAGTGGCTCGCTCTACGGATGGAGGCTCTACCTGGAGTGTAGTTACGATCTCCGGTTCTCCAAGCCTGATGGATATAATCATGCAAAACACAACAACGGGTTGGGTTGTAGGGTTGGCAGGGAAAATTTTTAAAACAACAGATGGTGGAGCTACATGGATAGCTCAAACAAGCAATACTACTAACGCTCTTAATTCAGTGACATTTAGCGGATCATTTGCAATTGCTGTAGGTGCAAACCGAACGGTTTGCCGTAGTAGTAATGGCGGGACTACTTGGACTGTTACTACACCTGGTTCTGGAACAAGAGATTTTCGTTCCATTGGTGGAATAGCAGGTGACTTATTTGCTGTTGGTAACAATGGATGGATACTAAAATCAATTGACGATGGCGCTACTTGGTCTACGCTGACAAGCGGATCAACTGCAAACTTGAATAAGGTTACATCGTATTATGATGCCAGTGTAAATAATGGAACAGGTTGCTGTCCAAATTTCGGACTTTATGCATGTGGTGATGGAGGTGTTTTACTAAGGTCGGTAAATCATGGCACATCATGGGTGAGCGTGCCAAGTGGACGCACAGATGACATTACCGCAATAGAAGGATTGGCGTATTATGAAGGCCCAGGTGCAACGCTTTCTGGTGGTGACATTTTTTTAACTACTGTCTCTAAAGGAATAATGAGGAGTAGGTCTCAAACCCTTTGTTTCCCGATTTCAGATACCGCGCCCTCTAATTTTTCAGTTTGTATTGGAGATAATTTAGTTATTCCAGAATATGGAATTGGCGATGAAGTGGCAACGCGAACATTAAAGAAGAACGGGGTTGTAGTCGATTTTGATGGGAATACGGATGCACTCACCACGATGACCTTTAATAACATTCAACCTTCACAGGCAGGAACGTATACAATCGAGGTAACGAACCGATGCTATAGCGGAGCGTCAAATTCTTTCACCATTACTGTTAATGATGTGCCCGCAATGCCTTCCGTTATTACAGGCAGTGCAACGCCAACACGATCTATACTGACCCCTTATTCCGTTGTCAATGTAGTGGGCAATACGTATGCGTGGAGTGGGGGAACCGGTGCGCTTATTTCGCCCAGCGGAAATACAGCATCTATTTCGTGGTTCCCCAATCCATTGGGCTCAAAAACAATTACCGTAACGCCTACCAACGCTTGTGGTTCAGGACCTTCACGTACGTTAGATGTTATCGTTCAACCAGAATTGCTTTCACCTTCATTTGACGCGACCAATGTACCGGTGAATACCAATCTTACCATTGCATTTGGCTCTCTGGTTGCGCTTACTAACACAGAAATAATTTCTATCATTCGTAACTCCGACAATAGTGTTTTCGAAACCTACACCATCCCTTCTTCGAATGTGACCACAGCTGGCGGGGTAGTTACAATTAATCCAACAGCAAGCTTCGAATACTCAGTTGCGTACAGGGTTCAGATTGATACGCGAACCATTTACAATCAAGTAGGCGGTATTAATTCATATTACCCGGGAGGTACCTTGGGAAGCAATGCAACGATATTCAGATTTACAACTGCTGCTGCTGCTGATGTAACCCCACCAACTATTTCATCTTATTCACCAGTAGACAATGCAACTGGAGTAGCAGTGACTTCAAATCTGATTGCCACCTTTTCTGAAAACGTGACGGCAGTCGCGACCAAGACAGTCAGCATCAGGCTAAGTTCTGATAATTCTGTTTTTGAATCGTATACCTTGCCTCATACAAGTGTGGTTGTTTCTGGTGCTACGGTTACAATTAACCCAACGGGAAGCCTCGCTAATTCTACTGGCTATTATGTAAATGTAGATGTGGGTGCATTTGAGGATGCCGCAGGTAACGACTTTCTGGGTATTACAAATGCCGCCACCTGGAACTTCACAACCGCAGCTCCAGCCGATGTAATACCGCCCACCATTTCAAGTTTATCACCATTAAACAATGCAACAGGAGTAGCGGTGACTTCTAATCTGGTTGCTACCTTCTCTGAAAATATAACAGCGGTGGCAACCAAAACAATTAGCATCAGGCGTGCTTCTGATAATGCGCTTTTTGAATCATACCCATTGCCGAGCCCAAATGTGGTGGTTTCTGGTACAACCGTAACGATTAACCCGAATTTGAGCTTAACAAATTTAATTGGCTATTATGTGAACATCGAGGCTGGAGCTTTTGAAGATGCTGCTGGAAACGACTTTGCGGGCATTACCAATACAACATCCTGGAGCTTTACTACTGCAGCAGTGGGCGATGTTACACCTCCTTCTATTGTTTCACTTTCTCCAGCCGATAATTCCATCAATGTGCCTGTAAGCAGCAGTTTTGTAATAACTTTTGATGAAAATGTTTCAATAGCCAACACTACGAGCTTTAGAATCAGAAGGGTTTCTAATAACGCTGCAGATGTTATCATCACCTCCCCTTCCCCTCAGGTAACAGTCAGTGGCAACATGATTACAATTAATCCAGATAGTGATTTGCCCCTTGCCAGCACAGATTATTGGATTGAAATAACATCTGGAGTAAGTGATTTATCAAATAATTTCTTTTCTGGAATTTCTACGAATACAACATGGAATTTCACCACGGCTGCAGTAGCTCCACAAAATCAAACCATTACGTTCAATGCATTGGCTGCAAAAACTTTCGGGGATGCTGCCTTCGCGCTAACTGCTACCGCTTCATCAGGTTTGCCCGTGAGTTACGCTAGTTCAAACACCGCTGTGGCCACGGTTAGTGGCGGTGTTGTCTCGATTGTTGGAGTGGGTTCAACAACCATTACAGCCTCGCAAGCTGGCAATGGAAGTTTTAATCCAGCGCCTAGTGTTCAACAAACATTAACTGTCAACAAAGCCAATCAAACGATTACATTTGGTGCGCTTGCCGCGACAACGTTTGGTGATGCCAACTTCTCACTGGGTGCAACAGCGAGCTCAGCATTGGGTGTTAGCTACAGCAGTTCCAATCCAGCTGTTGCAACTGTAAGCGGCAACACCGTTACAATTGTGGGAGCAGGGTCAACAACTATTACTGCATCACA
This sequence comes from Flammeovirgaceae bacterium, assembly GCA_021300095.1. GTDB lineage: Bacteria > Bacteroidota > Bacteroidia > Cytophagales > Cyclobacteriaceae > ELB16-189. The sequence goes on along the minus strand of JAJTHV010000041.1, from coordinate 26,627 downwards.
ATCGGGTAATACGAATTACAATGCAGCTGCGAGTGTTCAACAAGTTTTAACAGTCAACAAAGCCAGTCAAACCATTTCATTTAGCGCGCTTGCCGCGAAAACTTTTGGTGATGCCAACTTCTCACTTGGTGCAACAGCTAGTTCAGCATTGAGTGTAAGCTATGCAAGTTCCAATCCGTCTGTTGCTACGATCAGCGGCAACACCGTTACTATTGTGGGGGCAGGTTCAACAATCATTACCGCATCACAAGCAGGAAATACAAACTACAATGCTGCTGCCGATGTTCAGCAAACATTGACAGTCAACAAAGCCAGTCAAACCATTTCATTTAGCGCGCTTGCCGCGAAAACGTTTGGTGATGCCAACTTCTCACTTGGTGCAACAGCGAGTTCAACATTAGGCGTGAGCTACGCAAGTTCCAATCCGGCTGCTGCTACCATAAGCAACAACACTGTTACAATTGTAGGAGCAGGTTCAACAATCATTACCGCATCTCAAGTTGGCAATGCAAATTATAATGCAGCTGCCAATGTTCAACAGACCTTAACAGTTAATAAAGCCAACCAAATCATTACCTTCAACGCATTGCCGGGCAAACAAGTAGGCGATGCTGCTTTTGGATTAACCGCCACTGCCTCATCCGGTTTGACTTTGAGTTACGCCAGCTCAAATACTGCAGTAGCAACAATCAGCGGAAGCACTGTTACCATTGTGGGTGCAGGTTCAACCACCATCACTGCGTCACAATCCGGTAATACTAATTTCAATGCGGCTGCGAGCGTTCAACAAACATTGACAGTAACCAACGCAGCTCCTGCCATGGCAATTCAATCTTTGACACCAGTTGATAATGCCACAGAAGTGGACGGTTCGATCAATCTTTCCATCACCTTTAATCAAAATGTAGATATTGGTACTGGTACAATTTCGATTTTGAGAAGTGATAATGATGCGTTAGTAACATCACTTAGTAATTTTTCAGGTGCCATTACCATTAGTGGGGCAACAGCCACATTTAATTTTCCGGTGAACCTTCCGGCTGGCACGGGCGTCTATGTCAATATTTCTGCCGGGTATTTACGAAGTGCTGCTGATGCGAGCAATACATTACCAGGCATCAGCAATAAAACTACGTGGAATTTTACAGTTGGAAAACTCGATCAAACAATTACATTTAATTCACTTGCCGCTAAAACATTTGGAAATCCCAACTTTGACTTAACAGCAGCAGCTTCATCGGGATTACCAATTACTTATTCAAGTTCCAATACTTCTGTAGCAACAATAAGCGGAAGCACGGTAATGATTGTAGGCGCAGGTTCAACCACCATCACCGCTTCTCAGAGTGGTAACTCAACCTTCAATGCTGCAACTAGCGTTCAGCAATTATTGACAGTCAACAAAGCAAATCAAACCATTTCGTTTAGTGCACTTGACGCGAAAACGTTTGGCGATGCCAATTTCGCTTTGAGCGCGACAACAAGTTCAGGTTTGGCTGTAACCTTCAGTAGTTCCAATACTTCAGTTGCGACCGTGAGTGGTAATACGGTAACTATTCTCAATTCGGGCTCAGCTACCATCACAGCATCACAATCCGGTAATGCTAATTTTAATGCAGCAGCCACTGTTCAACAAACATTAACAGTTAACAAAGCACCTCAAACCATTTCATTTAGTTCGCTTGCCGTGAAAACGTTTGGTGATGCAAGTTTTATTGTCGGAGCAACTGCAAGCTCTGGATTAGCGGTGACCTTCACCAGTTCGAATACTTCCATCGCAACGGTAAGTGGAAACACGATCACGTTGATGGGTGCTGGTTCAACAGTGATTACAGCATCGCAAGCGGGGAACAGTAATTTCAACGCTGCAGCGAATGTCCAGCAGACACTTGTAGTAAATAAGGCAGATCAAACCATCACATTTAGTTCATTACAAACGAAAACTTTTGGTGATGCGGCATTTGGACTCAGCGCGTCAGCGAGTTCCGCGTTAGCTGTTAGTTATAGCAGCAACAACCCATCCGTAGCCACTGTAAGCGGCAACATAGTTACGATTGTAGGTGCAGGTTCAACCACGATCACAGCATCGCAAGGAGGCAATGCGAATATCAACAGCGCTCCTATTGTTCAACAAACGCTTACGGTAAACAAGGCTAACCAAACCATTTCGTTTACCGCTATACCAGCTAAACAAGTAGGAGATCCAGCGTTTAACTTGACAGCTACGTCATCATCTGGTTTGCCGATTATATTTACCAGCAGCAATACAGCCGTTGCTACTCTTTCCGGAAGTAGCGTGACCATTGTCGGTGCGGGCAGTAGCACCATGACAGCAACGCAGGCAGGAAACGTAAATTATAACGCAGCTTCCGCAGAACGTGTGCTCACGGTTTCAAACCCTACTTTACAAAATCAAACAATTACATTTAATGCCCTTCTCGCGAAAACCTTTGGCGATGCAGCGTTTGCTATTTCGGCAACAGCAAGTTCTGGATTACCTGTAACCTTTGGCAGTTCAAATACTTCAGTGGCAACAATAAGTGGTAATACAGTAACGATCATTGGTGCTGGAGTAACAACCATTACCGCCCAGCAGAGTGGTAACAGCACCTTTAATGCGGCACCGGTGGTGCAACAAACGCTTACTGTAAATAAAGCTGCGCAAACACTTTCTTTTGCAACCTTGCCTATAAAAACATTTGGAGATGCCTTGTTTACCCTTTCGGCAACTAGCTCTGCTGCACTTCCTGTTAGCTTTAGTAGTAGTAATACCGCAGTGGCAACCGTTTCCGGAAGCACGGTGACAATAGTTGGCGCAGGATCCACAATCATTTCTGCAACACAGGGAGGAGACGCTAATTATAACGCTGCAACAGCCGTTAACCAGTCGCTTACGGTGAATAAGGCAACACAAACCATTACGTTTGGTTCATTGGTGGCAAAAAATGTTAGCGATCCTCCCTTTTCTTTGAATGCGACAGCCTCTTCGGGATTAACAGTAACGTACACCAGTTCGAATCTTTCGGTAGCAACGGTTATTGGAAGTACGGTTACCATTGTGGGACAAGGAACAACAACCATCACTGCTTCACAAAATGGAAATAGTAATTATAGTGCGGCATCAAATGTTTCGCAGATATTAACAGTTTCAGGAAACACAACGACTCGTGTCATTTCCTTAAGTGGTGATATGACATTTGGAAATGTAATTATCCCGAATACATTAGTAAGGCCTCTTACCATCTCAAATGCCGGTAATTCATCGTTAGAGATCACACAGATTAATGTTCCTGCCCGATATTCAGTTGATGTTACTACTGGAACCATTGCTCCGGGCAACACGCTGGTTGTGAATATTACTTTTGCACCTGATGCACCCAAGCCCTATGATGGTGTGATTAATATTACATCCAATGCTACTGCTGGAATCAATCAGATCGCAGTTACCGGTGTTGGTGCACTTGTTACTGCGTTGGAAGATGATCCTGCATTTAGGAAGTCGATTAGTGTATACCCGAATCCAGGCAAAGATGTTTTTATGATTGAAGCGCCAAGTTTAACTTCACTTCATTCAATCATCGTGGATGGTGCAGGTCGTGTAGTACTGGAAGCGGACTTATTTGAAAAGTCGTTAGGCAACTATGAGCTAAACCTGCTCGATCTAAATCAAGGACTTTATTACATTCAATTGACTACAGATTCAGGCATTAAAACAATACGAATACTGAAGCTTTGAGCATGCACTTAGCTTCATGTTATAAAATTCATTTTACTCCACTTAGTTTGAAACAAATAAATTCGTACGACTATGAATAGCTTAAAGACCTTATTCTCAATTTCTATATTATTTCTGGTGATTGTCATGTTAAATTCATGTGCTTCGAGTAGCGAGCCCGCAAAGGAAACCGCTGAACAACTTTTTCTGAAGCAGTTGGCCGGAACGTGGAATACTTCCGTAGTTACTTATGATGGAGTGGATGTGACAAAGTCATTTCCATCCATGCGCATTACATTAAATGAGAATAAGAGCATACAAGTGACCAATCCGGTAGCACCTATTTGGAAGGCAACCGGCACTTTTGTTTTGGAACCGAGTGGCAGTAGCTTTCAATTGAAGCGAAATGATGGCTTACTAATTAGCGTAGAGTCATCTACTTCTACTAAGCTTGTGTTAACTTTTTTATTTGATGCTTCCACATTAACAGGTCGTACAAATAGTGTAGTAGGAAACTTTAAGTTTGACTTAAATAAGTAAAAGGTTATTTATCCTATGACGATAAATGAACACTCTATTTTATTTATTCTACTTTCCCCAAACACTTTTTAAGTGAAATGCCTCGGTGATCTTTAAATCTCCTGCAGTTTTAACTTTCATCATTGGTTGCTGAAAGTAAAATTGCTCGGTGATAACACCCAATCCATCGTTGATAAAAACTTCAGCGATGGATTGATCTACCACCAATCGTACTTTTACGGATGCCGGATAACCAGGCACCTCGTAGGATTCTACACTAGCGAAATCAGGGTGAAAATCAGTTTTTGTTTTTATGCGATCTACAGATACCGCACCTTTTACATATGAAATTACCAACCGATCTCCGGCATCGGTAAATAACTCCACGGCTGTTTCTTCCGAAAGTGTGGCGGTCAATTCAAACGGGCTAGTCAAAATCTCTTTTTCAATGGAAGTTATTCTTTCTCCACGCAATTTTTCTAAACCAATGAGTTTCTGTTGCAAAACAAATCCGGATGAAGTACGCGCCAGGCTTAACTCGCGTGGCAAAGACATCGCACTGCGCCAAGGTGAAGTAGGAATTTGATTTCCGTACGTCCAATTGTTAACCCAGCCAATCATTACTTTTTTATTTTGTGGATGATCAAGATTATTGTACACAATACCGGCATAGAAATCTTTTCCAAAGTCAACATAGCTAGGAGTGTGATCGGAAGTGTCTTTTGAAAAAGTCTTTCCATCGAACTCCCCAACGAAATACTGCATTCCTACAAACTTCGGTCCTTGCGGGTGGCCTCCAGACAGTGAGAGCACCCATTTGGTTTTGTTTTCATTTTCGATGGGCAATTCGTATAAGTCAGGGCATTCCCATATACGAGTGGTATCGCCTGAGTCGGTGAATGAACCAGTGAGGTTCCAGTTTAATAAATTTTTTGAATCGTAAAACTGAACGGTATAGCGATCGGGAACTACCAGTGCCATCACCCATTTCTGTTGGGGCTCGTACCAAAAAACTTTTGGGTCGCGAAAATCTTTTCGTTGAATATTCAGTATCGGATTTTCTTTGTAATACGTCCAAGTGCGTCCTTTGTCGGTGCTATAGGCGAGGCTTTGATGTTGCAATAACCCTTGATTGTCTTTGTGAACATTGGAAGTGAAAATAGCAATGAGTGCATTTGCTCCGAAACCCGCTGTATTATTTTTATCGACTATGGCCGTTCCTGAAAAAATCATCGTGCTGTCGTTGGTAATCCGATCCTGGTATTCGCGCAAAGCGATGGGCAAATGTTGCCAATGTAATAAGTCGGTGCTCACGGCATGTCCCCAACTCATGTGTCCCCACGTGTTACCATACGGATTGTATTGATAGAATAAATGATATTCGCCATCGAGGTACACCAATCCATTCGGATCATTCATCCAATTGGTTTCAGGTGTAAAGTGTATTTGAGGTCGATAGGTTTCATTAAAAGTTATGTTGCTTTCGGTCTTTTGGTTTTGGCAGCCTAAAAGGATGAAAGCAAAAAAGATAGACCCTGTAGTTTGAAGAAATGTATTTTGCATAGTATTAGAAAATACAATCTACAAAAATAGCTCTAAATGTGTGCTAAAATTAGTTTGAGAAAAACTCTCTTTAGGTATGAAGAAGTTAAGGACTGACTAAATTGATCGAAAAATTGACAAATAGCGCATTGGATAATGAATTTTCGAGGAAATAGGGCTGATCTCCAAAGCCTCGAAAAAATTCTTTGCTATCAACATGAAAACGCGCATTGTAGCGCAGACCAGTTTGGAGTGAAACCCAAATGAAATCTTTGATTGATCGCTCAAATACTAACCGGATGCGCAATTCACTTCTTCGTAATTCTAAGTTATCAATGCCTCCAGTAAACTCGTTACTGCGGTTGCGGATGAGATAGCTATTTCCTTCGAGCTCATAACCCAAGAAGGCAAGTGTTCTCGAGTTAAACGTTCTGCGAAAAGCAGCGCGTGCAGGAAAGAGAACTTCCACTCCCCACTTTCTATTAGGGAAAGTATAATTATAGAGGAAAACCGGAAAATAGTTTAACTCTCCAATGCGGTAGGCTCTCGCTACACCAAAACCATACTGTAAGCGATCGTGTTTTTTCCAACCATAAATGGCCGTAGCTGAAACTTTTGCCGTATTGATTGATTGAAAGTCTGAAAACGAATAATTTCCGTTCAAGTCAGCGGAGCCATTAACGATCAAGAAATTTATTTCATTCAAAGGCTTGAAGAGCGTAAAGTTGATACCCATTGAGCGCATCCCATGATTCTGAAGAGATTGAGCAAGAGGATTTGCTATGGCTCCACCGAAATTATAAAAATTTTCCCAATAGGTAGCGCCAAGATTGAGTAAGATATTCGTTTTAGAAATGACAGGCACATTAGCAGCGAATCGCAAGCCGTAGTTCCGTTGATTATTGAGTGATTGCGATGGAATGTTTACAGCGCCTCCGAAGTCCGCTTGATAGTTTCCTTGAAAGTCATAGCCTATCGAAATCAATTTGTTAGGACTGAGATCAAAAATTTTTGAAGTGCAAAACCGTTTAGCACCACCGGCTAACTCCGCTTCGCCATACATACTATAATCTTCTACGGTATCTGCTTCTTGCGCAAAAGCAAGGGTAGCTAAACAGGCAAAAAGGCTAGATAAAATTAGCTTCATAGAAAACGAAAGCGATTTGAAGGAAATATAGGATTACTTTTTCTTGAGTTGAACACGCTTCCACACATCCGTACGGCCGAAAATGGAAACACCAATAAATCCTCGTACATCCAACGTGTTTTCGTCTGTCATTTTGATGGTACAACTGTACGTGCTACCATTTTCAGGATCATAGATTGTACCATCTTCCCACGTTTTATCGCCTTTGTACGAAAAGTCTTTGATTAGCTTGTAGCCTAAAATCGGTACGGTTCGAAGATTTTCCTCGGGATTATTCTTGTCTACTTTTGGTTTGCCTTCCTCATTGAGTGGCTCGCGTAACCAAACTACTTTTCCGTAAAACTTGTCGCCCACTTTGTCTATTTTCACACGGGCTTTGCCGCTACCGGTTTCCCAAACTCCTAAAATCGCGTCTGACTCTGTTTGGGCGAATACGATCGAAGAAGAAAGTGCTAATAATAAGATGAAAAGTGAATTTTTCATATAGTCAAACTTTTTATTTAGTAATAAACAGAATAGCAGTTATTTTGTTTTATCAAGCTACGTAAATTTTGGCACGTTATTCGTTTAATAGCTTGATGGAAGCAGAGTTGACGCAATAACGCAATCCGCTGGGTTCGGGGCCATCCGGAAAAACATGCCCTAGGTGACTATCACACACATTGCACAACACTTCCACGCGCACCATGCCGTAGCTGGAATCTTTGTGATAGGCTACCACATTTTCTTCTATCGGTTGTGTAAAGCTCGGCCACCCGGAGCCCGATTCAAATTTTAGGCGTGAATCAAAGAGAGGAGTGTCGCAGCAAATGCAGGCATAGCGGCCAGGTTCATGCGCCTCGCAATATTCGCCTGTAAAGGCTCGTTCCGTTCCTTTCAATCGTGTAATTTGAAATTGTTCGGAGGTTAAGAGGCCCTTCCACTCGGCATTGCTTTTTTCAACGCGTTTGGGCGGTGTGGGATTTCCTTTGTTTGAAAAGCGAATCACATCTATCCATTTCAGCATGGCCATATTTATTTATTTTTATCTCACTTTAGCTTTGCGAACGATGCGTGAAAAAAGCTTCGGAAAAAAGCGTTTTGTGTACACCGCAAACACTTCTTTAGTCCCCCCGATGTACACTTCTTCTTTTCTTTTTTTGATAGCTTTTACAATCTCTCTTGCGCAAAATTCTGCCGAAAGTCCCTGATCGGTTGTTTTGTCCATCTGATTCAACTTCGATCCATCTCCGGTCACGGCATTCAACGTTACATTGGTGCGAATCCATCCCGGACAAATCATGGTCACGAAAACATTTTCTTTCCATACTTCTGCGCGAAGCGAATCAAAGAAACCATGCAACGCATGTTTAGCAGCTGCATAACCCGAGCGATAGGGTGTGCCGATGATTCCCATCACGCTACTGGTTACTACAAAATGCCCGGCCTTACGTTGCAAAAAATGGGGTAGCAAATATTTGGAGAGTGCCACTGTACCAAAGTAGTCAACTTCCATAATCGTACGGTCTACATCTAGTTTTGTCTCTTTTGCCAGGCTTCGTTGGCTGATGCCACCATTATTGATGAGAATATCAATTCGCCCAAAAATCTGAATAGCTGCCTCGGTATTTAACTGCAAAGTTTCAGCATTGGCTAAGTCAATGGGTAGAATATGAATGTTCGCGGGGTTCGTTCCCTTGCAATTGCCTTTTACTCGCTCCAATTCTTCTTTTCTTCGTGCAGATAAGATCAGGTAGGCTCCTTCGCGAGCCAGCTCATACGTTAATGCTTCACCGATTCCGGATGACGCACCTGTAATCCAAATAACTTTAGCAGACAGCGATTGCATATTTTTAGAAGGGTGTATTTGTTTTCTTATCTTCAGAATAAACCCAGATGCTATAGATGCCAAGGGCTGTCCCCAACGGGAAGGAAAGAAGTTTAATGCAACCAAGTACGAGCATTAAAGTTAATGCCCATTTTTTCTTATTCAGCAGGGCAATACCGGCAACGATGGAAGGGATAGCCAATAGTAGAATAATTCCAAAACTAATTATCTGGATGGATGGCAAAACCCATTCCAGAATTTCTTGCGCCTCACTTTCGGCTTCCGTTAATAGAAAAGGAAGGAAGGCGGATAGGAAAATGGAAAGAATCAACATGCCAATGGCTTGAAAAAAACCATGAACAATAAACAAAATAGCTAATACTCTTTTATGTGTTTCCATGCGTTAATTTTTTTCGTAAATGACAAAATCAAAAGCAAACAAGTGACGATCATCTGCCGGATGATGATTCCGTGAAACTTCTTTCCAATCTTTAGGATCAAAAAACGGGAAGAATGTATCACCCTCCAACTCAGTTTGAATTTCAGTTAGGTACAAGCGATTAGCGAACGGCATGGCGAGTTGATAAATCTCAGCACCTCCAATGATAAATAGTTCGTGTTGCGTATTACTTTCGCCCAATTGAATAGCATCCGCCAGAGAATGCACTACAATACACTTCGGTGCAGTAAACCCCACTTGCCGGGTTACGACAATATTGGTTCGGTTGGGTAAGGGTCTGAATTTTTCAGGAATCGAGTCGTAATTTTTTCGGCCCATCACCACATAGTGTGTAGAGGTTGTTTGCATAAAGTATTTCATATCATCGGGCAAATGCCACGGCAGATCGTTGTTTTTACCGATTACACCGTTTTTTGTCCGTGCCGCTATCAATGAAATAATCATTTTATATTTCTATTTTATTACCTCTGAAAAAATCTTGTACCGCCATTCGCTTTTTACCTTCCGGTTGAAACTCTTCTATTGAAATCCAGCCGTCTGAAGTTTTGACATAAAGATACGTATTGTTATCGGTTTGAATAGATCCCGTGGAGAGAGATGAGTTACTTGCATTGACAGGAAGACGAGTTACCCGAAATACCTTATATACTTTTCCGTTCAATGAGGTCCATGCGGCAGGGTAGGGACTCAGCCCCCGAACGAAATTGCGGATTTGCTCACTCGGTTGATTCCAGTTGATTTCGCACGTTTCTTTGAAGATTTTAGGCGCGTGTTTTATTTCAATACCACTGGGCTGTGGAGTAGATGCGTAGTTTCCTTGTTCAATGGCTCGCACAGTCTTCAAAACGAGTTGCGCTCCCTTGTTCATCAACCGGTCGTAAACGGTGCCCACGTCATCATTTTCATGGATAGGTTCTTTGTCTTGAAAGATGATGCTGCCGGTATCAATCTCGTGTTTGAGAAAAAACGTGGTGGCGCCTGTTTCTTTTTCTCCGTTGATAATAGCCCAGTTGATGGGAGCTGCTCCGCGGTATTGTGGCAGGAGTGAGCCATGCAAATTAAATGTGCCGATGGCAGGCATTGCCCACACCACTTCGGGCAACATCCGAAAGGCAACAACGATTTGCAAATTGGCTTGATAACTTTTTAACTCTTCTAAAAATTCAGGCGATTTTAGATTGGTAGGTTGCAGCACCGGGATGTGGTACTTCAACGCACACTCCTTTACTGGTGACGCAGTCAGTTTTTGCCCACGGCCTTGCGGTTTATCGGGTGCTGTAATCACGGCTACCACTTGAAACTTGTTTTCAATAAGTATTTCTAAACTCGGCACGGCAAACTCAGGCGTGCCCATAAAAATGATGCGAAGTGGAGTCATTTGTGTGGATTTATGAACCCCGCAAATTGAAAGTCTGACTTTCAATTTGCGGGGTTTGTTAATGTAGTTTATTTAAAAGTTCGGAGATGCTGACTACGCTTGTTTGCTTACTAATCGAAAATCCTTCTTCGACTGGACAAACCACAAAAGCTTCTTTTATTTTTAGATCAGCTAACAAGTAATAGAATCCTTTTGTCACTCGGGGTGCTTTAGAAAGTTTACATTCGATGGCTACCAGCCGTTTTCCTTTTTTTATAACAAAATCAATTTCGGCTTGGTCGGCCGTGGTGGCATAGTAAAACTCCCAGTCTGGTAAGTGGCTCATCATCTGACTGAGCACAAACCCTTCCCACGAAAATCCGGCTACCGGGTGCGACATTAAATCATTGATGCTGCTGATGTTGAGTAGCGTGTGAAGTAACCCACTATCAGCAAGATAGATTTTTGAACTTTTCTTTAAGCGCTTATCGATGTTGGCATAGTACGGTTCAATTTTACGCAGCATGTATGTGTTAACCATTACGTCTACATAGTGTTTCACGGTAGGGTGCGTAATGCCAAGCGAGTTACCCAAGCTTGATAAATTAAGTGCTTGGCCGTGCAAGTGAGCACACATCATCCAAAATCTGCGCATGTTTTCAGGAGCGATACCTACTCCAAATGCGGACAAGTCTCTTTCCAAAAAGGTACGAACAAAGTTTTTGCGCCATACAAAACTGATGTTTTCTTGTTTCGCCAAGAAACTCATGGGGAAGCCACCCCGCACCCATAGTTTTTGTAATGAAGCTTTGGGAAGCTCGATCGTTTCAATAAGACCAAAAGGACTGAGTTCGGTGTACACAATTCTGCCGGCCAATGTTTCTGAGGATTGTTTCAATAGTTCGGGCGAGGCGGAACCGAGCAGAAGAAATTGCCCATTTTTCTTTGTGCGATCTATCACACTACGCAGTATCATGAACAGCTCAGGCATAAATTGCACTTCATCGAAGCAGATCAGTTTACCTTGATTTTGTGATAAGAACAAAGAAGGATCTGTGAGTTTTGCTCTGTCCTCCGGGTTTTCCAAATCCAGATACATCGCTTTCTTGTAACTGCGAATGATTTCTTTGGCTAACGTTGATTTTCCGCATTGACGTGGCCCCGTAATACCTACAGCGGGAAAATGCTTCAGGTATTTTCTGATTTCTCTTTCTTTCAGGCGGCTAAGCAACATAATAGCAAAAATACGAAAAATACGAACCCCGCAAATTGAAAGTCTGACTTTCAATTTGCGGGGTTCGAAAAATGACAATTTATAGTGGAATTAGTCGCGTAGCTCTTTACGCATATACTTTTTGCAGATCGGGCAGGTTTTCCAATCGTGGCCGCGTGCCGGACAGTATTCTCTGCCGAAGTAGATGATTTGCAAGTGCGCCTTATTCCATTTTTCGATGGGGATCACTTTTTTTAAATCGCGTTCGGTTTGCTCCACACTTTTACCGGTGCTCAGTGTCCATCGATACGCAAGTCGGTGAATGTGTGTGTCTACTGGAAAGGCTGGCTTGCCAAACCATTGCGTCATCACCACACTGGCGGTTTTATGACCTACTGCCGGAAGAGCTTCGAGCGCCTCAAAAGTATCAGGCACTTGCCCGTTGTATTTTTCTACCAATATTTTTGAAAGCCCGGCAATGCCTTTGGATTTCATGGGCGATAATCCACAAGGCTTGATGATTTCACGAATCTCTTCGACTGAAAGCTTCATCATGTCGTAAGGATTGTCGGCCGCTTTAAAAAGATGCGGTGTTACTTTGTTCACACGTTCATCGGTGCATTGCGCAGAAAGCAGAACAGACACAAGAAGTGTGTAGGCATCTTTGTGATGCAAGGGCACTTCTACTGTGGGATACAGTTTTTCTAATATCGAAATGATTTTATCGGCTTTTTCCTGCTTGGTCATAATTAAACTGCGATGCACGGTTAGTCTGCTATTCGTTTGATCAACAGCCGTTGCACTCCTGCTGCTGTGGGGTAGAACAACAAGAGGCTGTTTTTGTTATCGAATTTTAATTGGCCGGGAGTGTGTTGCACGTCAAATCCTTTTTCGAAATGAAGAGCGGGTACGAAAATTTCAGTAGGAACTTTCTCATTACTCGATGATGTAAATTCGAGATAGAATATGCCTTTGTCTTTATCAAAGAAGTAGTTGATGGGTTCACCAGCTATTTTGTAAGGATAAGGCCGAATGGCAGCTGCTACTGCTCGGGCGCCTTTATAATTGGCTGATTTTGTTTTTTGAGAATTCGTGCTGAAGATCGAAAGGTCTTCGCCATTCCAGCCATCGCCATGCGCGTGGGTATTGTCGGTGGTGTAATTCCAAAGTGTATAGCTGAGTTGATTCGATTCCATTGCACGAAATGATCGATCAAGACAATCTTCCTGATCTTGATAGTTGCCGGTGATGTACGCTTCTCTTTCATCCAAGTCCATGGGTATGCCAAATTCTCCGATCAGTGTGGGTTGGTTGCCGAGGGTGCGTTGTGTTTCTTCTTTGAATGAAGCCATGTTATTATGAAACGTTTCGCGGATGGTTGATTTACCAAAAACCGGCTTTGCTTTTTGCGTGTCAACACCAAACCACGCAGAGTATTCTTTTAATAATAGGGTGGCGCCATCGTACCAGTGCTCGGCATTGACCATGTGTCGGCTTACTTCCGGATCGAAAATCGGCAGCTCGGTATGCAAAGCAGATTCGGTGAAAATGAGCCACGAGCTATCCACCGAGTGAATAGCTTCGGCAAATTTTATTGCGAATGGTTTGAAATACGTTTCGGTGAAATTGACGCGCTTACCATTTCTAATTTTAAAATAATCGGATTGTAAAACAACGGGTTTGTTTTGCGAATCATAGCCCCACACACCGGCTTGTTGCCAAATGTCAGGAGAAGATTTTTTCCAGGCTGATAAATGATTGGGGTTGAGTTTTACTTTTTCTACTTCGGTGGGGCCAGTCAACTTAAATTCATAGTGACCAACTTCCACTGTGTTTCCTCCACCGGCCACCATTCCCTCGAAGTACGTAGGCATCAATCCGTTTTTGAGTAGCCCGAGTGAATCTAAACCGTTGATGCCGATGTAACCTGTGGATGGCTCATTGAATGTATCAAAGCCAATCACATTGGGCATTCCTTTTAGTTTAAGTGCTACCTGTAAAATGGCGTTGATGTAATGTGTTTGTAAATAGTCTTGTGCCGAAATGCTATCCATTTTTGCTGCGGGTGCAAAATCATTTCCGCCAAAGAATAAGGTGAACATGGTGGCTGCAGCCAGCTTATCATAGTTGGTGGGCCATATCATTTTGGGAAAGGGATCGCCTTCTATATTGTGAATAACGGCCGCACCGGTTTCTGTAAACTTGAGTGGATCGAAGCCTGCTTTCTCCAACGTCCAGTACGGAGCGCCATCGCCACCGCTAAACCGGCTCCACACATCCTGATGCGGATCGATGAATACGTTGATGTGATGCTCGGCCGCTTTTTTTACAATGGCTTGAATGTAGTTGAGATAGTCTTCATCGTACTTTCCGGGGCCAGCATGTTCAATCGCTTCCCACGTGATGAGCAGACGCAGAAACCGATAACCCCACTGATGAAGACGCGCGAAATGCTGATCGGCTTCGGCCAAAGGAAATGGTCGACCGACAAACGAAACGGTGTATACGCTTTCATAAAAATTTTCTTTCTGATGGCTGGGAATAGAAGGTGCGAAGGGTGTTTTGCTGCTTCCGCTCACGTTGATGCCGTGAAGAATCATCACACGACCGAGCGGATCGCGAAACCACCCGTCGTGTGCGACTATGTTTTTCTGGAGACTGTCGCTCGTATGCAATATAGCAGCTCCTTTCGGAATGTTTTTGCTGGAGGTTAGAACTAACCCTTGCGTATCCACAGAAGGAAAGGGACTATCAGTAAATAAATACCAATAACCAAATACGATCAGCACCAGGCTGATCACCCCAATTATCCGGAGGATGCGCAAGAATCGTTTCATAAGAAAAGAAGTTCGGTGATGAAATTATTTTTCCGGATACATAAGGTACTTGCTTCTTTTCTTTTTGAATTCAGTCAGGCCTTTTTTCCAAGTGGCACGAATTTGTTTTTCGCTCATGCCTTTTTTGATTTGCTCTTTGAGTGTTTTAGTGCCGGCCAGTTTGTCGAAGTATGGAATGAAAAACTTTTCCTTGTCGGGAAATTGTTGGTAGAAACGAATGAGATGCTTGAGTGAAATTTCGTTAGTGGTTTTTTCTTTGCTCAGGTCAATGCCGTAACACACTTTGTTTTCGTGAGGTGGATTTTTGGCCATGCCTACAATGGTGATGGGTGTAAATTGAAACGGCTGATTTTTTAAATCGGGGTGGCCGATCCATTCGAAGGGATGTTGTGTGCCGCGCCCAACACTTAATGCCGTGCCTTCAAACAAACAAGTGGATGGATATAAGGCAATGGCCTGATCGTTGGGCAGGTTAGGTGATGGCTTGATAGGAATGGAATAGAACATGGCGTGATTGTAATTTTTCATGGGCACTACTTCGAGCGGGCATTTTTTCTTTCCTTCCAGCCAACCTTCGCCATTAATCATTTGGGCATATTCGGCAATGGTGAGTCCGTGCGCGATGGGAATAGGGTGCATGCCTACAAATGATTTGAGGGCAGGATCGAGAATAGGACCGTCAATCATATTGCCGTGAGGGTTGGGGCGATCGAGCACTATTACTTTTTTGTTTTGCTCAGCACAAGCTTCCATTAAGTAATGCAAAGAACTGATGTAAGTATAAAAGCGTACGCCTACATCTTGAATGTCGAAGATTACAATATCTACATCGGCCAGTTGGGCGGCTGTAGGTTTTTTGTTAGAGCCATAGAGCGACACTAAGGGCAAACCGGTTTTTGCATCGGTGCCATCTTTTACGGTTTCGCCAGCATCGGCATCGCCTCGAAAGCCGTGCTCAGGAGAAAATATTTTTTGAATGGCTACACCTCTTTTTTGAAGAGAATCTACGAGATGTGTTTTGCCAATAGTGGCGGTGTGATTGACGAGGAGTGCCACGCGCTGTTGACCTAATTTAGCCAGCAGCACATCGAGTTGCTCGGCACCCATTTGTATTTTCTGCGCATGTGACGGGGTGAAGCTGAATAGAATGAGCAGACATGCCGTGACGCAGTGCCTGATGTAAGAGGCATCGGCCAGGGATTGCAGCGAAAAGACACGCTTGCTTGAACTGTTTAAATTGACTGTTGCCTTTTGGCGTGGCTTGTAGCGTAAAGCCCGGTGCCCTACTGCGCCTCGCAAGGGCAGGCCGCCAAGTACTTGAGTGTGTGTGGTGTCAATCATTTTATCTAATTTGCTGGAAATCAAATTTAGTTATTCTTTGAACCTTTCGTACTTCATTTCGAAAAGACTTAGGCAAAGTACCTCGGGCGGTTTTGCCTCGACTATTCATACGATTGCTGTGGCCACCATCGCCATTGGTCTGGCGGCTGCGATTGTCTCGTTTTTGATTATGAGGGGATTTCAAACAGCCGTAAAGCAAAAAATTTATTCGTTTACGAATCATTTGGTGATTACCAAGTTTACGATGAACAATGCGGTAGAAGAGCAGCCTTTTAATTTCCACATTGGGTTATATGAGCATCCGGCTCGGTTTCCGTTTATAAAGCATGTGCAGGAATATAGCCACAAGGCTGGCTTAATTAAAACGGAAGGGGAGGTATTGGGAATAATTTTTAAAGGAGTAGGACGAGGAACTTCGAATTTTGCGGAGTCGCCTGACTATTTTAAGGAAAACATGGTGGAGGGGCGCTTCATTCATTTTAATGACTCCACGTATTCAAGGGAAGTGGTGATGAGCCGTGTGATTGCAAATAAAATGGAGGCCAAGGTAGGTGATGATATTATTTTGCATTTTTTTCAAAACCCTCCGCGCTTTCGCAGATTGAAAATTGTGGGGTTGTATGAAACTAATTTGTCGGACTACTTTGACGGCAAAGTGTTGATTGGCGACCTGCGAATGGTACAGCAACTGAATGGCTGGAATGCCAATGAAGCAGGCGGACTAGAAGTAACGTTAGACATGAATCAGTTTGGGGCATTTGATTTATGGAAGCGTGGGTTATTAAATCAGCGCTCGGTGCCTGAAGAGATCGACACAATTCTTTACGAAGAACCGGTGCCGGCATCCCTGTTTTCGTTTGACTATGATCGGGCCGCGCTTGAAAATGCACGTGTGAAAATTGCCTCTTCCATGGATTATGATTTGAATGTGGAGTCGGTGCGCGATCGGTTTATCCAGGTGTTTGAATGGCTGGACTTGGTGAAAAGGCAGGTGAAAATTTTACTGGTTATCATTTTGATTGTGATATCGGTGAATATGATTTCTGTGATTTTGATTTTGGTGATGGAGCGTGTGCCGATGGTGGGGGTGCTGAAAGCGCTGGGTGCCACCAACCAAACGGTGCGGTCGGTATTTATGTACAGTGGCATGAGTTTGATTGCTCGTGGCCTAGTGTGGGGAAACTTTATAGGCCTTGGTTTGTGCTGGGTGCAGGATCAATTTAAGATTATGAAACTAAACCCGCATGACTATTATGTGAGTTATGTGCCGATTGAATGGTCGGTGTGGACGGTGATTGTGCTGAACCTGATCATTTTTGGAATTGTATCGCTGGTGCTTTTATTGCCCGCGCACTGGATGGTGAAAATTAGCCCCGTGAAGGCCATTCGGTTCGATTAAGTTAGAAGCCGTGTTCAATTTTTTTGGTTTTCTGATTGAAAGTTCTACATTTGAAATTGTGAAAAGAACCATTACCCTGATTTTGCTCGTGATATTCCTGCTCAATGTGGTAGGTTATTATGGCGTTTTTGTGGGTTTGCGATTCTCTTCCGAAGTTGCCCTACGTCAGCAATTTGACAATGAAAACTACGATCAGCAGGAAGTGACAATTAAAGTTCCGATTACGATTCCTTATGCTACCGACTCCAGAGATTATGAGCGTGTGGATGGAGAATTTGAACACGAAGGCCAAGTGTACCGATTGGTGAAACAGAAGTTGCAAAGTGATACCTTGTATATTGTTTGCGTAAAAGATCAGCAAACGCAAACCATCAACCAGGCACTGGCCGATTATGTAAAGACGTTTACAGATAAACCTTTCAGTGCGAAGCAAAGCACAAAAACAATAACACCATTTGCCAAAGATTTTATTTCGTGCACAACCGCTCTTGAGCGAGTAACATATGGCTGGGATTTTTCAACCACTCCGGCAATTTCATTGATCGACCTTTATAGTTTTCAATATAACCAGCACATTGTGCAGCCTCCCGAGGCCTAAGTTTCTTTTCATTTTGCGTCCATCCGGATGCGATTAATTTCAATCAATCATTTTTAATCAACTGTAGTAGCTGTTTGGCTACGAGGTAATCTTTTATTCTACCATGCATGTCATGCAAGTGATATGCGCTTAAACCATTTTCTAGCTATGACAAGATATTTACTTGCCGTGAGTATTTCGATTGCTTCGCTCTGTTCAGCCACCGCGCAAACAATCACCGACCATCTGATGATGCCGAAGAAGGATTTCTGCACTGGGTTTATGTACACACACGATCAATGGAAAGACTATTGGGAGGGATCGCTAAAAAGAGATAACCAAAACATTGGCACACTTACCACCACACAATTGATGTGGGTGGGTAATTATGGATTGACTGATAAGATCAATCTGATTGCCATGGCACCGTATGTGAAGACCAGCGCCAGCGGTGGCACGTTGGTTGGGTTGGATGGTATTCAGGATTTGACACTGGCTATTAAATATCAATTTGCAGAGAAGGAATTGGCTTCCGGAAAATTTTCAGCATTTGGTGTTGGCGCATTTTCAACACCACTTACCAATTATACCCCTGATTATTTGCCACTTTCGATTGGCTTGCAGAGCACCACAGTTGCCGGTCGGGTAACTGCTGCGTTTCGGCTGAACGAGGGATGGTATGCAAGCGCTTCGGGCTCGTATGTATGGCGAAGCAATGTTTCGCTGGATCGACCATCGTATTATACAGATGGGAACATCTACTTTACCAATCAGGTGTGGATGCCCAATCAATTCACATCAACCTATAGCATCGGTTACCACAAAAATGCCTTACAAACAGAAATCAATTTGACCCAACAAAACACATTGGGCGGTGGGGATATTCGCAGGCAAGATATGCCCTTTGTTTCGAACCGAATGAATTTTTTGAAAGTGGGTGTTTTAGGAATGTACTATTTACCCAAGCCTAAAAATTTTGCGGTGCGTGCTCAGATTTCATACACCTTAGACGGCCTCAATGTAGGCCAGTCGTTCAGCGTCATGGGCGGCATACTTTACACTTTTCATTTTGCTAATAAAGAAAATCAATAATTGATATGAAGCTATTTACTACACGCTTATTTGCCGTTGCACTGATCCTAGTCTTATTGCCATTTAGCTGCAAGGACATTACCGGAAATGAAGCACTGTATCCCTATGTGCCAACGAACGTGGATGCGAATGCAGGCACCTGGTTGCCGGTTGTTTTAACTTCCAACAATCAGATTTCCGTTCCAGCACCAACGTCTACTAATTCAGCTGCTTATTTATCCGAACTGGCTTCACTAAAAGATATTCAGAGCAAATTGACATCTGACCAGAAGAAAACCATCGAGTATTGGAGTGTAGGCGGTGTGTTACGCTGGAATCAAATCTTTCGTAAACTGGTAGCGCAATACAATTTGCCTCCGGTTCCAAATCCCGATGGAAGTTATCCTATACCGGACGCGGAAAACCCATTCAGCAATCCACAGTTTCCATTTTCTAATCCACCGTATGCCGCACGTGCTTATAGTTATGTAAGTGTCGCTATCTATGATGCGTTAAAGGCTGCATGGTATTACAAAGATCTGTATAAAACCACCCGGCCCGATTCACCTTATGAAGTGGACAACGGTGTGCAAGCGTTGATGCCAAAAATTGATTTACCTCCGTATCCATCCGAAGATGCAACGATGTCTGGAGCGGCTGCGGAAATGTTGAAAGTTTTATTTCCAGCTTCAGTAGAAGAAATCACCAAGTTGGCGGCAGATCAGCGCAACGCAGCGTTGTGGTCGGGAAGAGCAACTTCAAGTGATATTACTGCCGGATTAAATTTAGGTAAGTCGGTGGCTGGATTTATTACCGCAGCAGGAACCGGACGATTCAGGACGGATGGAATGGGTGCCGCTATTGGGACACCTGCGCAATGGAAGGCGTTTGAGAATGATGCGATCGCCAAGGGTGAAATTCCTTGGATTAGTTTGGATGTGCCTAGTCGCCCTCCGATGCTTCCGTTTTTCGGAAATGTAAAAGCATGGAACCTGACGCCAGCACAAGTTGTGAGTGAGCGTCCGTTGCCACCACCTTCCACCTCATCCGATCAGATGAAGCAAGAGCTTGCCGAGGTGAAACGTTACGCTTCGGGCGTAACCCGTGAGCAAATGGCCATTGTGCATAAGTGGGCTGATGGTGCAGGAACGTATACTCCTCCTGGACACTGGAATGACATAGCAGAAGAATTCATTCGCGATGCGAAGTTGAGTGAAGTGCGTGCTGCGCGTGCGTTTGCTTTGCTCAATATGGCGATGCACGATGCTGCAGTAGCTTGCTGGAATACGAAGTACTTCTATTTCAATCCGCGTCCAACACAACTCGATCCTTCAATCAAAACAACCACAGGTATTCCAAACTTCCCTGCGTATGTTTCGGGGCACTCTACATTTTCCGCATCAGCGGCTGCGGTGTTGTCTTATCTATTCCCGCAAGGAACCACGGGTTTTAATAGTATGGCAGATGAAGCTTCTAACTCACGCTTGTATGGTGCGATTCACTATCGCTCGGATTGTAAAGAGGGATTATCGCTTGGTAAACGAGTGGGAGGTTATACAGTAAACTATGCGATGACAGACGGAGCGAACTAAAAGAGATTTTATTAGTTAGGGTTCACGGTGTCGGGGTCGAACAAACCCGGCACCGTTTTTTTTAGTAAAGTTGCAAACGGTTTCGTTTTAGTTTTAGATCGAACAAGTATAATTTCTCGTTCGGGCCTCTTGCAGGTTTGAGTCTGATTAGTATCTTTAGAGAAATGTCATTCACTAATTTTCTTTCCGGCTATCAGTCACCTCCCGGTACATGGGATGAGATGCAGGCACACGATGAAATCAGAAAGCACTATCAGGTATTCTTGGAGAGCCTCGAAAAAGCATCGCTTGGTGATTTGACCCAAAAAGATGAGCTGGCCAAAAAGCTCTTTATGAGCCAAGGTATTACTTTCACCGTTTATAGCGATGGTGAGGGAATCGAGAAAATATTTCCTTTTGATATTATTCCGCGGATCATTACCGGAGCTGAGTGGGCACACATTGAAGCGGGTATCCGCCAGCGACTCAAAGCTCTCAATATTTTTTTGAAAGACGTTTATCACGAACAGTCGATCATTAAAGACAAAATTATTCCGGCATCGCTTATTTACTCGTGCCCAAATTACCTGAAGGAAATGGTGAACGTAGATGTGCCCTTTGATATTTACACGCACATCTCCGGCATCGACCTCATCCGCGACAGCGATGGTTCTTTTTATGTGTTAGAAGATAACCTGCGCACACCATCGGGAGTGTCGTACATGTTGGAGAACCGAAACATGACCTACCGAATTTTTCCGGGCTTATTGCCAAAGAACAATGTTCGTTCGGTGAAAGATTATCCGGATCTCTTGCTTAAAAATTTACTAGCGCTTTCCAATCGGCAAACGAGTAATCCAACCGTAGTGTTGTTGACACCGGGAATTTATAACTCCGCCTATTTTGAACATACAACACTTGCGCGATTGATGGGAGTGGAGTTGGTAGAAGGTCGCGACTTGGTGGTGCACAACACAAAAGTGTACATGAAAACAACAGCCGGTTTGAAGCAAGTAGATGTGATCTATCGAAGAGTCGATGATGAGTATCTCGACCCACTCGTCTTCAACCCCGACAGCATGCTGGGTGTTTCCGGATTGTACTACGCTTATCGTGCCGGCAATGTGGCCATCATCAATGCGCCCGGCAATGGCGTGGCCGATGACAAGGCGGTGTATACGTATGTGCCCAGCATGATCAAATATTATCTGAACGAAGAACCCATTCTCAAAACGGTACCTACCTATTACATGGACAATCGCGAGCATTTTGATTTGGTGTTTTCGCAGATCCGAAAAATGGTTATCAAGAAAACCAACGAAAGTGGAGGCTATGGAATGCTGATGGGGCACGCAGCGAGTGATGAACAGATTTTGGCTTACCAATCGGAGGTTGAGAAAAACCCGAGACAGTTTATTGCGCAGCCCATGATTCAACTTTCTTCGGTGCCTTGTTTTATCAATAATAAAATTCAACCGCGCCATGTGGATTTGCGCCCATTTGCGTTGTACGGCCCGCAGGGAATCGAGATCGTACCAGGCGGATTGACGCGAGTGGCTTTGCGCGAAGGCTCGTTGGTGGTTAATTCATCGCAAGGCGGTGGAAGTAAGGATACGTGGGTGTTGGGGTAATTGATTAGTTATAAGATTCATCACATGAGGAAGTATGTTAAGTAGAGTTGCCGATTCTGTTTTTTGGATGGCCCGTTATCTGGAGCGCACCGATAACTTATTGCGCCTCTTGCGCACCGATTACATTGCTTCGCAAGATGAATTGCTCGACTATAACTGGCAGTTGCTGGCGGATTCATTTGGTAGCGATCAACCTGAGCAAAAAATTAAAGTTGAGAATTACCGCCAGGCGTTACATCATTTATTGTTGAGCCGTCCGCATGAATGCTCTGTGTTTACGAACATCGTGCGTGTGCGTGAGAATGCGCGCTCTGTGCAAGATTACATCACCAAAGAATTATGGCAGGCACTCAATGATTATTACCACCATATCTTAGAACCAAAAACAGAAGACCTGATCATGAATAATGATCCGGTAACTGCGCTGGATTTTTTGTTGCGCGACAGTATTATTTTCTATGGCACCCTGGATGTTACGATGAATCGTGGTGAAGGGTATACTTTTTTAAATTTAGGAAAGTATATGGAGCGGTGCTTGCAAAACCTGGAGATCGTAGAGTTTAAACGCAAGCAAATGGTGAAGGCAGAGGTTGAAACCGTGCATTGGAAATACCTGCTGTATGCTCTTTCAGGATATGAGTTTCATACCAAATACTATAAAAACGCATTGAACGCGAAGGAAGTCATACATCAGGTTTTATTTAACACGCAATTTCCACACTCGATCAGTTACAGTTTGGCTCAAATGCTTCGCTATTTTCAGCGTTTAGCTGATTTTTCACAGCCGCAACATTTTCAGGAAATAGAAGAGTTGCTACAGAAACTGATACAATCCATGAATACCTATCAACAAGAGAATAATATATCTGTAATTGAAAAATTAATTCCTGATATTCGCCAACAGTTTAATCACCTGAATGCCCGATTGGCAATGGTTTACTTTGGTTATTCTTAATTTCGATACGTATCAATGCCTGTATTTTATATTCACCACCGTACACATTATCAGTATACCGATTGGGTGGTAGATTCTGCGAATCAAATAAAATTATATCCATTGCATGATCAGCACCAGCGGGTGATCGAGCACCGGCTGGAGATTTCGCATCAACCGGAAGTATTTGAGTTGCCTGATTATTTTGAAAATACATCCGGTTTTTTTTCGATCATTAAACCACATCAGGCGCTTTCGATTGAAAGTTTTATACGCGTGGAAATGCTGGCGCCATTCTTGCCTCCGCAGCAACCTGCTGTCGAGGTGTGGAAACAGTTGGCCAACGAGGAAATAAAAACAGATTTTCACGATTACCTGCGGGCTGAAGCTACCCATTACCAGAAGGATATTGAATCTGTATCGGTCATCAATAAACAATTCCATCCACTGGATGAATTGCTACGATTGTCGGATTACATCTACACCACTTTTGAATATAAAAAAGGGGTCACCACGATCGAAACCGATATTGATGAGCTGTGGAAATTGCGTGCGGGAGTTTGTCAGGATTTTGCTCACTTGCTTTTGTACATGATGCGCTTGCAGGATATTCCTTGTCGGTATGTGAGCGGATATATTTGCCCGGGCTCCAGTGAGTGGCGCGGAGAAGGGGCAACGCACGCATGGGTGGAAGCATGGTTGCCTGATATAGGCTGGATAGGTATTGACCCAACCAACAAATGTATGGCGGGTGAGCGGCACGTTCGCTTAGCAGTGGGAAGAAGTTTTACCGATTGTACCCCTGTGAAGGGAACTTACAAAGGCTCCCTGGAACATCTTTTAGAAGTGTCGGTTCAGTTCAGCGCACTGCCGTTTACAGAAGAAGAATTGAAACTCAAACCATTTACGCCTGAGCAGCAAATGCGTTTCAATAAAGGAGTATTTGAAACGTATGACGCTTACCTGCAACGCCAACAGCAACAGCAATAAATTCATAGCCATGCCTTGGTAATTGGATTTCAGAAACATGCCGTTTCCGTTCTTCTAGGTGGCTTTTCCGGAATAGAAATTTCTTTCTACTGCTTTTTTTGAAATGGCAATGCGCAGGCAGAAAGTCGTTGCTCCACCTGTCACATTTTTCGGATTGGCAATAGAATATCTCTTATATTTATTTCCTTAACTAATTACTATGATCCGCAAACCGCTATTCTTGGCGCTCTCTATCACTTTGGTGATTAGCGCTTCTGCACAAAAACCCAAAAAGGAAGCATTGCCTGTTGTGCCTGCTACCGACTTCAATGCTTACTTTAGCCCTGTCAAGTGGCGCAACATTGGTCCCTTTCGGGGAGGGCGATCGGTAACGGCCACCGGTGTGGTGGGCGATATCAATACGTATTACATGGGAACAACCGGAGGTGGAGTTTGGAAAACAGACGACTTAGGTATTTCATGGAAAAATATTTCCGATGGATATTTTAAAACGGGATCAGTAGGCGCCATTGCTGTTTCCGAAAGTGATCCGAACGTTGTGTATGTGGGGATGGGTGAACATGCTGTTCGTGGTGTGATGACACACCATGGTGACGGAGTATATAAATCCACCGATGCCGGAAAGACTTGGAAGAAAATGGGACTGGATCCTACCCAACATATTTCGCGCATTGCGATTCATCCACAAGACCCGAATACTGTTTTTGTAGCGGCACAAGGTGCGTTGTATGGTCCTTCCAAAGAGCGAGGCGTTTACAAATCTACGGATGGAGGCAACACGTGGACGAATGTGTTGTATGTGGATGACAAAACCGGATGTGTAGAGTTATCGATGGATATGAACAACCCACGCATTTTGTATGCCGCTATGAATGAATATGGAAGACAACCGTGGAAGGTAATCAGCGGTGGAACTGGCAGCGGTTTGTATAAATCGACCGATGGTGGTGCTACGTGGAATAAAATTCAGAAGGGTTTGCCAACACAATTAGGTAAAATGGCAGTGGCTGTTTGTCGCTCTAATTCAGAACGAGTTTATGTTTTGGTCGAAAGTGATTCAGATAAAGAACTGGGTGGTTTATTTGTATCCACAAATGCCGGAGAAAGTTGGACGCGCATGACCAACGATCACCGTCTTTTGCAACGAGCTTGGTATTACATTGAACTCTTCACCGATCCTTTGGATGAATTGACATTGTATGTAATGAGTGCGCCTGCTTTAAAGTCGATTGACGGTGGAAAAACCTGGGAGAACATTTCAAATACACACGGAGATTATCACAACCTGTGGATCAATCCACGCAACTCAAAAAACATGATCATCTCTGATGATGGCGGTTCAGCAGTAACAGTGAACGGAGGTAAGACATGGTCTACACAAAACAACATGCCTACCGCACAGTTCTATCGCATCAACGTAGATAATCAATTCCCATATCGCATCTATGCAGGCCAGCAAGACAATAGCTCTGTATCCATTGCCAGTCGTGAGTTTGCGAGTGGAGGCATTTCTACTTCCAGCTGGACTTTTTCAGCCGGTGGTGAGAGTGCTTTTTTGGCATTCAATCCCGATGATCCACGCTATGTGATGGGTGGAAGTTATCAAGGCACAATTGATCTGTTGGATGTGAAAGCAAAAGCAAGTACCAACATCATGGCGGCACCTATTGAATATTTGGGACGCGATGCAAAAGACATGAAGTACCGCTATAATTGGAATGCGCCTATTATCTGGTCGAAGCACGAGCCCAATGCATTTTATCATGGCTCTCAGTTGCTGTTGAAAACAACTGACATGGGTATAACCTGGAAAGAAGTTTCTCCGGATTTGACACGAAATGATAAGTCCAAGCAAGGGAAACCCGGTGTCCCTTATACCAACGAAGCCGTAGGTGCAGAGAATTATGGAACATTAAGTTATGTGATTGAATCTCCACATGAGAAAGGCGTGATTTATACCGGCAGCGATGACGGATATGTGTATATCACGCGCGATGGCGGAGCATCGTGGCAAAACATTACTCCGACTGGTTTGCAAGAGTGCTTGATAAATGCTATTGAAGTATCACCTTTCGATAAGGCTACGGCTTACATCGCTACCACGCGTTATAAATTTAATGACCATACTCCAGGACTATATAAAACCACTGACTATGGTAAAACATGGGCAAAGATCACCAATGGGATTCCGAACAATGCGTTTACGCGTGTAGTGCGCGAAGACGACAAGCGAAGAGATTTGCTTTTTGCAGGAACGGAGTTAGGTATTTTTGTTTCATGGAATGGAGGTAAAGACTGGTCCGCGTTTCAATTGAATTTACCCATCACACCGATCACCGATTTGCGTGTGCATCAAAATGATTTGATAGCAGCAACATCAGGTCGGTCTTTTTGGATTTTGGATGATCTTAGTTTGATCCGTCAGTACAAAGCAGGAGAAAATGGATTGGCACTTTACCA
The DNA here is from genome assembly GCA_021300095.1 of Flammeovirgaceae bacterium. Lineage (GTDB taxonomy): Bacteria > Bacteroidota > Bacteroidia > Cytophagales > Cyclobacteriaceae > ELB16-189. The sequence goes on along the minus strand of JAJTHV010000041.1, from coordinate 56 downwards.
ACCAGAACCGACTCTATTGGCGAATGCCTACAGTGAATTGGATCGTTCTACGGCTG